>JANNGZ010000031.1:0-24116 GCA_031404155.1 Burkholderiales bacterium
CACCCTTGCTCACGAAGCCATCTTGTCTAGCGCGGCTCGCCTTTTTCCATCGCACGCTGGTGGCGCTGGATGAACTCCTGGTAGGTGTCGATGCCGCGCAGCTGCAGGATGCTGTTGCGCACCGCGGCCTCGACCAGTACCGCCAGGTTGCGGCCGGCGTCCACCGCGATGATCGACTTGCGCACCGGCACGTCGAGGATCTCCTCATACAGCGGCTCGTAAGGCAGGCGCTCGAACTCGCGCTCCAGCGTCTCCTTGCGCACAAGGTGCACGATCAGCTTCAGGCGCATCTTGCGGCGCACCGCGGTCTCGCCAAAGATCGCCTTGATGTCGAGCAGGCCGATGCCGCGCACCTCAAGCAGGTTCATCAGCAGTTCAGGGCAGCGGCCCTCCAGCGCGGTTTGCGAGGTGCGGTAGAGGTCCACCGCGTCGTCGGCCACCAGGCCGTGGCCGCGCGAGATCAACTCCAGGCCGAGCTCGCTCTTGCCCAGGCCGGATTCGCCGGTGAGCAGCACGCCCATGCCGAGGATGTCGAGGAAGACGCCGTGGCGCGTGGTGCGCTCGGCGAACAGCTGCGCCAGGTAGGCGCGCATTACGTCGATGGTGTGGCCGGCGGACTCGGCGGTAACGAAGAGCGGGATGTCGGCGCGGTCGCACAGCGCCACCAGCTTGTCCGGCGGCGCCTCGCCGTCGGCAACGATCATCGCCGGAGGCTCCAGCGCCACCAAGCGCGAGATGCGCCGCTCCTGGTCTTCCGGCGACGACGCGGCCAGGTAGGCCACCTCGCGCCGCCCGACGATCTGCACCCGGTAGGGGTGGATGTAGTTGAGGTAGCCGATCAGGTCGGCCGCGGAGCGGGCGTCGCGGATCGCGGCTTCGTCGAAGTGGCGTTCGGGGTGCGCGTGCCCCGCCACCCAGGCCCAGCGCAGCGCGGTGCGGTGTTCCTCGAACAGCGCCTCGGCGCTGATGGTGGAGGGCTTCATCGCGAGCGGGCCGCGACGAGGATCACGCCACCGACTTCAGCGGCTGCCAATCGGCGATCAGCTGGTACAGCGTTGCCGCGTCGGCGTCGGATTTCAGGCGCTCACGAAGCTCGCGGTCGGAGAGCATTTCGGCGATTTCGGAGAGGATGTCCAGGTGCCGCTGGGTAGCGGCCTCGGGTACGAGCAGGAAGATCAGCAGGCTCACCGCTTCGTCATCCGGGGCGTCGAAGGGAATTGGCTGCTGTACCCGCACCACCGCGGCGAGCGGGTTCTTGAGGCCCTTGATGCGCCCGTGCGGAATCGCCACGCCGTGGCCCAGGCCGGTGGAGCCGAGGCGCTCACGTGCGAACAGGTTGTCCGACACGGTGGCGCGGGCGATGGCGTGCTGGTTCTCGAACAGAAGCCCGGCATGCTCGAAAGCGCGCTTCTTGCTGGTGGCGTCCACGTTCACCCGCACGTTGTCGGGTGAAAGGATGGCGGCGAGACGGTTCATTGAAGGGGACCCCGCGGGATGGCGCTACAGCCTGCAAACGCACGACTGTGACAAGCGGTTGAATTATAGGAATCGAGCCTCGCTGAAGTTGCGCTGGCCTCCCTCGGATCAGGTGTTGTTGCCTTTTTGCTGCACTGCGCAAAGTGAGCGAATGCTCGCGCGCCAGGGGGCTGCCCGCAGCACGCTGACCCGCGGAACCGGCGGCACCATGAACAAAGCGGCCCGCGGGCCGCTTTGTTTGATGCCGGGAGGCCCCGTGTTTCAGGTGGTCGCGTTCATCCGCTTGGCGGTGGCGTGCTGGTGTTCCTGCAGGCGGTCCTTGTGGCGGCAGACCTGGCGGTCCAGCTTGTCCATCAACTGGTCGATCGCGGCATAGAGGTCCTCATGGGACTGTTCGACGAAGATGTCGCGGCCCTTCACATGCAGCGTCACCTCGGCCTTTTGCCGCCGTTCCTTTTCCTTCAGCTTTTCAACCGTCAGCAGCACATTGATATCGACGACTTGATCGAAGTGGCGCGTGACCCGGTCGAGTTTCGTGAGTACGTATTCGCGCAGGGCAGGCGTCACTTCAAGGTGATGGCCGCTGATCGTGAGGTTCATCGGGGCGTCCTTTCGGAGGATTGCAGGGATCGCTGGGTGCGGTAGCAGAGCGTTGATGGCGGCTCGGGATGGCGCCCGTGCCAAAACCAGTTTGCACCCGAATGCCGAGCCTGACAAGCCGCCTTGTCGAGGCTTGCTCCGGGCCTCGGCGGCCCGGCCCGATGCCATAATCCGCGGGTCCTTCACAGCGGAGAAATCCTTGGACCAGAGTCACCCTCGGTGACCGTCCGCTCCAGCACCGGCCCCTTGCATCGCACTGGGCCGGATCGACGACACGGGCCGCCCGAGCGGCCCGGCGGCGGACTGGGGTGAGGCGGTTGTACCGGCCCCAGTCATCCGCGCAGCGCCCAACGCGCGCCGCGCCGCCCGAAGAAAGAGCAGCCATGCTCAATGTGTTCACGCTCGAAGGCGGCAAGCTGCAAGGCCGCCCGGTGCAAGAGGGAGTCGACGAATTTCCGGCCAAGCCGGTGTGGGTCGATCTCGAAGCGCCCACGCCCGAAGAGAAGCGCTGGATCGCCAGCCGCTTCGGCCTGCTCATCCCCGAAAACGTGGTCGACGAAGACCTCGAAGAGTCGGCGCGCTTTTACGAAGCCGACGACGGCCAGCTGCACATCCGCTCGGACTTCCTGATCGACGACGACGTGACGCCGCGCAACGTGCGCGTGGCCTTCATCCTGCATGGTGGTGTGCTGTTTTCGATCCATGACGAAGACCTGCCGGTGTTCCGCCTTCTGCGCATGCGCGCGCGGCGCACGCCGGCACTGATCGCCGACGCCAAGGACGTGCTGCTCAAGCTCTACGACGCCGACGCGGAATATTCGGCCGACGCGCTGGAGGGCATCTACGACAGCCTGGAGCGGGTGAGCGCGCGGGTGCTGAAGAAGGACGTGGACGATTCGGCCGCGGGCGACGCGCTGTCGGCGATCGCGAAGGAGGAGGACCTGAACGGCCGCATCCGCCGCAATGTGATGGACACCCGCCGCGCCTTGAGCTTCATGATGCGCAGCCGCATGCTCAACGCCGAGCAGTTCGAGGAGGCGCGGCAGATCTTGCGCGACATCGACTCGCTGGACAGCCACACCGCGTTCCTGTTCGACAAGATCAACTTCCTGATGGACGCCACGGTCGGCTTCATCAACATCAACCAGAACAAGATCATCAAGATCTTCTCGGTGGCCAGTGTGGCGCTGCTGCCGCCGACGCTGATCGCCAGCGTCTACGGCATGAACTTCAAGCACATGCCAGAACTCGACGCACGCTGGGGCTACCCCTTCGCGCTGGTGTTGATGCTGGCCTCGGTGGCCGCGCCCTTCGTCTACTTCCGGCGCAAGGGCTGGCTGCGCTGAATTTCTCGGGCGCGTGCTACCGGCGCGCGCGGGCCTTGAGCCAGCGCATCAGCATGCCCAGCAGCGGCAGCTTCTCGTAGAGTTCCTCCGCGGCGTCCCAGTAGTCGCGGTGCGCCTCGATGCGGCCGTCGGCGGCAAAGCGCAGGTGCGTCGCGCCGTGCACCCGCTGCGCCGTCTTCGGCCAGCGCTTGAAGCGAAAGAGGAAGTCCCAGGTCAGGAAACATCCGTCCCCTTGCACCACGATGTCGTGCACCACGAAGCGCGGCTCGCGAAGTGAGCTGAACATGTGCGCGAACACCTGCTGGACCGCGGCGACGCCACGCACATCGTGGAACGGGTCCTTGAAACGCGCGGTCGCGGTGTAGAACTCACCGAGCCGCGGCAGGTCCGCCGGCGTGATCGACTCGAACAGCGCGACCACCCGCGCCACGCGGGCGTCGTCGCAGCGCGGCGGCCCGGCGGCACGCTCGTGCGCCGAGGTCACAAGCCGGTGGCGCGGCGCACCGCCGCGAAATACAGCCGGTCGGGCAGGAGAGCCATAGCTTTCATCATTCGGGTGAAGCGTTTCGGAAAGTGGATCTCGAACTCGCCCCGCTCCCAGCCGCGCACGATCTCGTCGGCGGCCTGTTCGGGCGTGATCAAAGCCGGCATCGTGAACCTGTTCTGCGCGGTCAGCGGCGTTTGCACAAAACCCGGGTTGATCAGCGAGACGCCGATGCCCTTGGGCGAGAGGTCCAGGTACAGCGTCTGTGCCAGGTTGATCAGCGCCGCCTTGGTCGGCCCGTAGGCCAGCGCATTGGGCAGGCCGCGATAGCCGGCCACACTGGAGACAAAGCTCAGGTGCGCGCCCTGCCCGGCTTCGGCCTGGCGCAGCAGCTGCGGCAACACCGCGTCGAGCAGGTGCAGCGCGCCGACCAGGTTCACGCCGTGGTGGCGAAGCACCTCATCCAGGTCGAACTCGGTGGCGCGCATCGGCTTGTAGGTGCCGGCGCAATACAGCGCCAGGTCGATGCGGCCATACAGGTTTGCGATATGTTGGGCCGCGTCGTGCACCGCGTCGCGGTCGCTGGCGTCCAGCACGATCGTGTCGCTACGCGGATGCCGGCTGACGAAGTCGGCGAGGGCTGCGGCGTTGCGCGCCGAGACGATCACCTGCGCGCCGCGTGCATGCAGCCTCTCCGCGGTGGCGCGGCCGATGCCGCTGGAGGCGCCGAGCAGCCACACGGTGCGCCCGGCCCAACTCTTGAACGGCGGGTTCAGCGGCATCGGCCGGGGCCCCGCTTCATGGTTTGTGAAACGCGAGCGTGACCTCGCCGAGGCGGATGCCGAACTTGCTCATCACGGCCTTGTTGAGCATCACACGATCATCCATCAGGAACATCCAGTCGTCGAACTGGACCTCGACCACGCGGCCGTCGACCGGCACGCGCAAGGTATAGCGCCATTGCAGCGCGTTGCCGGCGGCCAGACCCTGCGCTTCGCCGACCACGTCGTCGGCGCGCCCGCGGTAGCGGCCCTCGGCGGACTTGGTGAGGCGCCAGATGCGCTTCTCCGTCTTGCCGTCGCTGTAGCTGAAGTCTTCGTCGAGCACACCTTCGTTGCCGCTCCAGCGGCCGTTCATCTTCACGACGAAGCGGCGTATCACCTGGCCCGCGCGGTCGGTGACGATGCCGTGCGCGGTGAGCGGGCCATTGAAGTAGCGCGCCAGGTCCAGCGTGGGCGTTTGGCGCGCGTAGTCGCTCGGCGTCGGCGCGGCGCATCCGGCAGCGAGTGCCGAGGCGATGGTGGCGGCGAGCAGGGCAAAGGTGGTGGTGCGGCGGTTCATCAGTCCTCCTGCGCAGTGCGCATCCAAAGTCCATACAGCAAAGCCGCGGCCAGCAGCTTCAGTAAACAAGGCAGCACGCAATAGGCCACGGTGAGCGCCTGCAGCGCCTGTGCCTCGCGTGCCCCGGGCGCGTAGCCGAAGGCCTGCAGCAGCGGCAGCGCCATGCCGGCGGCGAGCGCCAGGTTGAGCTTGATCGCAAAGTTCCACCAACCGAAGTAGCGGCCCTCGGCATGGCCACCCTGCCCGGCGCGCTGGATCACACCGGCGAGCAGCGCGCCGGGCAGGGCGAGGTCGGCGCCGAGCGCAACGCCGCTGGCCACGCACACCAGCGTGAACGCCGCCACGTCGCCCGCGCCGAGCAGCGCCGCGCCGATGAAGGTGACAACCGCGAGCAGCATGCCGGCGAGCCAGCTGCGCGCCAGGCCGGCACGCGCCACCAGGCGCAACCACATGGGCATCGACAAAGCGCCGGCGGCGAAATAGCTGAACAGGAACAGCGGCTCGAAACTCGCCGCCTGAAGCCGGTCGCGGATGAAAAACAGCACCAGGGTGGCTGGCACCGCGCTGGCCACCCCGTTGACCAGGAACACGATCAGCAGGCGGCGGAAGTCCGGGTTGTGCAGCGGCCGGGCTGGCGGCAGCGGCGCCAGTGAGTTGAAGCGGCGCGCGGCGCCGGCCGCCGGTGGGCCGGCCGGAAGATGCGCCGGCGACATCGAGGCGGCCTGCGGTGCACGCCACAACAACCCGAGGCCCAAGACCAGGCCGAGCGCGAAAACGGCGCTGCTGGCGCCGAGCCCGGCCAGCGCCGGCAGCACGCTGGCCACCAGCACGCCCACAAGTGCAAAGGCTTCGCGCCAGGCGACGATGCGTGCGCGTTGCGCGGCAACGCCGCCCAGGCGTGCGCCCCAGGCCTGGTGCGCCACGCTGAGCACGCTGTAGGCCAGATAGGTGAGCGCGAGCATCACGCCGCACCAGGCAAGCAACGCGGCGCTGCCTTGCACCGGCGGAAAGAAGAGCGCGTGAAACCCGCCCGCAGCGAGCAGCGCAGCGAACACCATGGCCGTCATCACGCGCCGGCTTGAATGCGCAAACCAGCGGTCGCTGAGCTGGCCGATCCAGGGGTCGGCCACCGCGTCGAGCAGCCGCGCCACGAGCAGCAATGCGCCGAGCCAGGCCAGCGGCACGCCCAGGCTGGTGGCGTAGTGGTTCGGCAGCACCACATACAGCGGCAGCGCGACGAAGGCCAGTGGCAAGCCGAGTGCGCCATAGCGCAGGCCGTCGCGCCAGCCGCCTTGCCATGGGCGCCGTCCGAGACCTCTTTCGGGGCCGTGCTCGAAAACCTGCTCGCGGGGCTGCCCAGGTTTGCGCGGCGCCACGCTCGCCGCATCGACGCCGCCCGGTGCGGCCGCGAGTCCGGACCATCGGCTCATCATGAAACCTCCGTGCTGCGCACGCGGTACTCGCCTTTAGGGCGGCCGGGCGGGCTCATGCGAGGCCCAGCAGCGCCAGTCGCAGCGCCGGCTCCGAGGTGCGCGGCGACAGCCAGATGCCGAAGAACAGGCGCGTGAACTCGGCGTCGTCGAGCTCGCCGCGCGGCGTGCCGTTGAAATGGAAACGTGCGGACTGGCCGGGGCGCTGCACACCGCTCAGGCGGTCGCCGCGGTTCACGTCGGGGAACAGGCGTGTCATCGCCGCCTGCCAGTGCTCAGCCTGGCTGTCGCTGAAGCTGCCGACACGCCGCATCTCGGTGAGCGAGCGTTCGGCGATCAGGGCGCCCTGAAGCGTGCGGGCGTATTCGAGCTCGAGCGCGAGCGGCATCCGCGAGGCGTCATCGCCTGCGGCCAGCGGCGCCAAGGTCCAGAGCCGGATGTCGTAGATGTGCAGGCCGAGGAAGCGCAGCCGGCCACGGCCTTGCAGGCGGGCGCCGGGCAGCTCAGCGGCGATCTCGGGCGGCGCCTTGTCCTGCGACGCCGCCGGCACGGCCGGTTGGGCCAGCGCCCGCAATATCGGCGCCGCTCCCCACACCAGCACGAGACCCAGGCGCAGGGCCTGGCGCCGCATGCCTGGTTGGGTGCGGGGCCTTGCGCGGGATCGGGTGTCGAGTCGGCTGCCGGTCATCGGATCAATCGCTTTCCAGCGTGAACTGCATGACGTTGGTGTTGCCGGTGGCGAAGGCCGCTTCGCAGTAGCCGAGATAGAACTCCCAGATGCGCATGAAGCGGGCGTCGAAGCCGAGCGCACGAACCGCGGCGTCCTGCGCGTTGAAACGCTCGCGCCACAGCGCCAAGGTGCGGGCGTAGTCGGCGCCGAAGGCCAGCTCGTTCACCACGCGCAGGCCCGCGGCTTGCGCAGCGGCCACGAAGGCGCTGCGGCTGGGCAGCAGGCCGCCGGGGAAGATGTACTGCTGGATGAAATCGGTGGAGCGGACATAGCGCTCGAAGAGGTCGTCGCGGATCGTGATCGTCTGGATGCAGGCGCGGCCGCCGGGCTTGAGGCAGCGGCGCACGGTGGCAAAAAACCCGGGCCAGTACTCGCGCCCGACCGCTTCGAACATTTCGATCGAGACGACGGCGTCGTAAGGCGCGTGATCCGGCGCGTCGGCGATCTCGCGGTAGTCCTGCAAGCGCAGGTCGGCGTTGAGCTGCCGGCGCGCCAGCCGCTGCTGTGCATAGGCGAGCTGCTCGCTCGACAGCGTCACGCCGGTGACCTGTGCGCCGAACTCGGCCGCTGCCGTTTCAGCCAGCGCCCCCCAGCCGCAGCCGATTTCGAGCAGCCGCTGGCCGCGCTGCAAGCCGCATTCGGAAAGCGCCCGCCGCACCTTGGCATGTTGGCCCTCGGGCAGCGAACGCCGCGCGTCGCCCTCGAACAGCGCGCTCGAGTAGTTCATCGTCTCGTCGAGCCAGAGGCGATAGAAGGGGTTGCCGATGTCGTAGTGCGCGTGGATGTTCTTGCGGCTGCCGCTGCGGGAGTTGCGGTTGAACAGGTGCCGCGCGCGGTACAGCAGCGAGCCCCACCAGCTGCCGTAAACCGCCGCTTGCACCGCGTCGCGGTTGGCGATGAAAAGCTTGAGCAGGGCCACCAGGTCCGGCGTGCTCCAGTCGCCGGCGATATGGCTTTCGGCAAAGCCGATGTCGCCCGACTTCATCGCGGCGGCGCACACACCCCAGTTGTGCAGGCGCATCGCGGCCTTGGGTTCGCCGTCGACGCCGCTGCCGAAGTGCAGGTGCTGGCCGTCGGGTAGCTGCAGGTGCAGCGTGCCCACACGCAGCCGGCGCAGCAGCGCGAACGCCGCGCGTGCGCTGGCCGGCGCCGAGGCGGGGGCGTTGGCTTGGCCGCCCGAGGCGAAGGTGCTGGATCCGTGGGTCATTTCAGCGGGTAACGAAGCTGCGTGGCGCAGCGGGCTTGCGGAAGAAGGGCACACGCTTGGCCCACAGGCGCAGCGCATGCCAGCGGATGCGGGCGACAACACCGAGCGTCATCAGCGGCAGGCCGAAAAACGCGCGGCGAATGCGGCCTGCGGTCAGCGGTGCCAGCGTGCCGGCGATGCTGGTCAGGAGCAGTGGGCCGGCGCTGTCGTGGTGTTCGATGCGCGCTACGAGGCGGGGCCCGGCAGCGCCGCCGTCGGGGCCGGCGAAGCCGCCGCGTGCGCCGCCGTCGCACCCGGCGCGTGGGGCCGGGCCGCTGCGCAGGAAACGAAACCGGTAGTCGCCGCCGACGGCGCAGAACGGCGAAACATGGAAGACCTTGCGTGCGCGCTGTTCCTGCCCCCAGGCCAGGCCCGCGCCGGCGAGCAGGTAGCAGTGGCGTTCGCCGAAGGTGTTGTTGACCTCCACCACCACGGCTGCGAGCGTGGTGTCGGCACGCTGGCAGAACCAGAAGCTCACCGGCTTGAAGGTGTGGCCCAGCACACGCGGATAGCAGTGCAGCCACACCTCGCCGTCGGCGTCGCCGATGCCCTCGGTTTGCAGCAGCTCTTCGAGCCAGGCCAGGCAGTCGCCGCGGCCGTCGCCATGGTCGCGGTCATGAAAGGAGAGCCAGCCGAATCGGTTGCGCTGGAGGCTCGGCTCGGCACGCACCCGCAGCGCGCGCATCGGCAACATCAGGAAGTAGGTCGGCACCTCGAAGTGGTGGGGCGCGGGGCGCAGGCGCGCATGGCGCACCTGGCCGATGCCGAGCATCGCAACCGGGGCGTGCGGCGCCGGGGCGTGCGGCTCAAGCGGCATTGCGTGCCTCAGCTTGGCTGGCGTGTTCGCGCAGCGCCTGCACCAGCGCCAGCCCCGATTTCAGGCCGTCTTCATGAAAGCCGTAGCCGGTCCAGGCACCGCAGAACCAGGTGTGCGCGCGGCCTTGCAATTCGGGCAGGCGGGCTTGGGCGTCGATCGCGGCCTGGTCGAACACCGGGTGGGCGTAGTTGAACTCGGCGTGCACACAGTCCTCGCGCGGCGCCCGTGCCGGGTTCAGCGAGACGATCACCGGCCGGGTCCACGGCAGCGGTTGCAGGCGGTTGAGCAGGTAGTGCAGGCAGACCGCTGCGCTTTCGGCTGCGCCCCGGGCCTGGCCATCGGCGCGCTCGTAATTCCACGCCGCCCAGGCGCGTTTGCGCGCGGGCAGCAAGCGGGTGTCGGTGTGCAGCACCGCGCGGTTGGGCTGGTAGCGGACCGCGCCGAGCAACTCGCGCTCGGCGGGGCTAGCGTCGGCGAGCAGGGCCAGGCTCTGGTCGCTGTGGCAGGCCAGCACCACGTCGTCGAAACGCTCGCTGCCAGCGTCGGTTTGCACCACCACGCCCGCCTCGCCGCTGGCCGCCGGCAGGCGGCGCACAGAGCGCACCGGGGTGTTGAGCCGGGCGTCGGTCACCGGGCGCAGCATCTGGTTCACATACTGCCGCGCACCGCCGGGTACCGTGAACCAGCGCGGCCGGTTCGTCAATTGAAGCAGGCCATGGTTGTGGCAGAAGCGGACCAGGGCGGCGAGCGGAAAGCGCAGCATCTGGTCGGTCGGGCAGGACCAGATGCAACCGAGCATCGGCAGCAGGTACCAGTGACGAAAGGTGTCGCTGAACGCGTGGCGGCGCAGGAAGTCGCCGATCGGTTCCTGCAATCCACCGTCGCCATCTTCAGCCCTCTGTTCGGCCAACGCGTTGGCGATGCGATTGAAGCGGCGCAGGTCCGCCAGCATCGCCCAGAAGCGCGGGCGCAGCAGGTTGCCCCGCTGCGCGAACAGGGCGTTCAGGTTCGTGCCGCTCCACTCGATGCGGTCCTCACGGGCTTGCACCGAGAACGACATCTCCGACGCTGCGACCGCAATACCGAGTTCGCCGAAGAGGCGAATCAGATTTGGGTAGGTGCGCTCGTTGAAGACCAGGAAGCCGGTGTCGACACCGTGCACGATGCCGTCGAGTTCCAGGTCCACCGTGTGGGTGTGACCGCCAAACCAGGCCCCCGCTTCGAACAGGGTCACCCGCCGCTCGCCGGCCAGCGCATGCGCCACCGACAAACCCGAGATGCCGGACCCGACCACCGCGAGGCTGCGCATCGCTCAGCCCCGCCCCGCGCCCAAACGAAAAGGGGCACCACGGGTAGTGGTGCCCCTGAGCGATAAGGTTGCTGCGCAGCGCCCCCGGGCGAAGGAGGGAGGGAGGGAGGAGGAGGAGAACCGCCCCGGGATTGCAGCCAGTGGAACTGGAAGGCTGCGCAGCAAAAAACTGGACCGCCTCGCGGCCCGCCCATCGGCTGGTGCGGTTGCTTGCGGCTTCGGCAGGTCTGACCTTGCCGTGGCGGCCGAGTTCCATGAATCCCGCTGCGAGGTCGTTCGATATTGCAACGCGAGTTCCAGCGCCCGCCGGGGCAGCACCCGGGGCCCCGCGGGGCCCCGGTTGGGCATGGCCTCGGGCATCGCCGCCTTCAGTTTGTCCTGATCAAATACAGCGCTGTGGTTCATAATAGGCGGAATCTAGCAGAACATCCGTATGTTTGTCTTGGACAATATTCAACAACCCTTTTTCCAAGCATGAGCGCCGTCGCCCCGTCCGCCCGACCGATCAGCCTCTCGATCTCCGCCGTCGAGCGCGACACCGGGCTGAGCAAGGACACCTTGAGGGTGTGGGAACGGCGTTACGGCTTCCCGACGCCCGAGCGCGACCTGCTCGGCGAGCGCCTGTACCCGTTCAGCCAGGTCGAAAGGCTGCGCATCGTCAAGCGGCTGATGGACGCCGGCCACCGGCCCGGCCGCGTGGTGGCGATGCCGCTGGTGGACTTGCAGCGCCTGGCTGGCGCGAGCAACCTGCCGTTGTTGCGCGCGAGCGCATCGGCTGCGCCGGGTGTGTCGGATGAACTCGAGGGCTATCTGGCGCTGCTGCTGTCTCACGATGTCGAAGGCCTTCGTCGCCAGTGGACCCGGGCGCTCGCGCACATGGGCTTGCAAAGCTTTGTGGTGGATTTGGTCGGCCCGCTCAATACGCGGGTGGGCGATGCCTGGATGCGCGGCGAAGTGCAGGTGTTCGAGGAACACCTGTACACCGAGCTCTTGCAGGTGGTGCTGCGGCAGGCGCTCGGCGGCCTCGGCGACGCCGGCGCACCTGGCCGGCCCAGGGTGCTGCTGACCACGTTCCCCGGCGAGCCGCATGGCCTGGGCCTGTTGATGGCGCAGGCCCTGTTCGCGCTCGAGGGTTGCGCCTGCATCTCGCTCGGTGTGCAGACGCCGGTGCTCGACACGGTGCTCGCGGCGCGGGCGCTGCAAAGCGACCTGGTGGCCCTGAGCTTCACCGCCTGCCTGAAGGCCAATCTCATCGTCGACGGCCTGACCGAGTTGCGCGCGAAGCTGCCGAGCGCGGTGGCGCTTTGGGTCGGCGGCAGCGCGCCGGTGCTGCGCAAACGCCCGATCGACGGCGTGACCGTGGTCGACGGCCTGGCACAAATCGCGCCGCGCCTGGCGTCGTGGCGCGAGACGCCGCGCTGAGCGCGGTACCGTCACGCCAACGGCGTACCCTGCGCACCCAACGCCAGCCCGGCGCCTAGAATCGTCCGCTCTCGCCAAGCACCCGCCAAGGACCCACCATGCTTTACCCCGAACTGTTCCGGCAACTCGAAGCCGTGCGCTGGAACATGGAACGCGACATTCCCTGGGACAGCTTCGACGCCACGCGGCTCAGCGACGAGCAGGCGCAGACGATCAAGATGAACGCGATCACCGAGTGGGCGGCGCTGCCGGCCACCGAAATGTTCCTGCGCGACAACCAGGACGACAGCGACTTCTCCGCCTTCATGAGCGTGTGGTTCTTCGAGGAGCAGAAACATTCGCTGGTACTGATGGAGTACCTGCGCCGCTTCCGTCCCGAGTTGGTGCCCAGCGAAGAAGAGCTGCACGAAGTGCGCTTCGAGTTCGACCCCGCGCCGGCCCTGGAGACGCTGATGCTGCATTTCTGCGGCGAGATCCGGCTGAACCACTGGTACCGGCGCGCCGCCGAGTGGCACTCCGAGCCGGTGATCAAGGCAATTTACGAAACGCTTGCGCGCGACGAAGCACGCCATGGCGGCGCCTACCTGCGCTACATGAAACGTGCGATGGTGAAGTTCGGCGACGAGGCCCGCGCCGCCTTCGCCAAGGTCGGCGTGCTGATGGCCAGCGCGCGCCGTACTGCGCAGGCGCTGCACCCAACGAATCTGCATGTCAGCGTCAAACTGTTCCCGCGCGATACGGTCCAAAGCCGGGTGCCCGACCCGAAGTGGCTCGAGGCCTGGCTGGACACGCAGATCCAGTTCGACGCGGTGTGGGAGGGCAAGGTGGTCGAGCGCATCCTGCACAACCTTTCGCTGCTGATGGAGCGCAGCTTCAAGAGCGTGCAGGAACTCAACCGCTACCGCAAGGAACTCACGCTCAAGCTGGCCGCCGCTGCCAAGCTCTCCGGCGGGCCACAGCCGGCTTGATCTGCCGGGTCAGCAGGCCGACTCGCTGAACCGCGTCAGCCGGCCTTGGCCGCCAAGCGCTCCTGCTCCAGCTTGCGGTCGGCGTCCACCCGCTGCGCGCTCGGGCGTGGCGCGACCACCTTGGCATAGACCTTCCAGTCAATGCCGGCCGCCAGCACCAGGTCCTCGCCGATGACGAGGCGGCTGGCCAGCCCGGCCAGCGGCAGGCTCACATAGGCCGAGCAGTCGGCCTGCGTGAACTCGGCACCGGCCACATAGGGATCGAAGCGCGCCAGGCCCTTCAGCGCCGCGAGATTGCGGCGCAGCTGCTTGCCCACACGCTCCTTGGTGCTGTCGCTCAGCGTGCCGCCGAAGAACGCCTGCCGGTACAGCTCGCGCGCCACCAGCTCCACATGCAGGTCGATGTAGGTCGACAGCTCGCGCACCTTGGCGCGGGCCCAGGGGTCGGCGGGCAGGAGCGCCGGCTCGGGCTGCAGCGCTTCGAGGTAGTCGACGATCGCCTGGCTTTCGCTCAAGGCGCCCTGCGGGGTGCGGATGAAGGGCACCTTGCCCAGCGGCGACGCGGCATAGAAGGCCTCGTCGGCGTCCTTCGGGTGCACCCGGTTCTCGGTGAAGGGAATGCCCTTTTCGAGCAGCACCAGCTTGACCTTGTTGTAGTAGTTCGAGATGCAGAAACCGTTGAGTTCGATCATGGCTTGGGGCCTTCAATGCGGCAGGTTTATCGGTTCACCAGCACGATGCCGGCGCACACCGTGGCCAGCGCCACCAGCAGGCGCGCGGTCACCGGTTCACCCAGTATCGCCGCGCCCGCGAGCAGGCCGAACAGCGGCGTCAAGAGCGTGAAGGCCGAGAGCCGCGTCGCCGCGTAGTGGCGCACCAGCCAGAACCAGGTGAGGAAGCTGGCGAAGGAGACCACCACGGCTTGAAAGCCGAGCAGCCACCAGGCCTGCGCACTCAAGCGCAGCGTCGGCGTTTCGCCGGCGAAGGCCGCGCCGACGGCCATCAGCAACGCCGACACCGCGAGTTGGTAGAACAGCGTTTTCTCCGCCGCCGCACTGGCGAGCTTGCTGCCTCGCACCACCAGCGTGGTGGCGCCCCAGAGCAACGCCGCGGTCACGCCGAGCGCGTCGCCGACCCATTGGCGCGCGCCCACCGTCGGCCCGGTGAACCCTTCTGCAAACGCGAGCGCAACGCCGCTGAAGCCGGCGAGCAGGCCGAGCCATTGCAGCGGGCGCAGGCGCTCGCTGTGGGCGATGAAGGGCATGCCCAGCGCCACCACGAAGGGCGAGAGGTAGATGAACACCACCATGCGCGACGCGCTGGTGAATTGCAGCCCGACAAAGATGCAGCCGAACTCGAGCGCGAACAGCGCGCCCGCGAGCCAGCCGGCGCTTAAGGTGCCGTCACGCTCGAACAGCGATATGCCACGCCCACGTGCCCACAGCATCAGCAGCAGCGCCGCGCCCGCCGAACGCGCCGCCCCCTGGCTCAGCGGCGGGATCTCGCTCAAGGCCACCTTGGCCGCCACCTGCGTGATGCCCCACAGCGCGGTGCACAGCACCAGCAGCAGCACCGCCTGCGAGTCGAGATGGGTTTTGCGTTCCTGGGTCATGCCTGGGCCTCGCGCTGCGTTGCGAGCCCGCGCAGCCAGAGCGCCGCGCAGAGCGTACCCACCAGCGCGCCGGCGGCATGGGCGAAGGGCACCGTCGCGATCTCCCCCGCCGTGTCGATGCGCAGCGCCGGTCCCCAGGGCGATTCGAGCAGCAGCTTCACGAGCAGGCCGAGGCCGAGCACGACGCCGAAGCGCCGCGTCGAAGGCTCATGCAGCAGGCTCACCATCACCACCGCGACACCGGCATGCAAGACACCTGAGAGCCCGCCGTAGCTCGCCAGCCCCGGGCGCAGCCACAAGGCCAGGTGGGTCAGCGGCCAGGCGGCGAGCCAGGCCACGGCGGCGCGCGCCGGCAGCCGCGCCACCATGCCGAGGGCGGCCACGAGCAGGGCGCCGGCCGCGTTCGCCGCCAGATGCAGCGTGCTGTAGTGCACCCAGGCCGCGCTCCACCAGCGCCAGGGTTGGTCGAAGAGCCGCGCGCGTTGCCACTCGATGGCAGGCGGCGTACCGGGCCCGCCGAGCCACCAGCCGGCCAGCGCCGGCAGCAGCAGCAAGGCGCTCGCCGCGCACCACAGCACAGCGCCGCGGCGGCGCGCTGCCGTGTCGGTCAAACGAACACCGCGTGCCAGAGCGCGAGCACCGCGTCGCGCTCGCGGGCATAACGCTCGGGCGGCCACTGTGTTGGCTGTTCGTCCAGGCGGGCGCGGTGCTGGGCGCGTCGCAGTTCGCGGTAGGCGTCGGCCGCGGCCTGTCCAACCCCCGCGGGCAGCAGCCCGGCCGCTTCGGCGCGTTGCAACAGCGCGATGTTGCCGGCGTTGCCCCGCAACTCGGGATGCGCGGCCGAATGGGCGAGCACCAGGAACTGCACCGCGAACTCCACGTCCATCATGCCGCCGGCACTGTGTTTGGCCTCGAACAGGCCCCGCTTCGCCGGGTGCGCGCTGCGCACCCGCTCGCGCATCGCAGCCACCTCAGCGCGCAAGGCCGCAGGGTCGCGCGGCGCCGCGAGCACTTCCTGGCGCACCGCCTCGAAACGCTCGGCGAGTGCGGCCGAGCCGGCGCCATAACTTGCGCACAGGCGCGCGCGGGTCAGCGCCTGGTGCTCCCAGGTCCATGCGGTGTTGCTGCCGCGGCCGCGCTGGTATTGCTCGAACGAATGGATCGAGGTGACCAGCAGTCCCGAGTTGCCATTTGGCCGCAGCGCGGTGTCGATATCGAACAGCTCGCCCGACGCGGTGCGCAGCGTCAGCCACGTGATCAGCTTGCGCACGAAGGCGCCGTACACCTCCTGTGCGCGGTCCGGGTCGCTCTCATCCGCGTCGTCGTAGAGGAAGACCACGTCCAGGTCGCTGCCGTAGCCGAGCTCTTTGCCGCCGAGCTTGCCGTAGGCGACGACGGCGAAGTTCGGCGTCTCGCGGTGGCGGGTTTTCAGGTGCGCCCAGGCCCATCGCAGGGCCAGGTCGAGCGTGGCGTCGGCCAGCGCCGAGAGGTCGTCGGCCACCTGCTCGACCGTGATCTCGCCCTCCACGTCGCGCACCAGGGTGCGGAACACCTCGGCGTGATGGGCGCGGCGCAGCGTGTCGAGCAAGGCCTCTTCGCTGGACTCGCCCGCGCTCTCCCAGGCCGCGTGCCGGGCCTGTAGGTCGGCCGAGTACTCGAGCCGGTCGAAGCGCCCGTGCAGTTGGCGCTCGTCGGCGAGTTCGTCGATCACGCCGGGGTGGCGCATCAGGTAGCGCATCGGCCAGCGCGCCAGGCCGAGCAGGCGCAGCAGGCGCCGCTGCACCTCGGGCCGCTCGACCAGCAGCGCGAGGTAACTCTCGCGCTTGAGCAGCGGCTCGAGCCAGTCGATGAAACGCAGGCCCGCGTCCAGCGTGCACGAGCCGTCGGCCACGCCGTCGGCCACACGCTGCACCAGGCGCGCCAGGCGCAGCTTGCTGTCGTCGCGCAGGTTGGCCACCCGCGGCAGCTGCCCCCAAACCCGCACCCGCTCGGCCAGCCCGCTCGGCAACTGCTCGATGAAGGCCTCGCGGTCCACCGCCAGCGGCTCGTTGCCGCAGGGCTTGCAGCCGTTGCGGCCCATTCGCCCATTCCCGTTCGGCGCCGGTGTCTGGCCGTCGTGCAGCAGCGCGTCGAACTCGGTGGCCACCAGCTCGCGGGTCTGCCCCAGGCGGTCGAGCAGCTCGCAGGCGTCGGCATCCCGAAGCAGCCCCAGGCTGCGCGCAATCCAGTTCAGGTCGGCGTCGTTGCCGGGCAGTTGATGGGTTTGTTGGTCGTCGAGGAACTGGATGCGGTGTTCCACCCGGCGCAGGAAGGTGTAGGCGGCGCCGAGCTGTTCGGCCGAGGCGGGTTTCATCAGCCCGCGCGCCACCAGCCGTTGCAGGCCCTTGAGCGTGGAGCGCGTGCGCAGCTCGGGAAACTGCCCGCCGCGCGCCACCTGGAGCAACTGCACGATGAACTCGATCTCGCGGATGCCGCCACGCGAAAGCTTCACATCGTTGGCCCGCTCGGGCCGGCCGGCGGCGCGGCGCTGCGCTTCTTCTCGGATCTTCAGGTGCAGCTGGCGCAGGCCTTCGAAGACGCCATAGTCGAGGTAGCGCCGGTACACAAACGGCGCCACCAGCGCACGCAGTTGCAGCGCGCGGCCGCTGCTCACCGCCTCGCGCGGCGCCACCACACGGCTCTTGAGCCAGGCGAAGCGTTCCCACTCGCGGCCCTGCACCTGGAGGTACTCCTCCAGCATCGGCAGGCTCACCACCGGCGGGCCCGAGTTGCCGTTGGGCCGCAGCGCCAGGTCGACCCGAAACACGAAGCCGTCGTCCGTGCTGTCGCCGATCAGCGTGTAAAGCCGCCGCGCCACCTTGGAGAAGTATTCGTGCGCGCTGATGCTGGTCTTGCCGTCGCCGGGCAGGCCACCATCGGTCTGCCCGCCGTCCTCGTAGACATAGATCAGGTCGATGTCGGAGGAGACGTTGAGCTCGCGCGCGCCGAGCTTGCCCATGCCGACGATCCAGAAGTCAATGCGCTCGCCGGCCCCGTCTCGGGGCGTGCCGTGGCGCGCAGATTCGTCGGCCAGCGCCTGCGCCAGCGCGCGTTCCAGCGTGGCCTCGGCCAATGCGGTCATCGTGGCGGTGACTTCCTCCAGCGCCGCGCCCTGTTCGATGTCGCGCACCGCCAGGCGCTCCAGCACCAACTGGCGCGCCACCCGCAGCGCCGGTGCGAGCGCGCGGCCGTCTTGCAGCAGGCGTTTGATCAGACGGTCGATCGCCGCGAGGTCGAGCGCGCCCGGGGTCAGGCCTTGCAACAGCGCCAGCTCGGCGGCATAGCGGCGGCGCACGCGCTGCACGAAGCGGCTGTGCTCGGCCCCTGTTTCGGTGTTGGCCATCGGCGCGAGCGCCGGCGGCGCGGCGGCGGGCGCATCAACAGCTTTGCCCACGGTCTTGTCCATGGCGTTGTCCGTGGCGTTGTCCGTGGTCTCAGGCGGCGGGTTCATCGCAGGAGCTGGCATGGGGCCTGTGCTAGATTGGCCCGGCGCCAATCGAGTAACGCCGCAATGGGTGGTCAGCCCGCAGCGCCCGCGGGCCGTTCATCCACTGATCGCCCCTTGTCGGCCGGCGTTCGCCCATGTCGATGTCTCCATCCCCGTCCAGCCCGCCCAACTTCGGGGCCCTTGCGCCCGCGCGTGTCGGGCCCTGGCGAATCGTGGGCCGCACGCTGGCGGCTCTGGTGTTCGCGGCGTGGAGCATATTGCTCCTCGCATGGCTGATCCTTCACTGGGGGATTCTGCCGCACATCGACGAATGGCGGCCGCGCATTGAGCAGCAGGCCGGCAAGGCCCTCGGGGTGCCGGTGGCCATCGGTGCGATCCGGGTGCGCTCCAGCGGCTGGGTGCCCGCGTTCGAGCTCGACGACGTGGTGCTGCGCGAATCCGACGGCCGCGAAGCCCTTCGCCTGCCGCGTGTATTGGCCGCGGTGTCCGCGCGCTCCTTGCTCGCCTTCGAGCTGCGCTTCGAGCAGTTGTTGATCGACGGCCCGCGGCTCGCGGTGCGGCGCGATTCGGGTGGGCGCCTGCATGTGGCCGGCCTGGACATGGGCGGTGGCGAAGCCGGCAGCGGCGAGCTCGCCGACTGGTTTTTCGAGCAGCATGAATTCGTGATCCGCAACGGCACGCTGCAATGGACCGATGAGCAGCGCGGCGCGCCGCCGCTGGCGCTGACCGCCGTGGAGCTGGTGGTGCGCAACGGCTTTTCGAGCCACCTGCTGCGCCTGGACGCCACGCCGCCGCCCGAGTGGGGCGAGCGCTTCAGCCTGCGCGGCCGCTTCCGCCACAGCCTGCTCGCCCGCAACGGCGACTGGTCTCGCTGGTCCGGCGTGCTGCACGCCAGCCTGCCCCACGCCAACCTGGCCCAGCTCAAGCACCACCTGACATTGCCCTTCGAGTTGAACGAGGGTGAAGGCGCGCTGCGCGCCTGGCTCGACCTCACGCGCGGCGAAGCCCGTTCGGCCACCGTCGACTTGGCTTTGCGCGCGGTGTCGCTGCGCCTGGGCGATCAGGTGCAGCCGCTCGCGGTGCAGCAGCTCGAAGGGCGCCTGGCGCTCACCCGCGACGCCCGCGGCTTCAACTTCGTGGCGCAGAACTTCAGCTTTGCCGCCGCCGACGGCGTGGCCTGGCCCAAGGGCAACTTGCGCCTGGTGTTGGCGCAACCGGTGGCTGAAGCGGCGCCGCGCTCGCTGGCGGACGCGCCGGTGATGAGCGCGTTGCAGGGCGGTGAGTTCTCGGCCGACCGCATCGACCTCGCCACCATGGCCAGCGTGGCCGCGCGCGTGCCGCTGGGCGGCGCGCTCAACCGCCTGCTCGACACGCTGGCGCCGCGAGGCCTGGTCGAAGGCTTGAATGCCCGTTGGGAGGGCTCGCTCGACGCGCCGGGCCGCTACCACGTGAAGGCGCGTTTGTCGGGCCTGACGCTCGCGGCCGCGGCGGCCGCCCCGCCGGCATCGGCCGCGGCCCCGACCGCGGCAGCCGCCGCGAGCCCGTTGACCCGGACCGCCGGGGCCCGTGCACCACTGGCCAAAGCGCCGGCCAGCGCGGCCGAGGACGGTGCCCCGCCCAACGCCGGCGAGCCGCCGGCGATCGGCCGGCCCGGCTTGCGCAACGCGGCGATCGTGCTCGACGCCGGCGAACAGGGCGGCAACGCCACTCTGGCGATTCAACAAGGCACTCTGACTTTCCCGGGTGTGCTCGAGGAGCCCGAGATCGCGATGGACCGCCTTGCGGCCACGCTGTCCTGGCGCATCGAGCCGCAAGCTGCGGGCGCACCGCCCCGCATTGAAGTGAAGGTGCGCGAAGCGCGCTTTGCCAACGCGGATGCCCAGGGCGAACTGGAGGCCACCTGGCGCACCGGGGCGGGTGAGGCCACCGCGCGCGGCGGCCGCTTCCCGGGGGTGCTGGAGCTGAGCGGCCGCCTCACCCGTGGCCGCGCCACCGCCGCCGCGCGTTACCTGCCGCTCGGCATCCCGGCCGGCGCGCGCGAATACGTGCGCCGCTCGGTGCGGGCGGGTGAGGTCAAGCAAGCCAGCTTCAAGGTGCGCGGCGATATCTGGGACTTCCCGTTTCACAACGCCCGCGACGGCGAGTTCCGCGTCGTGGCCCAGCTCGCCGGCGTGGAGTTCCAGGCCGTGCCGGGCGACGCCGCGGCCGCGAATGCGGCAGAGCCGCGCTGGCCCGCCTTCACCCAGGTGGCCGGTGGGCTCGAATTCGAGCGCAGCGCGATGCGCCTGCGCGATGTCCAGGGCCGGGTGGCCGGGGTCGAGCTCAGTGGTATCAACGGCGGTGTGGCGAGCTTCCGCGACCAGCCCACGGTGGCCATCGAGGGCGTTGGCCGCGGCCCGCTCGGCGACATGCTGCGCTATGTGAATGCCACGCCGGTGGGCGACTGGATCGGCGGCTCGCTCAAGGGCGCCGTGGCCAGCGGCAATGCCGAGTTGAAGCTGGCCCTGGCGCTGCCGCTGCTGGCGCTGGACTCGAGCACGGTGCGTGGCAGCGTGGTGCTGCCCGGCAACGACCTGCGCCTGCGCCCGGACGTGCCGCTGCTCGGCCAGGCCAAGGCGCGGGTGGAGTTCTCGCAGAAGAGTTTCAGCGTGGCCGGCGGCAACACCCGGGTGCTCGGCGGCGAGTTGGCCTTCGACGGCGGCTTGCAAAGCGACGGCGCGCTGCGCTTCAGCGGCCAGGGCAACGCCAGCACCGACGGCCTCAAACGCGCCGTCGAGTTCCCGCTCTTGCCGCGCCTGGCCGAGTCGCTCAGCGGCCAGGCCGCGTACCGCGTCCAACTCGGCTTCCTGCGCGGGCAGACCGAACTCATGATCAACAGCAACCTGGTCGGCATGGTGTCGAGCCTGCCCGCGCCGCTGAACAAGGCCGCCGAGCTGGCCTGGCCGCTGCGGGTGCAGACCACGCTCGCGGTCGACGGCTCGGCGCGCGACACGCTGCGTGTGGAGCTGGCCAACCTGCTGCAGGCGCAGTACCAGCGGGATCTCTCGCGGGGTGCGCCGCAGGTGCGCCAGGGCGCGCTGGCCCTCGGGGCTGAGTTGCCCACCGCGCCGGCCGCGGGCGTGATCGCGAGCCTGAACCTCGGCATGGTGGACCTGGACGCCTGGCGGGCGGTGGCCACGCGCTTCGCTACGCCGCCCGCCGCGCCCGCAGCCGCCGCGGCTCCGGCCGGCTCGCCGGTCAGCACGCCCGCCGAAGGCAACGCCGGCTATCTGCCCCACACCATCGCGTTGCGCGCCCGCGAGCTGGGCACCGGCGGGCGGCGATTGTCGAACCTGGTGGCCGGTGTGACCCATACCGAAGCCGACGGCCTCTGGCGCGCCAACCTCGACGCCGACCAGCTGGCCGGCCTGGTCGAGTACCAGGAAGGCCGCTCGGCCGCGGCATCGGCACCGGCCTCGGCAAGCGCGGCCGGCCGTGTCTTCGCGCGCCTGTCGCGCCTGTCGCTGCCGCCGGCCGACGCCGAGCAAGTGACCAAGCTGCTCGACGAAGCCCCGGCCACGGTGCCGGCGCTGGACATCGTGGTCGAGGAGTTCGAGCTGCGCGGGCGCAAGCTCGGCCGCCTGGAGATCGACGCGGTGAACCGCGGCGCCGGTGAAAGGCCCGCCGACGGCGCGCGGGACAGCAGCCGCGAATGGCGCTTGAACCGCCTCAACCTGACCACGCCCGAGGCCCGGCTCAGCGCCAGCGGGCAATGGGCGGCGAGTGCGGGAGCGGGGGCCGGCACCGCCGCGGCGCGCCGGCGCATGGTGATGGACTTCAAGCTCGAGCTGGCCGACAGCGGCGCGCTGCTCGCGCGCCTGGGCTTCGGGCGCGTGCTGCGCGACGGCAAGGGCCGCATGAGCGGGCAGCTCTCCTGGCTCGGCTCGCCGCTGTCGCCGCATGTGCCCAGCCTCACCGGGCAGGTGGACTTGGCGCTGGACTCCGGCCAGTTCCTCAAGGTGGCGCCGGGGGCGGGCCGGCTGCTCTCGGTGCTCAGCCTGCAAGCGCTGCCGCGGCGCCTGTCGCTGGATTTTCGCGACCTCTTCCAGGAAGGTTTTTCTTTCGACAATGTGGCGGGTGAAGTGGCGGTGCAGGGCGGCGTGGCCTCCACCAACAACCTGCGCATGCGCGGCGTGCAGGCCGCGGTGCTGCTGGAGGGCCGCACCGACATCGAACGCGAAACGCAGGACTTGCGCGTGGTGGTGGTGCCCGAGATCAACGCCGGCACCGCGTCGCTGGCCTATGCCGCGATCAACCCCGCGATCGGCCTGGGCACCTTCGTCGCGCAGTTGCTGTTCCGCAAGCAGCTCGCCGCGGTGGGCACGCGCGAGTTCCATGTCCACGGCTCCTGGGCCGACCCCAAGGTCGACCGGGTCGAGCGGCGCGCCGACGGCAGCGAAGCCGAGGCCGGTGCGCCGGGCGCAGCGGCGCAGAGTGCCGCCCCAGCGGCGGCCGCAGGCTCCGCGCCACGCCCTGCCACGCCATAACCGAAGCAGGCCCAACGCATGAAGATCGCGTCTCTGCAGATGGTGTCCACGCCCGACGTGGCGCGCAACCTCGACACCGCCAGCCGGCTCGTCGCCGAGGCTGCCGCGGCCGGGGCAGAACTGGTGGCCCTGCCCGAGTACTTCTGCTTGCTCGGCCAGCGCGACAGCGACAAGCTCGGCGTGGCCGAACAAGACGGCGAGGGCCCGATCCAGCAGGCCTTGTCGCAGGCCGCGAAGCGGTACCGCGTATGGCTGGTCGGCGGCACCTTGCCGATGCGCCTGGCCGCTGCGCCGGCAGGCCCCGCCATGCGGGTGCGCAACGCCTGCTGCGTCTACGCGCCCGACGGCGCGCGCGCCGCGCGCTACGACAAGGTTCACCTCTTCGCCTACGACAACGGCCGCGAGCGCTATGACGAAGCGCGGGTGCTCGAAGCCGGCGACATGCCGGTGGCCTTCGAAGTGGCCATCGACGCCGGCAGTGACGCTGCCGCCGCATTGGCCAGCGGTGGCAACACGAACAAGCTGCGCGTGGGGTTGAGCGTCTGCTACGACCTGCGTTTTCCCGAGCTCTACCGCCAGTTGATGCAGAGCGCCCCGTGCGACCTGATCTGCGTGCCCTCGGCCTTCACCTACACCACGGGCCGCGCGCATTGGGAGTTGCTGCTGCGCGCGCGTGCGGTCGAGAACCAATGTTTTGTGCTCGCGCCGGCGCAAGGCGGCACGCATGAAAACGGCCGCCGCACCTGGGGCCACAGCATGGTGGTGAACCCCTGGGGCGAGGTGCTCGCGGTGTTGCCCGAGGGCGAGGGCGTGGTGATCGCCGAGATGGACTTGTCGCGGCTCGCGGCGGTGCGGGCGCAGTTGCCGGCGCTCGCGCATCGGCGCTTGTAGGCCGAGCTGTTGGCGCGGGTGCGATGCGGACGACGAGGACGTTGACTTACGCCGCCTCTGCGTGCAGCTTGACCCCGAGCGCTCTTGCCACCTTCAGCACCGTTGCGAAGCTCGGGTTTCCGTCAGCGCTGAGCGCGCGATACAGGCTCTCGCGGCTCAGGCCAGCGTCCTTGGCAACCTGGGTCATGCCTTTGGCGCGAGCAATGTCCCCGAGCGCTCTGGCGTGCAGGCTGAAACCTGCATGTCGGCACAGGTTTTGTTGGAAGTCCGCCTGCTGCTCGGGGGTGGGCGGGGCATGTGATAGAGCGAAAGGGTTCAGGCTCGCGGTCAGTACCAGCCGCTCACCGCGTTGTCTGACGGCTGGGACTAGCTGCGTCGAGGGGAACCACCTTTGGCTGCGCATCGGCAAGCGGCCAAATCCGCGGAAGCAC
>JANNGZ010000032.1:0-43703 GCA_031404155.1 Burkholderiales bacterium
CCGATGCCCGCTTCGCCGCTGATCAGCACGACGCCCGCGGCGTCGGCGCTCGCCTGCAAGCAGCGCCACGGCTCCTCGCGTCCGACCAGGCGCGGCGGCCTCAGCACGCCGGGCGGGCGCGCCGGCGCGCGCGGCTGCGTGAGCGCGGCGCCCGCTTCAATGAGCCGCGCCAGTTGCATCGTCTCGGCGTCGGGCTCGATGCCGAGCTCGTCGCGCAGGCTCTTGCGGCACTGCGTGAAGGTGGCCGTGGCGGCGGCACGGTCGCCGCGCAGGTAGTGCAGCCGCATCAGGCGGCGGTGGCCATGTTCGAGCAGCGGCTCTTCGCCGACCAGCCGCTGGGCGTACGACAGCGCCTGCGCGATCTGCTGCTTGGCTTCGAGCTCGCCGGCGCGGCGTGCCAGGCGCTCGGTGCGCGTGGCGCGCCAGCGCTCGCGCGCGGCGGCGACCCAGCGTTCGAGTTCCTCGTGCTCGCCGTAGTCGTGCCCGCCGAGCAGCTCGCCCGCCGCCGCATCGGCATCGTGTTCGAGCGCCAGGATGGCCTCGACGATGTCGAGCGCGACGTCGTCGGCCAGGCGCAGTGCGCCGTCGTCGACCAAGACGTCGCGGCCGGCCAGCTGGCGCAAGCGAAACAGGCGTTGCCGCAGGTTGGTTCGCGCTTGCGACTCGGAGGTCGCCGGCCACAGGCAGGCGGCCACCTTCGCCCGCGGCGCCGGCCCGTCGAGCGCGAGCATCGCGATCAGCGCCGCGTCCTTGCGTTCGAGCACATGCGCGGTGCCGTCGGCACGCGCCAGGCGCGGCGCGCCGAGCAGGCTGATGCGAACGCCGGGCAGCGTGGCCAGGGTCGCGGACGCTTCCTGCACCGGCGCTCCTGGTGAATCACACTGGATGGGCGGCGCGCTACCGCACGCGCAGGCCCGGCACCGCGCCCGGCCAGGGCTCGAGGATGTACAGCCCCCGGCTGCGCACCCTCGTCGGCGTGCGACGCGGCCAGGACCATGCCTTCGCTGAGGCCGAACTTCATCTTGCGCGGCGCGAGGTTGGCCACCATCACCGTCATCTTGCCGATCAGGTCGTCGGGTTGGTAGGCGCTCTTGATGCCGGAGAAGACGTTGCGCGTGCGACCTTCGCCAACATCGAGCGTCAGGCGCAGCAGCTTGTCGCTGCCTTCGACGTGCTCGGCGTTGACGATCCGGGCCAGGCGCAAGTCGATCTTGGTGAAGTCGTCGATCTTGATTTCGGCAGCGAGGGGTTCACCGCCGGGCACAGCGGCTGGCGCGGCGGGGGCTTCGAGCAAAGCGTCGATCTGCTTGGCATCGACGCGCTGCATCAGGTGTTTGTACTCGCCGATCTCGTGCGCGCCGATCGAACGCGACGCATCGCGCCACTCGAGCGGCTTGACCTTCAGGAACGACTCGACCTGCGCCGCCAGCGCCGGCATCACCGGCTTCAGGTACACCGTGAGCACGCGAAAGGCTTCGATGCAGACGCTGCACACGTCGTGCAACGCGGCGTCCATGCCCGGCTGCTTGGCCAATTCCCAGGGCTTGTGGCGATCGACGTACTCGTTGACGCGGTCGGCCAGCAGCATCACCTCGCGCAGCGCCTTGCCGAACTCGCGTTCTTCGTAGAGTTCACGGATCGTGACGCTGTGTGCCCGCAGACCATCCAGCAGCGTTTGTCCCTCGACACCCAAGTCCGCCGACAACCTGCCGCCGAAGCGTTTGGCAAGAAAGCCCGCGGCGCGGCTCGCAATGTTGATGTACTTCCCGATCAGATCGCTGTTGATGCGGGCAACAAAATCCTCCGGGTTGAACTCGATGTCCTCGACCTTCGAATTCAACTTCGCCGCGATGTAGTAACGCAGCCATTCGGCGTTCAAACCCACGTCCAGGTACTTCAGCGGCGACAGCCCGGTGCCGCGGCTCTTGCTCATCTTGTCGCCGCCGAGCGTGATGAAGCCGTGCACGTAGATCTTGTCCGGCGTCTTGCGGCCCGAGAAGTGCAGCATCGCGGGCCAGAACAGGGTGTGGAAGGTGACGATGTCCTTGCCGATGAAGTGGATCATCTCCAGCGCCGGGTCGGCGAGGTAGCGGTCGAAGTCGACGCCCCTGGCGGTGAGGGAGGCTTTCAGCGCCGCGAGGTAACCCACCGGCGCGTCGAGCCAGACATAGAAGTACTTGCCCGGCGCGTCGGGGATTTCGATGCCGAAGTAGGGCGGGTCGCGGCTGATGTCCCAGTCGGCCAGGCCGCTGGGTTTGCCGCTGTGGCTCTCGCTGTCGTCGGTCTTGAACCACTCCGAGATTTTGTTCAGCACCTCGCTTTGCAGGCGGTCGGGCGCGTTGGTCCATTCGCGCAGAAAGTCCACGCAGCGCTGCGAGCTGAGTTGGAAGAAAAAGTGCGTGCTGCTCTTGAGCACCGGCGTGGCGCCGGTGAGCGCGGACACCGGGTTACCCAAATCGGTGGGTGAATACACCGCGCCGCAGACCTCGCAGTTGTCGCCGTACTGGTCCTTGGCGCCGCAGTTCGGGCATTCGCCCAAGATGTACCGGTCGGCCAGGAACATGCCCTTCACCGGGTCGAAGAACTGCTCGACGGTGCGCTCGGCGATCAGCCCCTGCTTGCGCACCGCGAGGTAGATGTCCTTGACCAGTTCGTGGTTCTCGGGCGCGTCGGTGGAGTGCCAGTGGTCGAAGCCGATATGAAAGCCGTCGAGGTAACGCTGGCGCCCGGCGGCGATGTTGGCGACGAAGGCTTGCGGCGTGACCCCGGCCTTCTCCGCCGCGATCATGATCGCGGCGCCATGCGCATCGTCGGCGCAGACGAAGTTCACCTCGTGCCCGCACATGCGCTGGAAGCGCACCCAGATGTCGGCTTGGATGTACTCCATCATGTGGCCGATGTGAAACGGCGCGTTGGCGTAGGGCAGGGCGGTGGTGACGAACAGCTTGCGGGTCATGGCGGGGAATTCTAGGCGCCGAGACTTTGGCGCGCAGGCCGAAGCATCGCGGCCGCCGCGCGTCGCACACTGCTGCACATCCCCCGAGACGAGGCCCGCCATGGCCATCACCTGCTTCATCCGCTACCCGGTCGCGCAGCGCTGGCGTCAGCGGCGCGCAGCACGCGCCGTATCATCCGCGCGGCAACTCTGCGCGGCGCTGCACCGCGAACCCCGATGGCGTCGATCCTCATCGTCGAAGACGACGACAACATTGCCGAACTGCTTCAGTTCATGGTCGAGCGTGAAGGCCACACGGCCCAGCGTTTCGCTGACGGCGAGGCCGCGTACCAGCACATCACCACCTCGCCGCCGCCAAACCTGGTGCTGCTGGACGCGATGCTGCCCTACCGCGATGGCCTGAGCCTGCTGTCCACGCTGCGCTCGCAACCGGCCTGGCGCAGCGTGCCGGTGGTGATGCTGACCGCACGTTCGCTCGAGCGCGACGTGGTCACCGCACTCGACGCCGGCGCCAGCGACTACGTGATCAAGCCCTTCCAGCCGCATGAGCTGCTGGCCCGGGTGCGCCGCCTGCTCGGCTCCCACAAGGGCAGCGCAGGATGAGCCCGCGGCGCCGCCCGCCCGGCCGCCTGCTGCTGGCGGGCGTGCTGGCTGTCGCAGGCACGCCGGCGCCCGCCGCGGACTGGCAAGCCGAGGCCGGCGCGGGCCGCGAAACGCTGACCGGAGGCCGGGCGGCGTGGACCCAGGTCGACGCGGCGCTGCACCACCAGTTTTCCGAAACGACCCGGGTCGGTTTGCAAGCGCGCCGCACCGAGCGCTTCGGCTTCACGGACAACGAACTCGGGGCCAGCCTGGGCACCCGCTTCGACGCCGACTGGAGCGCGGGCTTCACCGCGGCGGCCAGCGGCACGCACCAGATCCTGCCGCGCTGGCACCTGGGCGGCGAGGTGCAACGGCGCCTCGGCGACGGCTGGGTTCTCGGCGCGGGCCTGCGCCACACCCGCTACGACCTGGACAGCGCCAGCGCGCTCAGCATCTCCGTCGAGCGTTATGTCGGCGCCTGGCGCCTGGCCGCGACCGCGAGCCAAACCCGGCTCCAGGGCGCCTCCAGCGCCGCCGCCGGCCGCTTGCAGGTCGACCGCTATTTCCTCGGCGAGCGCGCCAAGCTCGGGCTGATCGTGGCCGCCGGGCGCGAGCTCGACAACCTGGGCGCCGGCACCATCCTGGTCAGCAACGTCGAGTCCTTCGCGCTGCTGGGCCAATGGCCGCTCGCTGCCGGATGGGCCGTGCTCGGGGATGTGGGCGCGCACCGCCACGGCAGCTTGTACCGGCGCAGCGGGGGGCGGCTGGGTGTTCGCCTGGATTGGTGAGCTTGCCGCCTCGGACCTCAAGCTGCGCGTTGCGTTGGGGGTTGGGGCGCTGGCGCTGCTGGTCACGCTGCTGTTGATGGTTCAGTTGCTGCTGTTGCGCACCCTGTCGGTGCGGCGGCAGCGGGGGTATGAGCGGGTGGTGGCGCGCTGGCGGCCCCTGCTGCTGCGCGCGGCCGCGGGCGACGAGGTGGTGCCGCCGCGGCTGCCGCGCCGTGACGCCTCGGCCTTCCTGCTGCTGTGGAACCAGATGCAGGACGGGCTGCGCGGCGCGGCGCACCGGGACCTGAACCGTTTTGCCACGCGGCTGAAGCTGGTCCGTTTCGCACGCCGGCGCGCCAGCCGCGGCCAGGGCGGGCGGCGGGTGATCGCGCTGCGCACGCTCGGGCATATCGGGCTGGCGGCCGACTGGGACCGCCTGGCCGCGCTGCTGGACGAACCGCGTTCGCAGGTGAGCCTGGCGGCGGCACGCGCGCTGCTGCAGATCGACGCTTTGCGGGCCGCGCCCCTGGTGCTCGACCAGTTCCTTGCGCGCAACGACTGGCCGTTGCCTCGGCTGGGCACCTTGCTGCGTGAGGTGGGGTCGGACGCGATCGGCTTCGCGCTGGCCGAGCGCTTGCTTGAACGCAGCCCGGCGCAGCAGGTGCGGCTGCTGCCGCTGGCGCGGGTGACCGAGGCGCCTGGGCGCGGCAGCGTGATCGAGGCGGTGCTCGCGATCGCCACCGAGCCCATGGTGCTGGCCGCCACCCTGCCGCAGGTGCACGGCCCGACCAGCCTGCCGCGGGTGCGTGAGCTGACCCGGCATGCCGACTGGCAGGTGCGCTCCTACGCCGCGCTGGCGCTCGGGCGCAATGGTTCGGCCAGCGACCGCACCACGCTGATCGGGATGCTCGGCGACCCCGAGTGGTGGGTGCGCTACCGCGCTGCTCAAGCGCTGGGAACGTTGCCTGGTGTCGACGAGGCCGGCCTCAAGGCGCTGCTCGAAACGCTTGGCGACCGCTTTGCCCGCGACATGCTGCGCCATGTGCTGGCCGAGCGCAGCTACGGCGGAGCGCCCCAATGAACGCCGTCGCGCAGCTCGCGATCGAGGTTGCGCAGTGGACCTTTCTCGGCTACTTCATCGGCCTGAACCTGGTCTACATCGGCCTGAACCTGGTGGCGCTGCGGGTGATCGGCCGCGACCGCGCCGAGCAAATGCTGGCCACGCTGCCCGACTACGGCGCCGGCTTCGAACCGGGCATCAGCCTGCTGGTGCCGGCGTACAACGAGGAGGCCACCATCGCCGCCTCGGTGCGCTCGATGCTGCAGATCGACTACCCCGAGTACGAAATCATCGTCATCAACGACGGCTCCAGGGACGCCACGCTCGCGGTGCTGCAGCGCGAGTTCGACCTCCAACCCTTCCCCGAGGCCTACCGCATCGCGGTGCCGGTGCAGCCGGTGCGCGCGGTGTACCGCTCGCCGCTGCACCCCAGGCTGCGCGTGATCGACAAGGCCAACGGCGGCAAGGCCGACGCGCTCAATGCCGGCATCAACGCCGCGCGGCATGCGCTGTTCTGCGGCGTCGACGCCGACTCGCTGCTGCAACGCGACAGCCTGCGCCGCATCGTGCGCCCGTTCATGGCCGACCGCCGCGTTATCGCTGCCGGCGGCACGATCCGCGTCGTCAACGGCTGCCAGGTGGAGCAGGGTTACCTGCGCTCGGTGGGCATGCCCAAGAGCTGGCTGGCGCGAGTGCAGATCGTCGAGTACCTGCGTGCCTTCCTGTTCGGGCGCCTGGGCTGGTCGCCGATGAATGCGCTGTTGATCATCTCCGGCGCCTTCGGGCTGTTTCGCCGCAGCGCGGTGATCGAGGCCGGCGGCTACCGCCGCAGCACGATCGGCGAGGACATGGAACTGGTGGTGCGCCTGCACCGGCTGTTTCGCGCTTCCGGCGTGGACTACCGCATCGTCTATGTGCCCGACCCGATCTGCTGGACCGAGGCGCCCGAGTCGCTGGAGGTGCTGCGCGCGCAGCGGGTGCGCTGGCAACGCGGCCTGCTCGAAAGCCTGTGGGCCAACCGCAGCCTGATGTTCGCGCGCCGCGGCGGCAAGGTCGGCTGGATCGCGTTCCCGGTGATGGCCCTCTTCGAAGCCGCGGGGCCGGCGATCGAACTCGGCGGCCACCTCTTCATGAGCACCGCGTTTGTCGCCGGCTGGATTTCGGGGCCGGCGTTTGCGGCCTTCATGCTTCTGGCGCTCGGCCTCGGGCTGATGCTCTCGGCCAGTGCGCTGCTGCTCGAAGAAATGTCGTTCCGGCTCTACCCGCGGCTGTCGCACCTGCGCACGCTGGTGCTGGCGATGCTGCTGGAGAACATCGGTTACCGCCAGCTCAACGCCTTCTGGCGCCTAGAGGGCACCTGGAAGTGGCTGCGCGGGCGGCCCAGCGTGTGGGGCAACATGAAGCGGCGCGGGGTGGGCTCATGAGCCTGCCCGGCCGCCCGAAAGGCGAATACCGGAGTGCGCAGCGCGGAGGTTGCCTGATGAGCCTGCCCGGCCGCCCGAAAGGCGAATACCGGAGTGTGCAGCGCGGAGGTTGCCTGATGAGCCTGCCCGGCCGCTCGAAAGGCGAACACCGGAGTGCGCAGCGCGGAGGTTGCCTGATGAGCCCGCCGGGCCGCCATGGACCCGTAGGGGCCACATCGTGGCCCTTGGGCGAATACCGAAGTGCGCAGCACGAAGGTACACCAGTGAGACGCCGGGCCGTTCCCAAGCCTGTCCTGAGCCTGGTCGAAGGGGCGAATACCGCGGTGCGCAGCACGGAGGTTGCCTGATGAGCGGCGCGGCGGCGTCGAACAGCATGCTCGCGCTGCTGGCGCTGCTGGCGCTGGTGGTGTTGCTCGCAGGGGCGGTGCTGGGACTGCTCGCCGAGCGGGCACGCCGGCAACGCGGCCCGGCCGCAGCACCGCCGGGGCCCGACCCCGTGCGCGTGGAGATGCAGCAGCAGCTGATCGACTCGCGGCGCCGCCTGCAATTGCTGCTCGACCATATGCCCGACGGTGTCTTCGCCTTCGACGCCGCGGGCCGCATCGAGTGGATCAACCCGGCGGCGCGGCTGATCTTCCAGCGCAGCGCGGCCGACACCGTGGGCGTGCCGATCGCCGAGCTGATCCCCGGCATCGCCGCGGCGCAGGCCGAGCTCGCGCTCAGCGCGCCCCCGGGCATGGTGCCGGCGCAGGTGCCGCGCCTGGCGCTGCGCGGGCGCCGCCGCGACGGCAGCGAATTCCCGCTCGAGCTGGCCCTGGTGCGCCTGGAGGTCGAGGGCGCGCAGGTGGGCATGGGAGTGTGCCGCGACCTCGCCGACAGCGAACGCATCGAGCGCATGAAGCGCGAGTTCGTCACCATGGTCAGCCACGAGCTGCGCACCCCGCTGACCAGCCTGCGCGGCTCGCTCGCGCTGCTCGCCGACGGCACCATCGAAGGCTTGCCCGCCGACGTGCGGCGCCTGCTCAAGATGGCCAGCGACAACAGCGAGCGGCTGGTGGTGCTGGTCAACGACATCCTGGACTTCGAAAAGCTTCGTGCCGGCGCCCTGCGCATTGACTTCCAGGCGCTGGACCTGGCCGCGCTGGCGCAGCAGGCGGTCGAGGCGGTAGAGGGCATGGCCGCGCGCCAGCAGGTGCTGCTGCGGGTGCTCGCCGCGGGCGAGGCGTTTCCGGTGCGGGCCGACCCGGCGCGGCTGACCCAGGTGCTGGCCAACCTGCTGTCCAACGCGATCAAGCTCTCGCCGCCGCACGGCACGGTGCATGTGATCGTGACCCGCCGCGCCGAGCGGGTGCGCCTGGTGGTGCGCGACCAGGGCCCTGGCGTGCCCGCGGAGTTCATCGAACGCCTGTTCCTGCCCTTCGAGCAGGCGCGCGACCCGCAGCACCGAAAACACGGCGGCACCGGCCTCGGGCTGGCGATCAGCCGCGCGCTGATGGACATGATGCAGGGCGCGATCGGCCTGGACCCGCCCCGCCCCGGCGACGGCGCCAGCTTCTGGATCGAGCTGCCGCTGGACGACCAGCGGCCGTCGACCTTCGGCGACCTGGCGCAATGACAGCCCCCAGCTCGCTGCGCTCGCGCCCCCCGAGGGGAGCTCAGGCCGCTTGGGAGCGGCCCGGCGCTGGCCTGAGGCTGACAGCCCCAAGCTCGCTGCGCTCGCGCCCCCCGCGGGGAGCTCAGGCTGAGAGTCTCCAGAAGCAGTGCAAACCCTAGGCCGAGAGCGGTCCGCCATGCCCCGCGCGACAAAGTGCCCAGGGCCCAGCCGCTAGACTCCATGCGCGCCGATTCCGCGGGCGCTCCTCATCACCCCCAGGCCCTGAAATGTCATTGAACGAGCAAGCGATCAGCGACGCGCTGAAGACCGTGGTCGACCCGAACACGGGCAAGGATTTTGTGTCCACGCGGCAATTGAAGAACCTCAAGGCCGAAGGCGGCGACGTTTCGTTCGACGTCGAACTCGGCTACCCGGCCAAGAGCCAGATCGCCGGCCTGCGCAAGGCGCTGATCGCGGCCGCGCGCAGCGTGCCCGGGGTCGAGAACGTCAGCGCCAACATCGCCACCAAGGTGATCCCGCATGCGGTGCAGCGCGGCGTGCAGCTGATGCCCAAGGTGAAGAACATCGTCGCCATTGCTTCGGGCAAGGGCGGCGTGGGCAAGAGCACCACCGCGGTCAACCTGGCGCTGGCGCTGGCGGCCGAAGGCGCCACGGTGGGCATCCTCGACGCCGACATCTACGGCCCCAGCCAGCCGATGATGATGGGCATCGAAGGCCGCCCCGAAAGCGCCGACGGCCAGAGCATGGAGCCGATGGAAAACTACGGCGTGCAGGTGATGTCGATCGGCTTCCTGGTCGACCAGGACAACCCGATGATCTGGCGCGGCCCGATGGCCACGCAGGCGCTGGAGCAACTGCTGCGCCAGACCAACTGGGGCGACCTGGACTACCTGCTGGTCGACATGCCCCCGGGCACCGGCGACATCCAGCTCACGCTGTCGCAGAAGGTGCCGCTCACCGGCGCGGTGATCGTGACCACGCCGCAGGACATTGCGCTGCTCGACGCCAAGAAGGGCCTGAAGATGTTCGAGAAGGTCGGCGTGCCGATCCTGGGCATCGTCGAAAACATGGCGGTGCATGTGTGCGAGAAGTGCGGCCACACCGAGCACATCTTCGGCGCCGACGGCGGCAAGAAGATGGCCGCGGAATACGGCGTCGACTACCTCGGCGCGCTGCCGCTGAGCCTGTCGATCCGCGAGCAGGCCGATGCCGGCCGGCCCAGCGTGGTGAGCGACCCCGACGGCGAGATTGCCGGCCTCTACAAGGCCGTGGCGCGCCAGGTGGCGGTGAAGGTGGCGCAGAAGGCCAAGGACTTCAGCGCCAAGTTCCCGACGATCTCGATCTCCAAAACCACTTAAGGCGGTTGAATGAGCGCCGAGGGTCTCCCGAGGGCGAATGCCCGCTTGGCGGGGCGACGCGAAGCGTCTAGGGTGCCCCAGTGAGCACGCCGCGCCCCAGCATTCGTGTGGCCGTGGTGATGGAGCGTGACAAGGCGCCCAACGCCTGGGAAGACTGGCGCCACCGCTTGAGCGAAGTGCTGATCGACGACGCCGAAGGCTCCAGCTTCGGCAGCACGCTGCGCACCCTGCGCGACGACGGCCGGCTGGCCAGTTTTCTGCATCCCGGCTTCGAGGTGAGCCTGTTCACCGACGAGGCCGAGGGCTATTACCTCAACCTCAGCTCGGGCGCGCCGGTGTGGTTCGTGATGTGGCGGGCCCATGACGAAGACCCGTCGCGCGCCTGGCCGGAGCGCGTCACCCTGTCGTACAACGAGGCCGGCCGCATGCTCGATGCGCAGGAGCGGGTGGACAACCTGCCGCTGCCGGCCGCGGTGCGCGAGTGGGTGCAGGCCTTTGCCGATGAGCATTACAAGCCCGAGCCCAAGCAGCGCCGGCGGCCGGTGTCCTTCGAGCGGCCCGGAGAGCGCAAGTGAGCGAGAGCAAGGACGGTGGCGGGTTTCTGTCGCGCTGGTCGCGGCGCAAGGCTGCTGTTCGGGAAGGCGTGCCCGCGCCGTCCGATCTGCCGGCGCCGCCCGACAGCCCCACCTTGCCCGATGTCCGCCACCCCCCGCCAAGCCTGTCCCCGTCAAGGGGGAGCGCCGACGATCACCCCCATCCCAGCCTTCCCCCGTCAAGGGGGCGCGCTGCGCCCCCTGCGGGGAGACCTGACGACCACCCCCATCCCAGCCTTCCCCCGTCAAGGGGGCGCGCTGCGCCCCCTGCGGGGAAACCTGACGACCACCCCCATCCCAGCCTTCCCCCGTCAAGGGGGAAGGAGCTAGTACCGGTTGCCGCGACGGCCGCGCAGCGAGTTCCGTCCCCCTTGACGGGGGAGGGCCAGGGTGGGGGTGAACCGGGAGCGCAAACCTCGAGCAACGCACCCCCAGCGCCCACGCTCGAAGACGTCGCGGCTTTGACCAAGGACTCCGACTTCCGCCGCTTCGTCGCGCCCAATGTCGACCCCGCGGTGAAAAACGCGGCGATGAAAAAGCTGTTCCATGGCGACCCGCACTTCAACATCATGGACGGCCTGGACACCTACATCGACGACTACGGCAAGCCGGACCCGCTGCCCCTGAGCATGCTGCGCCAGATGACGATGGGCAAGTTCCTTGGCTTTCTCTCCGAGGAAGAGGAAGCGGCCCAGAAAGCGGCGCAGGCGTCGGCCCAAACGTCGGCACCCACCACGGGCCCGGATGCCGCCGACGTGCCCAGCGCATCGACGCGAAGTACAACAATGCCGAGCACACCAACGCCAGGCACATCAACGCCAGGCACCGAACCCGCGACCCTCACCGCGCCCGAACCCGAAGCCCCTGCGAATGAAAACGCTGATCTGCAACTGCAATGCCACGATGCCGCTGGACGCGAGCGCGCTGAAGAGCGCGCTCGGCAAGACCCCGGGCGCGAGCGCTGACGGCCTCGACACGGTCCACACCCTGCTCTGCCGGCGCGAGGCCGCGGCGTTCCAGCGCGCGGCGAAGTCGGGCGACGACCTGGTGGTGGCCTGCACCCAGGAGAGCCGCCTCTTCCTCGAACTCAACGGCCAGACCGAAGGTGCGTTGAGCGTCGCTGAACGGCCGATCCGCTTCGTCAACATCCGCGAAACCGGCGGCTGGGCCAAGGACGCCGCGGCCGCCACGCCGAAGATCGCCGCGTTGATCGCCGTGGCGCAACTGCCCGACCCCGACCCGGTGGCCACCGTCACCTACCGCTCGGGCGGGCGCGTGCTGGTGATCGGCAATGCCGAGTTGGCCGAGCGCGCCGCCAGGATGCTCGACGACAAGCTCGACGCCAGCCTGCTGGTGGAGCGTGGTGCCTTGCCGCAGGCGCATACCCGAGCGGTCTTCGCCGGCCGCCTGAAAAAACTTGGCGGCTGGCTCGGTGCCTTCCAGGCCGAGTGGGAGAGCGGCAACCCGATCGACCTGGACCTCTGCACCCGCTGCAACGCCTGCGTCGAGGCCTGCCCCGAAAGTGCAATCGACTTCAGCTACCAGGTCGACCTGTCTCGCTGCAAGAGCCACCGCGACTGCGTGAAAGTTTGCGACGCGGCCGGCGCGATCGACTTCAGCCGCGCGCCACAGCGGGTGGCCGAAACCTTCGACCTGGTGCTCGACCTGCGCGACGAGCGGGCCCTGGCGTCTGCCGGCGCCGGTGCCGCCTTCACGATGCACCAGCCGCCGCAAGGCTACTTCCACGCCGGGCACGACGCCACGAAGCTGGTTGACGCGGTGCTCAAGCTGCGCGAGATGGCCGGTGAGTTCGACAAGCCGAAGTTCTTCCACTACAAGCCCAAGCTCTGCGCGCACAGCCGCAACGAGCAGATCGGCTGTACCGCGTGCATCGACGTCTGCTCGGCGCAGGCGATCCGCAGCGACGCGAGCCAGAAGGGACGCGCGGGCGGCATCAAGGTGCGCGAGGCCGCCACACCGGCGCGCCCGCAGGAGCAAAAGGGCGGCGGCATCTTTGTCGAGCCGCATCTGTGTGTGGGTTGCGGCGCCTGCACCACCGTCTGCCCGAGCGGCGCGCTGGCCTATGCCACGCCGAACACGGTGGACCAGGGCAAGAAACTGCGCACCCTGCTCGGCACCTACGGCCGCGCCGGTGGCAAGAACGCCGCGCTGCTGATCCACAGCGAAGGCGCGGGCGTGGCGCGCATCGACGCGCTCGGCCGCGCGGCGCGTGTCGCACGTGGCGGAACCGGCGGCGAAATCGGCGGCGCGGCCGGCAGCGCGGCGGGCGGCAAGGCCTCGCTGAACGGCGTTCCCGCGCGGGTGCTGCCGCTTTCGGTATGGCACACCGCGAGCATCGGCATCGACCTCTGGCTCGCCGCGATTGCGTACGGCGCGAGCCAGGTGCTGGTGATGCTCACCGACGAGGAGGCGCCCGAGTACCGCCGCGCCCTGGCCGAGCAGATGGCGGTGGCGCAGGCCATCCTCAGTGGGCTGGGATTCGAAGGCGAACACTTCAAGCTGATCGACCTGACCCAAGCCACGGATGCCGGCGTGGCCAGGGAGGCCAGCGACACAGGCGCGCTGAACCTGCTCGACGCCGCGCTGCGGCTCAAGCCCGCACAGGGCGTGGCGCAGCCGGCGAACTTTGCCACGCAGGCCGACAAGCGCGCGACGCTGGACCTGGTGCTCGACCACCTGTGCGCACAGGCGGCGCTGATCACGCCCCGGCTCGCGCCGACGCCCGACGAGATCGCGCTGCCCGCCGCCGGCTCGCCCTACGGCAGCCTGATCGTCGACACCGCCAAATGCACCATGTGCCTGAGCTGCGTCGGCGCCTGCCCCGAGGCGGCGCTCGCCGACAACCCCGACCGGCCGCAGTTGAAGTTCATCGAGAAGAACTGCGTGCAGTGCGGCTTGTGCGTCAGCACCTGCCCCGAGGACGCGATCACTCTGCAACCGCGGCTGTGGCTGGCCGACGGCGGCAAGGCGCGCAAGGCCGCACGCGTGCTCAACGAGGCCGAACCGTTTTGCTGCATCCAATGCGGCAAGCCCTTCGGCACCCTCAAGGCCATCGAGCAGATGGTGGGCAAGCTCTCCACGCACCCGATGTTTGCGGGCGCGGCGGTGGCGCGGCTGAAGATGTGCGGCGACTGCCGCGTGGCGGACATTCACACCAACCCGAACGAAGTGAAGATCACCGACCTATGAGTGCCAAGCTCACCGCGCTCAGCTTCGCGACCGCCGACGACAGCGAGGAACTCGCACGCGCCGAGCTCTACGGCCTGCTCGCGCGGCTGTGGCTCGCCGCGCCGGACGAAGAGCTGCTCGCGCAGTTCCGGGTTGCCGTGACCCAGACCGCCGAGCGCGGCGCCTTCCTCGAAGCGCCCTGGGAAGCGCTGGTGGCCGCGATGCGCGAAACCACCGCCGGCGCCGCCGACATGGAGTACGACGCACTCTTCCTCGGCGTTGGAAAGCCCGAGGTCTTCCTCTACGGCTCCTACTACCTCTCGGGCTTCCTCAACGAGCGCCCGCTGGCGCTGCTGCGCGAGGACCTGAAGGTCTACGGCCTGGAGCGCGAAGCAGGCCGCGGCGAAACCGAAGACCATGTGGCCTGTGTATTCGAGGTGATGCGCTACCTGATCGCCGGCGACGACATCCTGGTCTGCAACCTCGAGCAGCAGAGGCGCTTTTTCCGCGCCCATGTGCAACCCTGGGTCGAGAAGATGTGCGACGCGGTCGAGGGCCATCCGCGCGCCTCGCTGCACCGCCCGCTGGCGGCCTTCACCCGCGCGTTTGTGCAGGTCGAGACGCAGGGTTTCGACATGCTGGAGTAGGGAACGGCACCACCCGCGGTGAGCGCGATGAGTTCCGGCCCGGGCTGCGGGCGCCTCTGTGGAGCGGCCTGCCGACGGGGGTGACGCAAGCCGCCCCGGCCCCTGCCAAAAGACATCGCGCTCACCGCGGGCGGCGCCCGCGCGGCAAGGCCGCAACCGTGTCGAACCTTGCGAACCTTGCGCCGCTTGCGACCGCCACGACCCTGCGCCCGCCGCGCCGGTCGCCTCGGGGGTCGCAGCTCCGGCCTACTTCTTCTTCGGCGCCGCGGCCGGCTTGCTCGCCGCATCCACTTCCTTGGACGCCGCGGTCGAGCCGCCCGACACCCCCAGCGTGCCGCCGGTACCCAAGCCCCCCTTCACCGTCTGCGCCTTGTAGTTGCGCACAGCCTGCACCAACTGGTTGTAGCTGTCGGCAAAGGACGCGATGATGATCTTGCCTTCCGGCGTGTTGCTGTAGCCGCCCGCGCCGCCGCCGCCGGCCCAGCCGAAGGCGCTGCCGAAAACATTGAAGTCGGTGTTCTTCGCACTCCCCTCGGCCGCTGCCAGCTGCACCCCCGAGCGGTTGTCGATCATGATCAGCGTCGTCGACGCTTCGTTGGTCTTCAGGCTGCCCGCCACCGCGCCGATCATGCCCAGGCTGCGGGTCAGGCCGCCCAGCGCGCCGCCCACCCCGCCGGTGTTCTGGCTGAAGGTGATGCTCGGGTTCATCGTGTAGTCGGCGGCCACCATCTGGCCCGCGCCCATGTTGCTTCCGGCGCGCATCTCGCCGGACTTCTGCAGGTTGCGCTCGACGTTCATGTTGTTCATTGCCGCGCCGCGCTCGACCACCACGAAGCAGTTGCTCTGCTGGATCATCAAACGCAGCACCGGAATCGTGGAGCCGAGCTTGTAGCTGCGCAGGGTGTGGAACCAGGCCGCGTTCTGGTCCTCGACCACGCCGATGGTGCCCAGGGTCTGGTCGCAGCGCTCCAGTGCGCTGTTGGCGTTGGCGGTGTTGCCGCCGCCGGCCGCACCGGTGACCGCGCTCTTCTTGCCGCCGCCCACTTCGGGCGTGCCGGGTGTGGTGGCCAGGCAGCCGCCGAGCGAGGTGATGCCGATGAACAGGCCGATGGCTCGAACGACGGCACGCATGCCGCCGTGGTAATCGCGATGACTCTTCATGATGGTCCCCCGTCTGTGAATGGCGGCCGGCCCCCCATGAGCCGGCTCGTCGGAACGATCTTAGGTTCGGGTGCGTTACCCGTGCGTTACTCGCACCAGCCGGGCAGCGTACGCCGAGCCTACCCAGGCGTCCTCTGTCAACTTGGGGATATCGCATGAGCCTGCCCGGTCGCCCGAAAGGCGAGGGCCGGCGTGCGAAGCACGGAGGTTGCCTGATGAGCCCGACGGTTTCCCGCTGCGCCGGACGAGGAGGCCCTGCTCGCGATGGGCGGGCTGCGCGATGCCGTGCCGGCTGACGACCGCGGCGGCGATGCCCGCGCGCACGTTGAGTGCACCAGGCCCGGTTCGGGGCAACGCTCGGCCTGTCGGGCCGGCGCGGCCTTGCTGGTGGCCGGTGGCGCGGCGGCATGGATGTTCTTGCCCGTGGGCGAACCGCCGGTGACCCTGGCTGTTGCGGCCCCGGCTGCCTTGCATGCGGCATCGGCCGCCGTACCTGCGCTGGTAGCGATGCCGGCCATCCAGGCCCATGTGGCCGCCGTGCCGCTTGCTGTGCCGGCCGCGGTATCGGAGTCGGCCCCGGCCCCGGCCTCGGCGCCGGAGCCTGCAGCCGCTACGGTGCCGGCGCCGACGCCGCGGCCCAGGCGCGTTGCCAAAGCGGCCGACGCAGCGCAGGCGCAAGCGCGCACCGACGCCTCGGTGGCCAGCCCGCGCGAACAGTGCCGCAGCCATGTGCTGCTGGCCTGGTACCGCTGCGTCAAGCGCGCGTGCCAGGCATCGCCCGCGCTCGAAGGCGCGCACGAATGCCAGCGCGTGCGCCAGATCGAGGCCGACAACGCGCGCCAGCGGACCCAGTCGCAGTAGGGTCGGCGCCGGGGCGCCGCCGTCCGCGAACGCCGAGCGCACGGACGTGCGGCATGACGCCTAGGCTTTCGATGCCTCGCCGTGCAGCCAGGCCAGGAAGGCTTCAACAGGCGGCCGCTTGGCATGCCGTGCTGGATAGACGGCAAAGTGCGCCTTCACCACGATCGCCACTTCGAGCCCGAACACCGGCCGGAGTTTGCGCTCGGCGATGTGGCGGCCGGCGATCGTTGCGCTTTCGAGTGCCACGCCGAGCCCTTGTGTCGCCGCGTCGAGCGACATTTGCGCGCGGTCGAAGCGCATGGCAAAGCGGTCCGGCGCGCGCTTGTCGGCAAACGCGTTGAACCAATCCGGCCATTGAACGACGCTGACATTGCTCTGGATCAGCGGTACGTCGAGCAAGTGCTCGGGCCGCTTCAGGCGGTGCTTCTTGATGAAGGCCGGACTGGCCAGCGGGACGATGCGCTCCTGGAACAGCGGCTCGACCTCGACGCCGGGCCACTGCGGCATGCCGTAGCGGATGTCGATATCTGCCTGGCCCAGCGCGAAGTCGCTGTGCGTGTGCGCGGCCGACAGGTTCAGCGAGATCTCCGGATAAGCCAACGCAAAGGCACGCAGCCGCGGCATCAACCAGAGGATCGCCAAGCTCGGTGCGCAATGGACGTACAGGCTGTTGCTCACGCCCTGCCGCAGGTCGTCGGTGGCCGCGCCAATCGCCGACAGGGCGCCGCTCACGCGCGCGAGGTACAAGTCGCCCGCCGTGCTCAGCCGCACGCCGTGTGCGCTGCGCTCGAACAGGCGCACGCCGAGATGGGATTCGAGCCGCGCCACCTGGTGGCTGATCGCGGAGGCTGTCAGGTGCAGCTCCGTCGCGGCGAACGCAAAACTGCGCCGGCGCGCGACGGCCTCGAAGGCCAGCAAGTTGGCAACGGGAGGGATGGCGGCCATCGGGTGAACCCGCATGTTGAATGACAGAACGTCATCTTAGGCTGAAGACAAGTCGCTTGCCGTCATGCCGAGCGGCGCCGAAGATTCGTCTCAGGCCATCACCCCACTGGAGACGAATCAAATGCTGCTCAAGGACAAAGTTGCCGTGATCACCGGCGGCGCCGGGCTCAACGGCTTGGGATTTGCCACCGCGCGACTGATGGCCGCTCAAGGCGCGAAGGTCGCGATCCTCGACCTGGCGCGCGCCGAACCTGCTGCCGTGGCCGCCCAACTGGGCGGCGGCCATATGGGCCTGGTGGCCGACGTGACCGACAAGGCCTCTTGCGATGCCGCCGCCGCCGCCGTGCTGAAGGCTTTCGGCCGCATCGACATCCTGGTCAACAACGCCGGCATCACCCAGCCGCGCAAGACGGTGGACATCGCCGGTGCCGACTACGACGCGGTGCTCGACGTGAGCCTGCGCGGCACGCTGCTGATGTCGCAGGCAGTGATCCCGGCGATGCAGCGCCAACAAGGCGGCTCGATCGTCTGCATCTCGTCGGTCTCGGCGCAGCGTGGTGGCGGCATCCTCGGCGGGCCGCACTACTCGGCGGCCAAGGCCGGCGTGTTGGGCCTGGCGCGTGCGATGGCGCGCGAACTCGGCCCCGATGGGGTCCGCGTCAACTGCATCACCCCCGGCCTGATCGAGACCGACATCAGCAAGGGCAAGCTCACCGACGAAAAGAAGGCCGAGATCGCGCAAACGATCCCGCTCGGCCGCCTCGGCGCCGCGGCCGACGTGGCCGGCGCCTGCGTGTTCCTCGCCAGCGACCTTTCCGCTTACTGCACCGGCATCACGCTCGACGTGAACGGCGGCATGTTGATTCACTGAACCGTACAACCCCCGAAAGACAAACGACCATGCAACGCAAGACTTTCACCCGCACCCTGCTCGCCTTCGCGGCCGGCGCCATGCTGTTTCCGTTCGCCGCACAGGCACAGGCCGTCAAGCTGACGCTCGGCCACGGCGCCGCGCCCGGCAACCCGCGCCATGAGGCCGCGGTCAAGTTCGCCGAAACGCTCAAGTCCAAGACGGCCGGCCGCATCGAAGTGCAAGTGGCACCGTCGGCCCAGCTCGGCGACGACGCGGCGATGCTGACCGCGCTGCGCACCGGCGCGCTCGACATGTCGGCCAACTCGCAGGGTGCGGTGGCCAACGCCGTGCCCGAGTACGCCGCGTTCGGAATGCCCTTCCTGTTCAGCAATGCGGCGCAGGCCTTCAAGCTGCTCGACGGCCCGCTCGGCAAGGAGCTGGGCGACAGGTCGGCCGAGAAAGGCCTGGTGGTGCTCGGCTACTGGGACAACGGCATTCGCCACATGACCAACAGCAAGAAGCCGATCGCCAAGGTCGAGGACATGAAGGGCCTGAAGATGCGCACGCCGCCCGACAGCGTGCTGGTGGACATCATGCAATCGCTCGGCGCCGAGGCGCAGCAAATCAAGTTCGCCGAGCTGTACGTCGCGTTGCAGCAGGGTGTCGTTGACGGCCAGGAGAACCCGCTGATGAACATCCACGCCAGCAAGCTGTACGAAGTGCAGAAGCACCTGGCGCTGACCAGCCACCAGTTCCAGATGACGCCGTTCCTGATGAGCAAGCGCAGCTGGGACAAGCTCTCCGAGGCCGACCGCAAGGCCGTGACCGAAGCCGCCGCCGAGGCCACCGCGCTGCAGCGCAAGCTCTCGCAGGAGTCCGACGACAAGCTGCTGGCCGATCTCAAGGCCAAGGGCGTGTTGGTGACCACGGTGGACAAGTCGGCGTTCGAGAAGGCCACCGGCGCGGTCGACGACAAGTGGCTCGCGCAGCCGATCGGCCCGTACGTAAAGAAGGTCATCACCGCGGCTCGTTCGAAGTAAACAGGACAGCGGGCGCCTCTGGGCGCCCTGTCCGAAGAGGAGACATCGATGAACGTCATCGAACGCGCCGTCGTCGGCCTGTGCCGCGCGGTGCTGTGGTTGAGCACCGCCGTGATCTTCGTGATCCTGTGCGCCAACACCGTGCTGCGCTATGCCACCGGCTCCAGCGTGCAATGGGCCAACGAAGTGCCCGAGCTGCTGTTCCCGTGGATGGTGATGGCCGGCGTGGTGCTGGCCGCGGTGCACGGCGCGCACATCACGACCACATTCATGATGGAAGTGTTGCCAGCCAAGGTGCGGCGCGTCGTGGCGAGCGCGAGCTGGTTCGTTGTGGCCGGCCTGTACGGCACGCTCGCGGTGGCGACGTTTCGCATGCTCGACATCGTGCACGACGAGAAGTCGCCGATCCTGCAGTTGCCGGGGTCGATCACTTACGCCTGCGTGATGGGTGGCATGGTGCTGTTGGCCCTGCTGGCTTTGCAGTCGGCCTGGCAGGCCTGGCAGGCACAACCCGAGCCGGCGAACGACGCCGAGCCCCACGTGCCCACCGCACATTGGTAAGGAGCCAAAATTGAAGCCCCCACGCTCACTGCGTTCGCTGCCTCCCGAGGAGGCGTGTCAGTACCTTCGGACGGCCGGGCGGTACTGACCATGAGCGCACTCATCCTCGTTGTCTTCCTCGGCGCCGCGGTGATCGCGATGCCGATCGCCCATGCCCTGCTCGTCGCCGCGATGGCCGCCGCGGCGACCTCCGACAAGGTGCCGCTCGATCTGCTGGTGCAGCAGATGGTGGCGCAGGTGCAGAGCTTTCCGCTGATCGCGATTCCGTTCTTCATGCTGACCGGCACCTTGATGATGGGCGGCAGGCTCGGCGAAGCGCTGGTGGGCGTGCTGTCGGCGCTGATCGGCCGCTTTCACGGCGGGCCGGCGCAGGTGGGCGTGCTGTCATCGACGCTGTTCGGCGGCGTCTCGGGCTCGGCCGTGGCAGACGCCTCGGCGATCGGCTCGCTGATGATCCCCTGGCACAAGCGCCTCGGCTACCCGGCGGCGTTCTCGGCCGCCACACTGGCCGCGGCGGCAACGATCGACATCCTGATCCCGCCGTCGATCCCGATGATCCTGTTCGCGCTGTCGTCCAACGCCTCGATCGCTTCGCTGTTCGTCGCCGGCGTGCTGCCGGGCCTCTTGATGTGCAGCGGCTTCATGGCGGCATGCTGGTGGGTCGGCAAGCGGCGCAACTTCCCGCGCGACACCACGCCGTTCGATGGCGTGGCCTTCCGCCGCCACCTGATGTACGCCAGCCCGGCCATCGTGCTGCCGGTGCTGATCATCATCTTCCTGCGCTTCGGCATCGCCACGCCGACCGAAGTGGCCGTGCTGTCCACGCTGTATGCGGGGCTTGTCTCGGCGGTGATCTACCGCGACTTGGGCTGGAAGCGATTGAACGACGCCGTCGTCAGTGCAGGTCTGGCCACCGGCGTGGTGCTGCTGGTCATCATGGCCTCGGCCGCGATCGGCTGGCTGCTGACCTTCGACCAGATGCCGCAGGGCATCGCCGCCTGGGTGCAGGAGAACGTGCATGCCAAGTGGATTGTCATCCTGCTGATGAATCTCATGATGCTGGTGCTCGGCATGTTCATCGACCTGCCGGCAGCAGTGCTGCTGCTGACCCCCGTGTTCGTGCCGCTGGCGCAAGGCATCGGCATGGACATGACGCAACTGGGCATCATGATGGTCGTCAACCTCGCGATTGGCCTGTACACACCGCCGGTGGGCACGACGCTGTTCATCACCAGCGCGCTGGCCAAGGTCAAGGTCGGGCAGACGGTGCGCGAACTGGGGCCGTTCTACCTGGTGGCCTTTGCCGTGCTGGCGCTGGTGTCGTACGTGCCGGCTTCCATCCTCAAATAAGGAGACTGATTCGATGAATGCAAACCCGAATACGCTTGCCGCGCTGGCGCAATGCGCCTACCGCATCCGCCGCTATGCGCTGCGCATGGGCGAGGTGCAGGGCCAGGGCTACATCGGCCAGGCGCTCGGCTGGGCCGACGTGCTGGCCGTGGCCTACGGCCATGCGATGAACCTGCGCCCCGCGGAACCCGAGTGGGAAGGCCGCGACCGCTTCCTGCTCTCGCATGGCCACTACGCCATCGCGCATTACGCAGCGCTGATCGAGGCCGGCATCATTCCCGAGAGCGAACTCGAAACCTACGGCAGCGACGACAGCCGCCTGCCGATGTCGGGCATGGCCACCTACACGCCGGGTATGGAGATTTCCGGCGGCTCGCTCGGCCAAGGCCTGGCGATCGGCGTCGGCATGGCGCTGGGCCTGCGCCACAAGAAGAACCCGGCCTTCGTCTACAACTCGATGTCCGACGGCGAACTCGACGAGGGTTCGACCTGGGAGGCTGCGATGGGCGCCGCGCACCACGGCCTCGACAACCTGATCTGCCTGGTCGATATCAACAACCAGCAGGCTGACGGTCCGTCGGGCAAGGTGCTCGGCTTCGAGCCCCTGGCCGACAAGTGGGCCGCCTTTGGCTGGCACGTGCAGCGCGTCAACGGCAATGACCTGGGCGCGGTGCTGAACGCGTTCGACAGCGCGCGCCAGCTCGCCGAGCCTAAGCCGCGCGTGATCCTGTTCGACACCCTCATGGGCAAGGGAGTGCCTTTTTTAGAGCAGCGCGAAAAGAACCACTTTATCCGCGTCGATCCGCCCGAGTGGCAGCAGGCCCTTGAGATCCTGGACCAATCCCAGCCGTACCGGCAGCCCGAAGGAGCCCTGGCATGAACACGACCGTGACCGAGAAAAAGCCGCGCCTGACCACCTCGGCGATGATCGCCTCGATTGCCGGCGAAGGGCAGCGCGTCAAGGCCGCGCCGTTCGGCAAGGCGCTGGTCGAGTACGCCGCCAGCAGGCCCGAGATCGTCGGCCTGACTGCCGACCTGGCCAAATACACCGATCTGCATCTCTTCGCGCAGGCCTACCCCGAGCGCTTTTTTCAGATGGGCATGGCCGAGCAGCTGCTGATGGCCGCGGCCGGCGGCATGGCCAAGGAGGGACTGATTCCCTTCGCCACCACCTACGCCGCGTTCGGCACGCGCCGCGCCTTCGACTTCATCCACCAGGTGATCGCCGAGGAAAACCTCAACGTCAAGATCTGCTGCGCCCTGCCGGGCCTGACCACCGGCTACGGCCCGAGCCATGCCGCGATCGAAGACATCGCGATGATGCGCGGCGTTCCCGGCCTGACGATCGTCGATCCCTGCGACGCGCTCGACATCGAGCAGGCGGTGCCGCAGATCGCCGCGCACAAGGGCCCCGTGTACATGCGCCTGCTGCGCGGCCAGGTGCCGCTGGTGCTCGACGAATACGACTACAAGTTCGAGCTCGGCAAGGCCAAGCTGCTGCGCGACGGTGCCGACGTGCTGGTGATTGCTAGCGGCTTCATGACGATGCGCGCGCTCGAGGCGGCACAAGACCTCGCCAAAGACAATATCGGTGTGGCGGTGCTGCACTGCCCCACCATCAAGCCGCTCGACGAGGCGACGATCGTCGCGGCCGTGGGTGCCAAGCCTCGCCTGGTCGTCCTCGCGGAGAATCACTCGGTGGTGGGTGGTTTGGGCGAGGCTGTAGCGAGCGCCCTGCTGCGCCACCGCGTTCAACCGGCTGGCTTCCAACTGGCCGGCCTGCCGGATGCCTTCCTCGACGCTGGCGCCTTGCCGACGCTGCACGAGCGCTATGGCATCAGCCGCGAGGCGCTCGGTCGGCGTATCAAACACTGGATGGAGTGACCATGAATCAACGTACCCTGACCCGTCGCTTTGCCGGTGAAGGCGTCGGCGCCAAGTTGGCCTGAGAGCGCCAGACGCAGCGTGTTGGCACGCCCGCGTGTCAGGTGTTTTTCGTCGCGGGTGACGCGGTAACTCGGGCACATCGTGCCGGCGTCGAACTTGCGGCAGAGGCCGTTGTTGTCGCACATCTCCGCGGCCGCGGCCAGGCCGCCGCTCACGTCGCCGCCAGTGCCCGGCGCGGTGGTGGCTTCGGTGACCGCGTCGTTCTGCACCTTCCACGCCGACCAGTCCAGCACGGTCTGGATCGGGATGCGCTTGTAGGGTTTGGGCGCCGAGGGCGGCGGGAAACGAAAGAGCGCACCCTCGTCCATCCGCGGTGCGTCGATGATCTTGCCCGGGTTGAACAAGCCGATCGGGTTCATCTCGCGCTCGAGCGGCGCCGTGGCTCCGACGCCTCGGTCGCAGACGGTCAGCTGCGCCTCATCCGAAAGGCCCCAAACTTCGTACCTGAGCGCGTGGCCGATCTGAAGCTGGAGGTCGGCTGCGCGGCGCCGCGGCGTTTTTGACCTCGCCGTGGTGCCCTCGCCCCGCGGCGGCAGCCACCGGTCCCTCGCCGGCCTGATAGCGCCGCGCCCTCGCCCCAGCTCCTCGTGCCGGAGTCCAACCTGAAAAAACCATTGCTCTCCCTTGCCGTCGCCGCCCTCGTGCTCGCCGGCTGCGCCACCACGCCGCCACCGAAACCGCTCAACGATGGTGAGCTGGCGCTGCCGGCCGACTACAAGGCCTGGCCGAAATTCCTGTCCGCGGTGCAGCGTGCCAACGCCAAGCAGGTGCGCGAGATCTACATGAACAAGACCGGCGCCGCCGCCACCGCCGCGGCCGGCTTCGCCAACGGCACCGCGTTCGTGATGGAGAACTACGCCGCCAAGGCGAATGCCGACGGCACGCCGGTCACCGGCCCCGACGGCAAGCTGGTCAAGGGCGAGTTGCAGCGCGTGTTCGTGATGGGCAAGGGCGAGGGTTGGGGCCAGGCGGTGGCCGCGCCGCTGCGCACCGGCAACTGGGTTTACACCAGCTACCTGGCCAACGGCCAGAAGGGCCCGGAAGACTTGATCACCTGCCGCGCTTGCCACATTCCGGCAGCGAACAAGGACTTCGTGCTGCGCTACGACGAGCACTTCGCGCAAAGGCGCGCCGCGCTGCCGATCCCCGGCGTGGGCCAGCATGCCGTGGTGTGGCCGGTTCCCTGGAGCGCCGGCGAGGCCGAACAGGTGGCGCTGCGCTCGCGCTAAGCGTCGCTCTCCACCGCGAGCGAGACGGTGAAGACGGCGCCGCCGCGGTCGGCCGCGGTGATGTTGCCGCGGTAGCGCTCGACGATGCTGCGGCTGATCCACAGGCCGAGGCCGGTGCCGTCCTTCTTGCGCGTGACGAAGGGTTTGAAGAGTTCGCCGATCAGCTCGGGCCCCAGGCCCGGGCCGGTGTCGGCGACTTCGATCTCGACGCCGCGCTCGCCAGCGGCGCGTGCGCCCTCGCGTGCGCCTTGGTGTGTGACGTCGCGTGTGACGTCGCGTGTGGTCAGCGTGAGCACGCCGCCTTCGGCCATGGCGTGGATCGCGTTGACCATCAGGTTCACCAGCACCTGCTGCAGCTCGTTGCGGTTGATCGCCGGCTGGCCGCTGGCATGGAACTCGCGCCGGATCTCGATGCGGGTTCGGGCCAGCTCATGGCCCACCAGCACCAGGCAGTCGTCGATCACGCGCGCGGTGTCCACGTTTTCGACATAACCCGCGTATTCGGCCGGCCGCGCGAACTGCAGCAGCTGGGTGACGATCAGGCGCATGCGCTCGACCTGTTCGTCGACGAGTTTCAGTTCGGCTTCGACCTTGGCCGCGTCGGTGCCGAGCAGCTCGCGCGCCAGGTCGAGGTTGCCCTGGATCACCGCGATCGGGTTGTTCACCTCGTGCGCGATGCTGGCGGTGAGCTGGCCCACCGCGGCGAGCTTTTCCGAGCGCAGCAGTTGCACCTGAGCGGACTCCAGCTCGCGGGTGCGCTCGACCACCTTGCGGTCGAGCTCCTCGCCCCAGCGGGTGAGCGCCTGGGTCTTGTCGTCGACCACATCGAGCAGGTGGTCGAGGTGGCCGGCGAGCTGGCCGATTTCGTCGGTGCTGCCGGTGCTGCCCACGCGCGCGTCGGGGCGGCCGGCCTCCACCGCCTGCATCGTGGCGGCCATGCGTTCGATCGGCCGAAAGATCGCGCGCGCCCAGCGCAGCGAGACAAACGCGGCGGCGGCCATCACCGCCAGGAACATCGCACCGATGCTGGCCAGCACGCTGTACTTGAACCAGGTGAACGGGCCTTCGAGGAAGCCCACGTACAACATGCCCACCGCCGTGCCGCGGCTGTCGCGCAGCGGCTGGTAGCCCGAGACATACCAGTCGTTGACGACGAAGGCGCGGTCCAGCCAGGTGCTGCCGCGCACCAGCACTGCCTCGCGCACCGCGGTCGAGACGCGCGTGCCGATGGCGCGCTCTTCGCGCTCGGGGCCGAACAGGCGCACGTTGGTCGAGACGCGCACATCGTCCAGAAACAGCGTGGCGGTGCCGCGGCTGCCGAAGGGCAGCGAGCCTTCGGGGTAGACGATCTGGTTGATATGGTCGATGAAGGGCAGGTTGCGGTTGAGCAGCACACCGCCTTGCACATGGCCGACCACCGCCCCTTTGCTGTCGCGCACCGGCAGCGTGGCCACCACCACCATCGCGCGCTCCTCGGTCTGGCGCGAGGTGGGCGCCGCGTTGAGCGTGGGCACCAGCGGTACCGGCACCCGCGACGAGAGCTGGGGCGCAAGCCGCGCGAGCGTTGCCGGCTCCAGCACTTCAAGCGTGGCCGAGGTGCTGGCGGCCGGGCGCCAGGGCGCCGCATTGGCCGCGGGCGCGAGCGCGTCGCGTGGTCGCTGGCCCGAACCCGCGTCGCCGCCATGGTCGGTGACCCGCAGGCGGCCGTCGTTTCCGCGCAGGTTCAGGAAGTCCAGGCCGGCACTCTGTTTGACGTCGCGCAGCAGGGTTTGCAGCACGTCGTCGGGCCCGCCGAGCGCAAGGTGCAAGGCATGCGAGTCGGCCACCGCGGCGGTGCTCGCGCCGACCTCGCCGAGCACACGTTCGAAATAGCCATTGGCCACCGCCAGGTCGGCGCGGATCTTGGTGACGAGCAGGCGGTCGAACGCGCTGGCACCCCAGAAGAGAAGGATCGCGCCGAGCAGCGGCAGCGCCAGCAGCAGGGGCAGCAGCACCATCGCCAGCAGCTTGTTGCGGATCGACAGCCGGCGGAAATGTTGGCGCAGCATTTCAGTCGGGCCACGGGGAGCGAGATTCAATACGGCTTGCGGCCGAGGTAGTTGCCCGGCGGGTTGTAGTTGCAGGCCACGATCAGGGTGTTGCGGCAAACCGCCTGGCCGCAACCCAGGTGTGTGGTCTGGCGCCACACCATCTGCGTGTAGTGGCCCGCGGCGAGCCAGCCCGGTGCCTTCAGCACCCCGCCGTCATAGAGCTTCCTCTCGTCTTCCCACAACTTGGCCGCGTCCAGCGCGGAGTACGCGCCCACCGTGCCCTGGAAAAGGTTCTCGCCGTAGGCGTTCGGGCTGCGGTGTTTCATCGAGCAACTGGAGTGGGCCAGCTGCTCGGCCCATTGCTGGGCGTAGCCGGCGATGCCGCTGGACCAGGTGAGGGGCCCGACGCCGACATCGGCCCGAACCTTGTTGTGGTGCGCGGTGATCACGCGGATGTCCTGCGCGGACATGCCGTGCGCATGGGCGGGTACGTGTGCTGGTGTGTGAATCGGTCCCCTCGCCGCGGCGGCTTCGGGCGCGGCCCGCGGCGCAGCGGGGGGCGGCCTCGTGGGCTGCGACGCACAACCGAACGCGGCCAACAGGCAAACCGCGGAAAAACAATGGCGATGGTTCATGGGCACCCTTGATGCGGGCCCTGGGGTCCGGTGGGGTCCGATACTAGCGATTCATCGCACGGGCCCGGCGCGTGTTGGCAAGTGGGTCGGGCTTTGCCGGGGCCGCGGCGGCTACGACCCCGGCTGCACCTTCAACCAGTCCGCGATGCCCGCGCTGCGGCATTGTTGTTGCGGAACTTGACCTCGGCGCTGAGGTCCGGCCGGCAGTCGGCCAGCGTGCCGGTGGTGCTGGGCTGGCGCAGCTTGCTGCGATCGATGAAGAGCAGCGACTTGTCGTCCAGCGTCACGTTGCGTGTGCCGCCGGCCACCGCCAGCGTGAGCGTGCGCGCGCCGAGGTTCGCCGTCGATCGTGAAGTTGTTTTCTGCCGGCTGGCAGGTGGCGCAGGTGCGGCCGTTGCCGCCAAACAGCATGAGCACCGGCGCGAGGCGCGGCGCGCGCATGGGCACACGCGCCGGCCAAAAGGCCGCAACGCCGGCCGAGCAAGGCGATCTGTTCATGCGGACCTCCGTCGTTCTTCTGCTTGCAGCCGCAACCGCCGCGTGATGCGCCCGGCGGCATCCGTCGTCGCAAGATTGCTGACGCGCTTGCACGATTCAAGCCGCATCCCTTGAACGCAGCCTCGCGTGGGCGCACCCGACCGCCTCCCTGAATTTCAGCCTCGCACCCCCGATACACTTTCGCGGTCCTGCCGCAGCGGCGCAGGCGGGTGCTTCGAGCCTGCCTTGTGCGCGGCGCCCAGTGCCTGCTCAGAGCGCCCGCGGTGGTGAGCAGGTTGGAGTTTTTGGATGCAGAGCTATCTGCTCGACTGGGCCAACCTGTTGCTGCGAGGGCTGCATGTGGTCACCGCGATTGCGTGGATCGGATCCTCGTTCTACTTCGTCTGGCTCGACAACCACCTGATCAAGCCGAAGTCGCCCGACCTGCTCGAAAAAGGGGTCGACGGCGCCTTGTGGGCGGTGCATGGCGGCGGTTTCTACAACCCGCAGAAGTACATGGTGGCGCCAAAAAAAATCCACACCGAGCTGCACTGGTTCTACTGGGAGAGCTACGCCACCTGGATGACTGGCTTCGCGCTCTTCGTGGCGATGTACCTGTTCAACCCCGGCGTCTACTTGATCGACAAGGCCGTCTTCGACTGGGCGCCCGCCACGGCGGTGGCCACCGCGCTGGCCTTTCTGGTCGCGTTCTGGGTGGTCTACGACCTGCTCTGCCGCGCCTTCGGCGAGCGCGACGGGGGTGAGCGCATCGTCGGCACCCTCGTCACCGGCTTCATCGTCGGCGCCAGCGTCGTGGCCTGCCAGCTCTTTGCCGGCCGCGCCGCGTTTTTGATGATCGGCGCGATGCTCGCCACCGCGATGAGTGCCAACGTATTTTTCCTGATCATCCCGGGCCAACGCAAGGTGATCGCGCAGATGAGCGCGGGCGAGCCGGTGGACCCGATCCACGGCCGGCGCGCCAAGCAGCGCAGCGTGCACAACACCTACTTCACCGTGCCGGTGCTGGTGGCGATGTTGTCCAACCACTACGGCTGGCTTTACCAGGCCCAGCACAACTGGCTGGTGCTTGTGGTGTTGATGCTGGCCGGCGCACTGGCGCGCCACTTCTTCGTGGCTCGGCACAAGGCCCACGTCAAAGGCGTGGCGCCGCCCTGGGGAGTCCTGGCCGCCAGCGCGATGATGGTGCTGGCGTTGGGGGTGGCGCTGCTGCCGGCGGCCGCACCGCCGGCCGACAAAGGGGCTGCTGCCGAATCCACGCCGGCAACACCGACGCTGGCGCAAGTGCAAGCGGTGCTCGAGCGGCGCTGCGTGGTCTGCCACAACGCCGAGGTGCAGCAAAAGGGCGTGGCACTGCACACCCGCGAGCTGATCCGGCAACACGCACAAGCCAGTTACCAGCAGGTGGTGCTGTTGAAGCTGATGCCCTTGAACAACACGACGCAGATCACCGACGACGAGCGCGCGCTGATCAGGCGCTGGTTCGAGGGCGGCGCCCGTTAGGAGCAGGGTCTCCCAGGCGTTCGCCGATGGCCCTTGAGCTGCTTCAGCTCGCAGGCGCACCTGGTTGTTTCAACGGGTGCGCTCCCGCGAACGCCGGCAAGCTCTGGCAGGCCGCGTAGATTCGCAGCGCGGTCGGGTAGGCCGACGCATCGACATTGAACAGCTGCATCGCAATCAACTGTGACGCCAGGCAGATGTCGGCCAGCGTCGGGGTGTTGCCGTGGCAGAACTCGCCGGTGTGGGGCGACTGGGCCAGGTTGGCCTCGATCGCGTCGAGCCCGGTCAGCAGCGCGCGGGCCAGCCAGCGTTGCAGCGCGGCGTCGTCCAGGCCGGCGTCTTTCTGCAGGTGGTTGCGCACGCGCGGCACCAGCAGCGGGTGCACGTCGGCTGCATGGATCTGCGCCAGCCCGCGCACCCGGGCGCGCCCGGGTGCGTCGGCCGGCAGCAGCGGTGGGGTGGGGTGGGTTTCGTCCAGGTACTCGATGATGGCCATCGACTGGAACAGCACCGCGCCATGCCCGTCGTCCAGCGCCGGCAGCACGCCTTGCGGGTTGATGGCCTTGAAGCGGGCACCCTGGTGTTCGCCCGTGGCCATGTCGACGGCGCTGACGGTGTGCGGGATGCCTTTCAAGGCCAGGGCCACGCGTACGCGGTAGGTGGCGAGCGAGCGCCAGTTGCCGTAAAGAATCATGAGAGGTTGTCCTTGCTCGAAGCGAAGCGCCCGCGGTCAGCGGGCGCATGGTGTCGTTTATCGTGTGGCGTTTGCGCCGTGGTGCAGGCTCAACGCTTCAGTCCCCGGTAGACGCCGGTCTCGAAGGCCACGAAGCCGGCGTACGAAGCCACGTCCTGGAACGGCAGGATCTGCGAACCCCAGAAGCCGCCGACTCCGTTTTTGCGGTCGATCCAGTAGAACAGGTTGCCAAGCCCCGCCCACATCAGCGAACCGGCCGGCCGGCCGGTGGCGGTGGGTTCTTCGTTGCGCTGGAAGGTATAGGCCCAGGTCTTGGGCACGCCGGGGTCGAACTCGCCGTCGTTCGACAGCGACGCGATCGAGGTCTTCCAGCCGCCGCTGTTCATGCCTTCGGGCAGACCATTCTTCGACATCTGCTCCACCGTTTCGGGCTTCAGCACGCGCCCGTTCGGGCCGGCACCGTCGTTGAGGATCATGCGGATGAACTTCATGTACTCGCCGACGCTGGCATACAGGCCGTGGCCACCCATGTCCATCTCGGGCGGCTGCGGCAGGATCAGATCGGGCAGAGGCGTGAGCTTGCCGTCCTGCGCGCGGTCGTGCAGCACGGCGCGGCGCGCCTTCATCGAGTCGCTCAGCGTGAAGGCGATGTCCTTCATGCCCAACGGCTCGAAGACACGCTCCTTCATCACCTCGCCGAGCCGCTTGCCACGCTGCTGCTCGACGATGCGGCCGAGCCAGTCGATGTTGGCGCCATAGGTCCAGCGCTCGCCCGGCTCGTGCAGCAGCACCGTGCGGACCGACGCAAACGTGCTCGACACGACGGTCGGAATGTTCTTTGCGGTGCGGTACTTCAGGTCGTCGGCGCTGAAGAATTCGTAGCACAGACCCGAGACGTGCAGCATCAGGTCGTTGACGGTGATGTCGCGCTTGGGCGCCCGCGTCTTGGGCTGGCCCGCGCCGTCAAAGCCGTCGAGCACCTGCAGTTCGGCGATCTCGGGCACGTATTTCTTCGCTGCGTCGTCTAGGCGGATCTTGCCTTCCTCGACGAGTTGCATGACGCAGGTGCCGGTGAGCGCCTTGGTGGTGGAGAAGATGGCCATCACCGAGTCGGCGGTCATGGCCTGGTCCTTGCCCAGCTCGCGCTTGCCCGCCGCGCCTTCGTAGAAATTCGCCTTGCGGTCGGTGGCCATGGCCACCACACCCGGCGCACCGCCGGCCACGTGCACCGCCTGGTTCACGGCCGCGTCGGCGAGTTTCCTGATCGCTTCACTCATGCATGTCTCCTAGGCTTCCATCGACGTGGCAGAGGGGAGGCGCTGGACGCTTGCCACGCATCGAGCCCGGCGCGGCTGCGGTTTGGCTGCAGCCGGCGTGATGGTCGGGCCCGGGCCGCGCGGCCGCAAGTGGCGGGAATGACAGTTATGGTATGGTTTTCGCCATGCGGATCGCGGTGCTCGTGCTTGACCAGGTGTTCGACACCGGTCTGTCGACCTTGCTCGACACCCTGGCGCTGGCCAACGGGATCGCGGCGTCCGAGAAGCTCGACGCCGCACGCTTCGAGGTGAGCCTGGTCGGGGTGCGGCGCAAGGTCGTCACCGGCCAGGGCATGACGGTGCCGGTGGTTGGCGTGCAGACCTGTGCGGTGCCCGACGTGGCGTTGCTGCCCGCGCTGAACAACAAGAGCACCGAGGCGGTGTGCGAATCGCTGCTGCGCCGCGACGTGGCCGATGCCGGCGAGCAGCTGAAGGCTTGGTCGGCCCAGGGCGCGGTGTTGGGAGCAGCCTGCAACGCCACCTTCCTGCTGGCCGAGACAAGGCTGCTCGACGGCCATGACGCGACGACCACCTGGTGGCATGCGGCGCGCTTTCGCGAGCGCTACCCGAAGGTCAGGCTCGACGTCTCTCGCATGTTGGTGCCGTCAGGCCGCTTCGTCACAGTGGGCGCCGCACTGGCACATCTGGACCTGGCGCTGTGGTGCGTGCGGCGCGTCAGCCCCATCCTGGCCAGGCTGACGGCACGCTATCTGGTGATGGACCCGCGCCCGTCGCAGGCCGCATTCGCTATCACCGACCACCTGGCCCATGAAGACCCGCTGGTCGAACGCTTCGAGACCTGGGCGCGCGCGCACCTGTCACAAGGCTTCTCGCTGGCCGATGCGGCGCGCGCCGCCGGCAGCAGCGAGCGGACGCTGGCACGCCGCATCAACGCCGTGCTGGGCAAGTCACCGCTGTCGTACTTTCAGGACATCCGCGTGGAACGCGCGGTGCACTTGCTGCAGACCAGCCTGGCCAGCGTGGACCAGATCGCGGTGCAGGTGGGCTATGTCGACGGGGTGACCTTGCGCACGCTGATCCGGCGCCGCATCGGGCGTGGCGTGCGGGAGTTGCGCGCCGGGCATTGAAGGCGTAGCGCCGCAGCCAAGCATTCGCCGCCGAGCGAGTCTCGCTCCACGCGTGTGTCCTGGCGGACCGACTCGCATCAAACCATTCCCGCATTGCAGGCGGATCTACGATCCAGGCCGAATCGTTGTCCCTGACCACGCCTGGGCTGGCCAGCGCCGCCGGTGCGCCGCGGCTGGGCGCTACTGAATCCGCCACAGCTGCGCCAGCAGCGCCTTGCGGTTGACATGCGCAGAGACCGCGTCGGCGAGCGAGACGAAGAACTGCTCGCGTGTTTCGCAATGCGCCGCCGCCCGCTTGGCGATCAAGCCGGCAATCGGCCCGATTTGCCGCGCCAGGATGCGCTGCGCCTGGCCGGTCACGTGGGCGTGCATCGGCGTGGTGCCGAGCACCGGCAGGCGCGACAGGGTTTGCGGCGGCGCTGCACTGCGCATGGGCACCCCTACCGATGCCGGTGCCGAGCCGGGTGCGGCGCTGGATTTCGCAGTCGGACCTGGACGCGATGTCGTGCGGGATGTCGAGTCGGATGCCGAGCTGAAGGCCAAGCCGGCGGCTGATCCGGAGGCCGAGCCGAGTGCCATGTCGACTGCCGAGCTGAATGCCGATCCGGAGGCCGCGATTGAGGCCGAGACGGTTGCCGAGATCGATGCCGAGATCGATGTCGAGAGGGATGCCAGGCCCGAGGCCAAGCTCGTCAGCGTCGATGCGGGTTTTGGTGTCGGCGCCAGCTTCGGTTCCGCTTTCGCCGCCGGCTTCGGGGCCTGGCCCGTCATCGCCGGTGGTGGCTTTGACCACAGCGCACCCGCCTGGGCGATGAAGGCCTTGCGTTCGGCCGCGTCGAGGTCGAGCGCGGCAAGTTGCGTCAGCAGCGCTGCCGGCGTGTTGCAGCGGCGGGCGGCGTCGCGCACCAGCAGAGTGGCCATCGGGCCCACCTGCGCCGCGAGCAGGGCGCTCAGCCGCGCGAGCAGTGATTCGTCCCAGGCTGTGGTGTCCGATGCGGTGGTCGGCGATGTGTTTGGCGTTGTGGTTGCCGCGCGCGGTGCCGTCCGCGCTGGCGTGGCGGTATGCGGCGGTGTCGCCGTCTGCGCTCGTGTTGCCGAATGCGGTGGTGTAGTCGCATTCGCGCTCGGCCCCATCGCCAGCGTGTTCGCCGCCCGCGGCGCTGCCGCTGTGCCCGCGGCGCGCGCTGCGCCCGGGGCGCCGGTGCGGCCGATCGCGAGCGCGGTGTACAGCTCGGTGGCCACGCTGCTCGGGTGGCTGGCCGCGCCGGCGCTGGGCCTTGCATGGGTTGCGCCTGCGGCCTTGTTTTCGACGGGCGTTCCGGCATCGCCCAACGCATTGGCGCTGCGCGGCGCCGGCTGCGGCCGCAGCCCGTCGGCGTCGGTGCGGCGCAGGCGGATCAGCGTATCGACACCGACCGCGGCCGCGATCGGCCGCGCCGCCACCTCGCGCAGCGCGTCGCGCATCTGCGCCGCGCTGGCGTAGCGCTGGCCCGGGTCCTTGGCCAGCGCGCGCGCGATGATGGCGTCGTACTGCGGCGGCGGCGGCGGGATCACCTCCAGCGTCGACGCCGGCAGCGGCTCGATGTGCAGCACCTGGTTCATCACCATGCCGGGCGAGCCGCGAAACGGCGCCACGCCGGTGAGCAGCTCGTAGAGCAGCACGCCGCAGGAGAAGATGTCCACACGCTCGTCGGTTGGCTCGCCGGTGTAGCGCTCGGGCGCCATGTAGCCGGGGGTGCCGATCACGCTGCCATGTTGTGTCAGCTGCGCCGACTCGATGCGGGCGATGCCGAAGTCGGTGACCTTGAGTTTGCCGTTGCGGGTGAGCAGCAAATTCGCCGGCTTGATGTCGCGGTGGCACACGTCCTGCGCGTGCGCGCAGGCCAGCGCGTCGAGCAGCTGCACCATGATCGACAGCGCGTCGTCCAGCGGTATGCGCCTGCCGCGCGCGGTGAACTCGAGCAGCGAGCAGCCTTCCACATACTCCATCACGATCAGCCGGTGCGCGCCCGCTTCCACATAGTCGTACACCGAAACGATGTTCGGGTGGTTCAGCCGCCCCGCCGCGCGCGCCTCGTTGCGAAAGCGCTCGGCCGCGCCGGAGTCGCTGCCCGCCGGCCCGAGCAGTTGCGCGCGGATCGCCTTGATCGCCACCGGGCGCTTGATCTCGGGGTCGACACCGCGGTAGACGATCCCCATCGCCCCCTCGCCCAGGGTGCCGGTGATTTCGTAGCGGCCGATCTGCCGCGGCGCCGGCCCGGTGTCGGCGTCTTGCAGGCGTTGTCTCGCGCTCATGCTGGTGCCCCTTCCAGCATCTTCATCGCCTGTACCAGGCTCTTGCGCATGCGCGAGAAGGACACGGCCAGGAGGCCGATTTCGTCGCGCTCGAATCCGGCGAACGCGGGGGCGCTCATCTCGCCCAGGCTGACCCGGTCGGCAATGGTGGCCAGGCGCGTCACCGGGCGGACCACCAGCCACCACAACATGGCGTTGAGCAGCAGCGCGATGGCCCCGAACACCGCGCCGAGCATGAGCATGAACATCGTCCACGCGGCGTCCGCGCGTTGCAGCGGCAGCGCCATCGGCACCGACACGATCTGCGCGCCGACGATTTCGCCGAGCTGCCAGCCGAAGCCGTTGGCTGGGCCGTACTTGTCCACCAGGGTGCGCGGCGCGCTCTCCACCGTGCTGTGGCAGCGCAGGCAGGCGCCGTCGCTGATCTTGATCGGGCGCGCGATGTACAGCGCGCGGCCGGTGGGCGTGTCGCGCTGGCCGATGAACTCCTTGCTCTCGGGCGACTTGCGGAATTCGCCGATCACGTCGGCCTCCCATTCCACCGCGCGGTCGCGCGGGTTGGTCGGGTTCAGCGTGGCTTCCTTGTAGCTGTACTCGGGGTGGCTCTTGTTCAACTTGGCCAGCACCTCGGTGGCCGAAAACGCCGGCACCGACTGCGGCAGGAAGCCGTACTTCATCTGCGTTTCCAGCAGCGGCGCCACCTGGGTGGAGGTGTAGGAGCGCACCGCGAGCGCCTTCTCGAGCATGAAGCGTGCGTGTTGCAGCACCTCCTCCTGCGCGTTGGTTTGCAGCAGCTGGCGCGTCATCACGCTGGTGGCGCCGAGCGCGAGCACAAACACGAGCAGGAACGCGAGATTGAATTTCAGCAGCAGTTTCATTGGACCTCCGACAAGCGGGTGGGCAGGTGGATCTCGCGCAGCGTGCTCGGCCATTGCAGCGTGGTGGCGGGTGCGCCGGGCGCACCCGCCGGTGTGGCGGCCGGCGTTGCGGCCGAAGGCGCGGCGTCCAGCGTGGGCTCGCGCTTGGCCGGCGGCGCGGCCTGGCGCGCTACCGCGGTGGCCTTCGCCCGCGCCTTGTCGGCCGGGTAGAGCACCCGCTTCCACTCCGGATGTGCCTTCAGTTCGGCGAGCAGCGAGGCGCGGAACAGGCGGTCCCGGCTCATCGCCGCGAAGCGCTGCACGAAGCTCGGGCGCAACGCGGCTTCGGCGTTGATCCACAGTGCCACGTCTTCATAGCTCACCGCCATGCCTTCACCAGGCTGCGGCGGCACCGTCTTGCTGAAGCGCGCGGCGCGGCGCGGCAGCGAGTCGGCAAAGGCGCGTGGCATCTCGCGCAGCGCGGCTTCGGGGTTGCGCTGCAGCAGCGTGCCACCGGCCGCGCCTTCGAGCGTCCACGCGTCGCCATCACCCAGAGAGCGCACGCCCACCGCCAGGCCCACCGCACGCTCTTCGATCTCGGCACGGCCGCTTTCGACGAACACCAGCGCGGCCTGCGGCGCGACCCGCACGACCGCGGTGCCGGCCAGGCGCGGCAGGTCGAAGCGCGGTGTGGCAATGCCGCCGAGCTCGCTCGCGCGGCCGGCGGCGAGTGTCAACTTCACCCAGCCGCGCGCCAGGTACAGCGCGGCACGGCGCGAGCCGGTGAGTGCGCCCGGCTGCAACAACAACTCGGTACCGGGCCCGATGTCCAGCAAGGTGCCGTCGGCGAACTCGATGCGCACCAGCCGCGCGTTGGCGCCGGTGCGCACGATGTCGTCGTCGCGCAGGTGCAGTCCTTCGGCGGCGGCAAAGCGGCGGGTGTCGCGTAGCACCGTGGCGTCGCCGTCGAGGATGGTGAACATGCCGACGTTGGAGGCCGCGCAGCAGGCGGGCAGTGCGAGCCAGGCCAGCAGGGTCTTGATCAGGTTCAGGCGGGGCATGGTGTCGACTCCAGCCGTCGCGGGGTTGCGGCGGTGAATTCAGAATAGGAGGCAACAAGCAATACCCGTATCGCTCTGATGGGGGAGAGCGCTAGTGAGCGGAGTCAAAAACCGGGCTGTCGGCAGCAAACCTCTGTAGCTGTGATGAAGGGCGAACCCCCAAAAGGGGGACCGTTCTCGATCGCGTGTTTGCGGGAGGGGCGGTGGTCAAAGCGCGACGCATCCGCAAGAACCAGCGCAACGCCCAGGCGGCGTCACGCGCCGGGCTCGCTCACTCGCCACCGCGGTAGCGGCCCACCTCCAGCGCGGTCACCGGCGGCGCGTGGGGGCCGAACGCCTGGCGCAGGTGCGTGGCCACGGCGGCGACGTCTTCGTCGCTGAGCAGGTTCGCAAACGGCGGCATGCCGAAGGGCCGCGGGTTGCCGTCGGTGGCGGGTGCGAAGCCACCCCGAACGATGATGCGCACCAGGTTCGCCGGCGGCTCCAGCGTGACCACGCGGTTGCCGGCCAGCGGCGAAACCAGTCGCTTGCCGTTGGCGGCGTGTCCCCCTTCACCGGCCGCGCCGTGGCAACTCGCGCAATGGGTTTCATACAGCTTCGCGCCGGCGCTCGGCGCGGCCAGGGCCTGTGCCTTCGCGGGAGCGGGCGCCGCAGCCGCGGCATGCGCCGCGGCGGGTGCCGGCGTTTGCGCCAGGGCTTTCAGGTAGACGGCCACCGCGCGCAGGTCAGGCTCGCTCAAGTGCTGCGTGCTGCGCAACACCACCTCAGCCATCGGCCCGAGTGTGGTGCCACGCGCTGAAGTGCCGGTCTGCAGCAGCGCCACGATGTCCTCCAGCGGCCAGGCGGCCACACCCGCTTCGTGGGCCGCGCTGAGCGACGGGGCGTACCAGTTCTGCTGCGGGATCAAGCCACCGGCGAGCGCGGCGCCGCCCCCCGGGGTGGCGCCGAGCCAGTTGCGCCCGCCATGGCAGGCGGCGCAGTGGCCGAGGCCTCGCACCAGGTAGGCGCCGCGGTTCCATTCGGCGCTTTGGGCCGCGTCCGGCTCGAACACCGCGGCCTTGAAAAAGAGTGCGCGCCAGACCGCGAGCGCGGCCTGCGTGTTGAACGGCCAGCGCAGTTGGTGCGGTGTGTTGGCGCGTTGCACCGCGGGCAGGGTGCGCAGGTAGGCGTAGAGCGCGTCGCTGTCTTCGCGCGTGGCGCGGGTGTAGTCCGGGTAGGGGAACGCGGGGTAGAGCAGCCGCCCGCTGGCCGAGCGGCCGTGGTGCAGCGCGCGCCAGAACTGCGCGGCGCTCCAGCCGCCGATGCCGGTGGCCAGGTCCGGCGTGAGGTTGCCGGCGTAGACGCTGCCGAAGGGCGTGGCGATGCCGCGCCCACCCGCGTAAGGCGCGCCGCCACGCTCGGTGTGGCAGGCGCCGCAGTTGCCGGCGCGGGCGAGGTAGGCGCCGCGTTCGATTTGCTCCGGTGTGCCGTTGTTCGGCACGGTGAACGTGGCGATCGGTTCTTCGTTGCGCGTGTTGAGCCACGCCACCGCGGTGGCGAGCGCGAGCACCACCACGAGCGGCGCGAGGATCGTCACCCACCGGCGCCGGGGCTTCGAGGCCGGAGGTGATGACGGCGGTGACGCAGGCGGTGATGCCGGCGGTGATGCGAGCGCTGACGCAAGCGGTGGTGCTAGCGGCGATGCTGAGGCGGTAGGCCGCGATTCAGGCCGCGTTGGCGGCGGCGTGCCCGATCTCATCGCCGCCCGATCACTTCGGCACGCTGCCGCATTCCAGCGTGGTCTCGCCTCGCGCCGGGGCCACCGGCGCCGCACGGCCGGCGGCCGCGGGCGAGGCGCTCACCACCGGCCGGCTTGCCAGCCACGCGGCCAGCGCGCTCACATCGGCGGTACTCAGGCGCTTCGCGATCTGCGCCATGCAGTCCGGGGCCAGCGCGCGGCGCTGCCCGGTGGCCCAGGCACCGAGCTGGCCTTGCAGGTAGTCGCGCGGCAAACCGAGCAGGCCGGGCACCGCGGGCGCCACGCCGTTGAGCGCGTGGCCGTGGCAGCTGGCACAGGCCGGCAGGCCACGCGCCGCGTCACCTTGCAGCGCGAGCCTTTGCCCCTGTTGCAGCAGCGCGGCCGGCTCTGCGGTCGCGGGCGGTGCGGGGTAGGGCAGGTCGAGCGCAGCAAAGTGGTTCGCGATCTCGCGCAGGTAGCTGTCGCTCAGCACGTCGACCATCGCCACCATCGGGCCGTAGTGCCGCCGCCCGTCACGAAAATTCAGCAGCTGGTTGTAGAGGTAATCCGCCGGCTTGCCGGCAATGCGCGGGTGGTAGCCGTCGGGCCGCGCCACTCCCTGCCTGCCGTGGCAGAGCGTGCAAGCGGCCAGGCGCTGCGCCAGGCTGTCTTCCACCCGGCCTGGTTTGGCTGCGGGCGCGGCCGCCGGCGCGCCTGCCTGCCCACTGTTCTGCGCACTGTGCTGTGCCAGCGCCGGCGCGCAGGCCCACATGGGCAGCAAGCCCAGCGCCGCCCCAAGCGCAACGGCTGCGGGCTTCAAGCGCAAGTGCGGCCTTTCGCCTCGGCCGCGCCGCTAACATGCACTTCGAGTTCAGGAGACATCGCCATGCCCAAGTTTGCCGCCAACCTCTCGATGCTGTTCAACGAGGTACCGTTTCTCGACCGCTTCGAGCGCGCCGCCGCCGCCGGCTTCGACGCGGTGGAGTTCCTGTTTCCCTACGAGCACCCGGCGGCGCAACTGCGCGAGCTGCTCGACAAACACCGCCTTCAGCTCGTGCTGCACAACCTGCCGCCGGGCGACTGGAATGCCGGTGAGCGCGGCCTGGCCTGCCTGCCCGGCCGCGAGGGTGAGTTCCAGGCCAGCGTGGCGCAGGGCCTGGAATACGCCAAGGTGCTCGGCGTGCCGCAGCTGCATTGCCTGGCTGGGCGGGTGCCGCTGGAGCAGCGGCGCGAGGTGCACCACGAAACCCTGGTCAGGAACTTCAGGTTCGCCGCGGCGGAACTCCACAAGGCCGGGCTGAAGCTGCTGCTCGAGCCGATCAATTTCTATGACATCCCCGGCTTCTACGTGAATACCCCGGCGCAAGGGATCGCCGTCCTCGACGAGGTCGGTGCCGGCAATGCGTTCCTGCAGTACGACATCTACCACGCGCAACGCATGCAAGGCGAGATCGCGGCCACGATGCAGCAGCTGCTGCCGCGCATTGCGCACATGCAGCTCGCCGACAACCCGGGCCGCAACGAGCCCGGCACAGGCGAGTTGAACTGGGCCTTCCTGTTCGCCCATATCGACGCCATCGGCTACCGCGGCCATATCGGTTGCGAATACAAGCCCGCCACCACCACCGAAGCCGGCCTCGGCTGGCGCGAGAAGTTCGTGCGCCCGGTGTAGGAAACCCGTCCGGGCTGAGCCTGTCGAAGCCCCGCCGACCACCCACCCATCACCACCAGGATCATCATGAGCAACACCGCGCAGCAAAAACTCGGCTTCATCGGCCTGGGCATCATGGGCGCGCCAATGGCCGGCCAGCTGCTCAAGGCCGGTCACCAACTCTTTGTGCAGACCCGCAGCCAAGTGCCCGACGAACTGGCCTCGGCGGCCACCGTGTGCAAGAGTGCCGCGGAGGTGGCGCGCCACGCCGACGTGGTCTTCCTGATGCTGCCCGACACCCCCGATGTGGAAGCGGTGCTCTTCGGCGAGAACGGCGTGGCCTCGGGTTTGACCGCGGGCAAGTGTGTTGTCGACATGAGCTCGATCTCGCCGATCGACACCAAGCGGTTCGCCTCGCGCATCAACGAACTCGGCTGCGACTACCTCGACGCGCCGGTCTCGGGTGGCGAGGTGGGCGCCAAGGCCGCGAGCCTGACCATCATGGTCGGCGGGCCGGACGCCACCTTCAACAAGGTCAAGCCGCTGTTCGAGCTGATGGGCAAGAACATCACGCTGGTGGGCGGCAACGGCGACGGCCAGACCACCAAGGTGGCCAACCAGATCATCGTGGCGCTGAACATCGCCGCGGTGGCCGAGGCGCTGGTGTTCGCCAGCAAGGCCGGCGCCGACCCGGCCAAGGTGCGCCAGGCGCTGATGGGCGGCTTTGCCGCGTCGCGCATCCTGGAAGTGCACGGCGAGCGCATGGTCAAGCGCACCTTCAACCCCGGCTTCCGCATCAAGCTGCACCAGAAGGATTTGAGCCTCGCGCTCGCCGGTGCGCGTGAGCTGGGCGTGGCGCTGCCGGGCACCGCGAACGTGGCGCAGCTGATGAATGCATGCGCCGCGCGGGGTTGGGACCAGCTCGACCACTCCGCGCTGGTGAAGGCGCTGGAAGCGATGGCCGGGCATGAGTTGGCGCGGGAGTGATTGCGCGAACGGGAGATCATGGGCGTTGGTGTGACGCGGACCGGACCCTCACGACCATTTTCGGGGGACTCTCTGAACGCGTGTAGCCAGCGTTGGCGCGTGCGCGCCGCTCGCCCGCACGCTTGGTGGCAACGCCGCGGTTGAACGCACGGTCGCAGATGCCAACGATGGAAGAGTTCTCGCGAACTGTCGGGCCGCGCAGCCGCGGCCCGCTCCGCGGCCGCGCTTTACGGCGCCGGGCAGGCCGGCGGTGTCAGGAACGCAAGGCCGGGCACCGTGTTCCATTGCCGTGGCGCCACCTTGTCGGTGAAGGCGCAGCCGAAGGCCGGGTGCGCCACCGCCGCCGCGTTCAACACGTCGTCGCCGGCCGGCTTGATGCCGGCTTCCACCCACTTGACCAGGTCGACGAAGGTCGTCACCAGCTCGGTGGGGGTGAAGGTGCAGTGGCCGTAGTCGCGCGTGGCACGCTGCACCAGCAGGTTGGACCGGCCCTTGGCCGCGACGCGGCGCGCGTACTCCTGCTCCATGTGGAAGGGCACGAACAGGTCGCCCAGCGTGTGCAGGGTCAGCATCGGGATGCGCAGGTCGCCGGTGGTCGGCGGCACGTTGGAGATGCCGTTGCGGTGGCGGCCCTGCGGGTCGGCCCGAACGCGTTGCACGGCGCCGTTGAACACGGTTTCGGCAGCGCTCTGGGCCAGGTTGGTGTCGAACTGGTAGACCACGTCGACGTTGGCCACCGCCACGCCCGGGTGGCGCGTCAGCGTGCCGTCGCCCACGCCCAGGCCGAACAGGAAGTCGCCGGCCACGCCGTTCCAGAACATCCAGCCCTGCTCGAACAGCGGGCGCACGCCACCGGAGCGCAGCTGCACCAAGGACTTCATGTTCAGCCCCGCGGCATTCAGCACGTACGGGAAGGCCGGGCCGAGTGCGGCCTTGGTGGCCGGCACCGTGCTGCTCAGGTAGTCGGCGGCATAGGGGAACAGCGCATTCACACCGGACAAGGTCTGCGCCGCTACATTGAAGTCGAGGAAGTAGTCGAACAACTCGTAGTCGCCGAGCACGCCGCAGATCGGCATCGCGCCGTCGTAGGACTGCGGCCATTGCTCGGTGACGATGCCGGTGATGTGCCCGCCCATCGAGGCGCCGGTGATGTAGGTGCGGTTCGGCCGGCCGAACTTGCCGTTGAACAGCTGCGTCAGCGCGTGGGTGTCCTTGGCGCCCTGGGCCGGGTCGTAGGCGTTCCTGCTGTAGCTCGACGCGGCCCAGGCGTAGCCGTTGGCGACCAGGAACTGGCGCAGCGGGTGGTTGTCCACCGTGAGCTCGAGCGCCCTGGGGTCGGTGGCGGGGTCGCCGCGGTAGCCATGCGCCCACATCACCAGCTTGCCGTTCCACTGGTAGGGCACTTCGATGCGGTAGCCGGCACCGTTGTGTACGCCCGAGAGGCGCTGGGTCGGCAGGCCGGCAAGCTCGGCGAAGGCCAGTTTGGTTTCGTCCACGTAGTACGCCGGTGGCGCAGCTGCCGCGCCCAGGGCGGCGAGCATCAGGGTGGCAAAAACCAGGAAGAGTTTTTTCATGTTGGGACCCAGGTTGGCGCGGTGCACTGCGGTGCGAGGGCGGGCAGTTCAAGCCCGGTCAGGCGGTGTCGGCACCGGGTGCCCGATGCGGCGAAGTTAGGCTACATGATCGTGCCGGCCGCCGCCCCCTCGGCTACCCCAAGTGACGCGGTGCGAAACGCTGCGCTTCCTGCGGTCCGTGCCGCCGCAGGGCCTATGCTTTCGGGCACCTCGGGCATGAACCGAGCGGCGAGGAGAGATGACACATCCCATCGGAGACGGCACGGCACGCCGGCGCTTCATCGCGCGATCGATCTGGTGGACCGTGCCGGGCGTGCTGCTCGCCGTCGCGCTGGGCTACGCGCTCTTGCCGCCGATGCTCGAGGCCGGCAACCCGGGCGCACGCCTCGTGATGGCCGCTCGCTGGCTCGTTGTCGCGCTGCTTCCGTACGCCGCGGTCTGCGCGCACATTGCGGCCGCGCGCTTCTTCGAGGGCGCGCACGACCCGCTCGCGGGCACCGAGAGCGAGCGCCTGAAGATCCATTGCCGCGTGATGCAGAACACGCTGGAGCAGCTGGTCTGGTTCACGGTCTGCATCCTTGCGCTGGCAACCCTGCTCGGGCCAACACAGGTGCGCGTGGTGCCGGTGCTGTGCGTCGTCTTCGCGGTCGCGCGCTTCGTCTACTGGTGGGGCTATTTGCGCCAGGGAACGCTCGGCCGCGCGCCCGGCGTGCAGATGAGCTTCACCATCAACATTGCCTTGCTGGTGACGGTGCTCGTCCTCTTTGTGCGCTCGCTCCTGGGTGCCGGCGGGGACTGATCAGCGCGCGCCATCAGCGCCCGAGGTCCGTATCGGGCCAGCGCACGCTGCCGGCATGACAATGCGCGCGCCGTGGGCCGGATCGGCATGGTTCGGCCTGCGCGTGCAAACGAGGAGGGGTTCGATGGCACTTGACGATGTCTTCGCGCGCATGGTGGCCCTGGTGGGTGCCGGCGCCATCCAGTGGCGCCGGCTGCAGGGCACCGACGCCACCCCGGCGTTGGGCTCGGCACCCCAGATCCCGGCGGCGCGGCCGCAGGGCCGCCTCCCGACGCTGAAGATGCCCACCGCCCAAGGCTGGGCGCCGGGGCAGTTGCCCGCGGCCGCGCCGGGCCTGAGGGTCAACGCCTTCGCGGCCGGGTTGAAGCACCCGCGCTGGATCACGGTGCTGCCCAACGGCGACGTGACAGTGGCCGAGGCCTTGCAGTCGGGCGGCCAGCCCCGGTCCCTTTTCGAGCACGCGATGGTGGCCACGATGCGGCGCGCGGCCGCCTTCGGCGTGAGCCCCAACCGCATCACGCTGCTGCGCGATGCCGACGGCGACGGCGTGGCCGAGCAGCGCCACGCCCTGCTGGAGAACCTGAACCAGCCCTTCGGCATGGCGCTGCTGGGAGACAACTTCTACGTCGGCAACACCGACGGCGTGATGGCCTATCCGTACACGGCGGGCGCCACGAGCATCAGCGCGCCGGCCCGCCGGCTCGCCACCTTCAAGCCCGGCGGCCACTGGACGCGCAGCCTGCTGCCCAGCCCGGACGGGCGCCGGCTCTACGTCGGCGTCGGCTCGCTCAGCAACATCGGCGACCACGGCATGCCGGCCGAGGACGGCCGCGCCTGCATCTACGAGCTGGACCTGGCGACGAACC
>JANNGZ010000033.1:0-8649 GCA_031404155.1 Burkholderiales bacterium
GGCCTGATCGGCTTCCAGACCGACTTCTTGAACCTCACCCGCGGCACCGGCCTGGCCAGCCACATCTTCGACGGCTACGAGGCTTTCAGGGGCGAGATCGAAGGGCGCAAGAACGGCGTGCTGATCAGCCAGGACGACGGCGAGGCGGTGACGTACTCGCTGGGCAAGCTCGACGACCGTGGCCGCATGTTCGTCAAGGCCGGCGACCCGCTGTACGAAGGCATGATCATCGGCATCCACAGCCGCGACAACGACCTGGTGGTCAACGCGGTGCGTGGCAAGCAGCTCACCAACTTCCGCGTCAGCGGCAAGGAGGACGCGATCAAGATCACGCCGCCGATCCAGCTCACGCTGGAGTACGCGGTGGAGTTCATCGCCGACGACGAGCTGGTGGAGATCACGCCGAAGTCGATCCGGATTCGCAAGCGCTGGCTCAAGGAACATGACCGAAAGCGCGCTAGCCGGGAGGCGGCGTAGCTCGGCACTTGGGAATCCGGCTCGCCTTCGGCGTGCGCCGACACGTGAGCACCCCCCGCCTTGCAGGCCGCGCCCTCGCAGAACTCGGACTCCTCGAGCCGTCCAACAGCCCACAGGGCTGTTGGAGCCGCGGCTCTCGGCCCGCGTCAAGCGGCGGGTTCCAGTTTGAAATCCGCCCGGATCGCTTCGCGGTCCTCTGAAGGCCGGTTGTGAGTCATCGACGCGCGGTTCTGTTGATGATCGCGGTGACGCTGATGTGGAGCATCGCGGGCGTGGTGTCGCGCTACCTGGAAGCGGCGCGCAGCTTCGAGGTCACTTTCTGGCGCAGCCTGTTCAACGCGCTCGCGCTGATCGTTTTGTTGTCCTGGTTGCGCGGCGGGGCTGCGCTGGTGAGGTCCGTGCGCGCCGGCGGTCGCGCGCTGTGGCTGTCGGCGGCCTGCTGGTGCGTGATGTTCACCGCGTTCATGGTCGCGATCACGCTGACCACGGTGGCCAATGTGTTGGTGACCATGGCCATCGCCCCCTTGCTCACCGCGCTGGCGGCGCGCGTGGCCCTGAAGCACCGGCTCGCGGCACGGACCTGGGCCGCGATCGTGGTGGCCGGCGTCGGCATCGGCTGGATGTACGCCCGTGAAGTCAGCGGCGCGGGCGCAAGCCATGTGCTCGGCACGGCCCTCGCGCTGGCGGTGCCGGTTGCGGCGGCGGTGAACTGGACGCTGATCCAGCACATGTCCCGGCTCCAGGCCGGCCCGCACGCCAAGGACGGCGGCCAAAGCGGCGGCGACCTGCTGCCCGCGGTGCTGCTCGGCGCGCTGCTTTCCGCCGCGGTCACGCTGCCGCTGTCCCTGCCCTTTGCCGCCTCGGCGCACGACCTCGCGCTGCTTGGCCTGCTCGGCGTGGTGCAGCTGGCCATTCCCTGCCTGATCGCGGTGACGGTGGCGCGGGTGCTCAGCGCGCCGGAGGTGGCGCTGCTGGGGCTGCTGGAAGTGATCTTCGGCGTGGCCTGGGCCTGGCTCGGTGCCGGCGAGGCGCCCTCGGCCTCGGTGCTCGGCGGCGGCGCACTGGTGCTCGCCGCACTGGCCGGCAACGAAGCGCTGGCGATGCGCTCGCGCGCGTCGCGCTAGGGTCGCGGCACGCCGCGCCTTGGCCGGCGTGCGCCACGCACGCGCTGCGGCGTCCGGCGTCAATCTCGCGGCAGGCCAGTGCGGGCTGCGCGCAAGCCCGCGCAGCCCGGCGCGGTTCCCCCGGGCATACTGCCGCGCGACTTTCACGCCCGCTACCCGACGCACCCACCCCATCCCATGCCCTCCGACATTCAGATCGCCCAGGCCGCCACGCTGCGCCCGCTGCTGCCGCTGGCCTACGACAAGCTCGGCCTGGCGCCGGAACACCTTTCGCCCTATGGCCACTACAAGGCCAAGCTGAGCCTTGACGCGATCGACCACCTGCGCGGCCGGCGCGACGGCCACCTGGTGTTGGTCACCGCCATCTCGCCCACGCCGCCGGGTGAGGGCAAGACCACCACCACGGTGGGCCTGGGCGACGCGCTCAACCTGATCGGCAAACGCAGCATCGTGTGCCTGCGCGAGCCGTCGCTCGGGCCGTGTTTCGGGATGAAGGGAGGTGCCGCCGGCGGCGGCCGCGCGCAGGTGGTGCCGATGGAGGACATCAACCTGCACTTCACCGGCGACTTCCATGCCGTCGGCCTGGCCAACAACCTGCTCGCCGCGTTGATCGACAACCACATCCACCACGGCAATCCGCTCGGCCTGGACCCGCGGCGCGTCACCTGGCGGCGCGTGCTGGACATGAACGACCGCGCGCTGCGCGACATCGTGGTCGGCCTGGGCGGCACCGCCAACGGCCACCCGCGCGAAGACGGCTTCGACATCGTGGTCGCCTCCGAGGTGATGGCCATCCTCTGCCTGGCCACCTCGCTGGCCGACTTGAAGCGCCGCCTGGGCAATATCGTGGTGGGCACACGCGCCGACAGCACGCCGGTGACGGCACGCGAGCTCAAGGCCGACGGCGCTATGGCCGCCTTGCTCAAGGACGCGCTGCAGCCCAACCTGGTGCAAACGCTCGAAGGCAACCTCGCGTTCATCCACGGCGGGCCGTTCGCCAACATCGCGCATGGCTGCAACTCGGCGCTGGCCACCCATGCCGCGCTCAAGCTCGCCGACTACGTGGTCACCGAAGCCGGCTTCGGCGCCGACCTCGGCGCTGAAAAGTTCATCGACATCAAATGCCGCAAGGCCGGCCTGCGCCCCGCCGCGGCGGTGCTCGTGGCCACGGTGCGCGCCTTGCAGTACCACGGCGGCGGCGACGCCAAGGCGGCACCGGCCAGCGCGGAGGAGGGTGTAGCGATGCTGGCCCGCGGCCTGCGCAACCTGGACCGCCATGTCGACAACCTGCGCCGGCTGCACGGACTGCCTTGCGTGGTCGCGATCAACCGCTTCAGCGCCGACAGCGAAGACCAGATCGCGCTGATCCAGGCACATTGCGACTCGCTCGGCGTGCGCTGCGTGCTGGCCAGCCACTGGGCCGACGGCGGCGCGGGCGCGGCGGAACTCGCGCGTGCGGTGGTCCAGGCCTGCGAGTCCAAGCCGGCGCAGTTGCAGCTGCTGTACAACGACGCGCTGCCGCTGTTCGAGAAGATCGGCGTGGTGGCGCGCAGTGTCTACCGCGCCGGCGAAATCAGCGCCGACTCCAAGGTGCTGGCGCGGTTGGCCGACTGGGAGCAGCGCGGCTTCGGCCACTTCCCGGTCTGCATCGCCAAGACCCAGTATTCGTTCTCCACCGACCCGAAGCTGCGCAACGCGCCCGAGGGCCATGTGCTCAATGTGCGCGAGGTACGCCTGGCCGCGGGTGCCGAGTTCGTGGTGGCGATATGCGGCGACATCATGACCATGCCCGGCCTGCCCAAGCTGCCCTCGGCCGAGCAGATCGACGTCGACGACCGCGGGCGTATCAGCGGCTTGTTCTGAGAGCTCGAGCGGGCGGGCGCGCGCGGCGCAGCGACCCCGGGGCGCCAGGGTGTTTCCGCGCCGGGCGCTTTGCATTGCGTCCATTGCACGCGGGGCCAGCGCGGCGCATCATTTCCGACGGCTGGAAGGTGATGAGCATCTTGCCGACTCCGGCGCCGGCGCAATGACGACCTTACAAGGAGTCACGATGAACCACGTATCGCTCGCCCTCCTGCCGGTCCTGCTCACGGCCTGTCAAACCCTTCCCGGGGCTGGCGCTGCCGAGCCCGAGGCCGGCCAAGCGGCGCAAGCCTGGGCCGCGGCCTTCAACGCTTGTGACGGCGCCAAGGCGGCTGCGTTGTACGACGTCGACGCGGTGCTCTGGGGCACCGTCTCGCCAGCGCTTATCGCATCGCCCGCGGGTGTGCGGCAGTACTTCGAGCGCGTCTGCTCGGCCAACCCGCAACCCAAGGTGGCCTGGGGCGAGCAGCGGCTGCGTGTCTACGCCGACACGGCGATCAATTCGGGGACCTACACCTTCACGATTTTTCCGGCCGGCCAGGCTCGCCAGGTGCCTGCGCGCTACAGCTTCACCTACCGCAAGAGAGAAGGGCGGTGGCTGATCGTCGACCACCACTCGTCGGCGCTGCCGGCGGCGCCAGCCTCGGCTGCGGCACCCGCTCGCCAGTGATGTTCTGCCCGTCGTTCAAAGTCAATTCTCTGTGGAGGTTCCATGAGACTCACAAGCGTTGTCGCCGGCAGGGCCTGCGTTCTTGCTCGGAACTGCCACTGCGCAGATGAACGCAGGGCTCTTCCAACTGCCGCTGCGAGACGGGAAGTACGCGATGGTCTATGCCCCGTCGCGGGCCATAGGCCGATGGCGGCTCTCCGAAGGCAAGCTGCTGATGTTCCATTGGACCTCTGCCCGAGGTGGAGGAGCTTGTCAAGAATGAAGGCCTGGACGACCTGAAGCAGCCGCGTTGAGCCGGGCGGGCAGAGACACGCCGACGTTCGCCGCTATTCTCTTTCGCTGCAAGCCGCCTCGTGGGCTACGAACGATGTGCCGACCTTCAAGTTGCCAAGGTGCCGGGTTCTTGCCCATCGGGGCACTTCGCGTCTGCTGTCGGGGCGCGTATCGACGCAGGGCCAATTGAAAGGGGAACGCCATCAAAACTCGAGATGAACTCCCTGTGCGGATTGAAGAATTCCAGTCACACGACACCGATGCGCTGGTGCGGATGTGGCGCGCAAGCTTCGAGCATGGCGTCGGCATCGTCGACCCTCACCCGCTCGAAGAACAGATTGCGCACTTTCGAAGCAAGGTTTTGCCAACGAATCGCGTGCGGGTTGCGAAGTTGGCCGAGGCAATGGTCGGCTTGCTCGCCTCCAATCCGGAGTCCGTCTCGCAGCTCCACGTCCGTGTCGAGAACATCGGTCAAGGCATCGGCTCTCGGCTCCTCCGCCTGGCACAGGCGGAGTCGTGGGGCAGCCTCTGGCTGTTCACGTTTGCCCGGAACACACAGGCCCGCCGCTTCTATGAGCATCACGGCTTCGTTGCGATCGCGCATGGCTTTGAGCCCATGTGGCAACTCGAGGACGTCAAGTACCGGTGGGTGCGGGGTGGCAGTGCGGCCTTGGCGCACGGTCAGGCTGAGAGCCCAGCGCAGTGATCGAGGCCTGCCGGGCCGACGCCGCGCTGGGCGGGGTCCGCGTGGTGGCGCGCAAGCCGCTGCCGTGACGCGGGTGCCGTGGTGCCGCGCGGCGCGCTAGGGCATCTCCCGACCGCTGCCCGACGCGGCGCCACCTACGATGCCGCGACGCAGCCCGCGCCGCCATCGAGGTTCCGCCATGTCGATGAAACAGCTCTCCGGCCTCGACGCCAGCTTTCTCTATCTCGAAAGCCCGGAGATGCCGATGCATGTGGGTGCGTTGCACGTCTTCGAATTGCACGCCGGCTACAAGGGCAAGTTCGCGGCCCGATTGCGCAAGCACATCGCGACCCGCCTGCCGCTGGTGCCGGCGCTGCGCCGCAAGCTGGCCTGGATGCCGCTGAACCTGGCCAACCCGGCCTGGGTGGATGCCGAGCCCGACCTGCGCGAGCACATCGTCGAGCACAAGCTGCCTGCCTCGGCGCGCCAGGGCAGCGGCATGCCCGAGCTGGAAGCGGCGGTGGCGCGGCTGCACACGGTGCTGCTCGACCGCAGCAAGCCGCTGTGGAAGTTCCATGTCTTCGAAGGCCTGGCGCCCGGCGCGCTGCGGCGCAAACGGGTGGCGATGTATACCCAGCTGCACCACGCGGCGGTGGACGGCCAGGCCGCGGTGGCGCTGGCCAATGCGATCCTCGATGCAACGCCCGAGCCGCGCGAAATCGAACTCAAACCTTCGACGCGGCCGAAAAAATTCAAGCTCGGCATGGCCGAGATGCTGAGCGGTGCGGTGGCCAACCAGGTGCAGCAGCTCTCGCAACTGGTGCGCACCTTGCCTGCCACCGTGGGCACGCTGTCGGGCGCGGCCAAGCAGGCGGTGGCCAGTTCCAAGCTGGTCACCGGCGACAAAAAACAGGTGAGCAACCTCGGCCTGGCCCCGCGGTTGCGCATGAACGCGTCCGTCACCGCCAGCCGGGCCTTTGCCGGCGTCAGCGTGCCGCTGCACGAGGTGAAGGCGCTCGGGCGCTTGCAGCAGGCCACGATCAACGACGTGGTGCTGTTCCTGTGCAGCACCGCGCTGCGCCACCACCTGCAGCAGCATGGGCCGCTGCCGCGCAAGTCGCTGATTGCGGCGGTGCCGATCTCGTTGCGCGAGAAGGGCGATGCGTCGGCCGACAACCAGGCGTCGATGTCGCTGATCAGCCTGGGCACGCACCTGGCGGACCCGGCCAAGCGGCTGGCGCATATCAAGGCGGCCACCCGCGCGATGAAGTCCACGCTCGGCAGCGTCAAGAGCCTGCTGCCCACCGACTTCCCCTCGCTCGGGGTGCCCTGGCTGATGGAGGCGGCGGGTGCCATCTACTCGCGGGTGAACGTGGCCGACCGCATGCCGCCGGTGGCCAACGTGACCATCTCCAACGTGCCCGGCCCGCCGATCCCGCTGTACATGGCGGGCGCGAAGATGCTGACCAACTACCCCACCTCGATCGTGGTGCACGGGGTGGGGCTGAACATCACGGTGCAAAGCTATGACCAGTCGCTGGACTTCGGCGTCATCGCTTGCGCCAAGGCCGTGCCCGAGGTGCGCGAACTCGCCGACGCGATCGGCGCGGCGGTGGCCGAGTTGCGCGCCTTGCCCGAGCCCGGCGAACGCTTGGCGCCGGCAGCGCCCGCGGTACCCGCCACGCTGGCCGGCATCGCCCGCCAGGTGGCCGGCCGCGCCGGCCGCGCGATGGCCAAAACCGCGGTCGGCGCCACGCCGCGCTCGATCAAGCAGCCGATCGAAAGTGCGCTGCGCAACACGCGCAAGTTGATCGGCAGCGACGCCACCAAACTCGCGGCGCGGGTGGTGCCGCAGGTGGCGGTGCAGGCGGTCACGCACGCGGTCGGCCAGGCCGTGACGCGGGCGGTGAGAACCGCGGCGTCGAGCGTGTCTCGCGGCGTGGCGCGTGCAGGCAAGACCAAGCGCTGAGCGCGAGACGCGCCGTGCAGCAAACCCATGGTTGTCGGGTGGTGACGGGTGCGCATGGGCCAGGGCATTTGGTGCGCTCAGCGCGTCAATTCGAGAGTCAAATCAATAGGCGGGCCGACCCAGAAAACGCCACGACACGCCGAGCCGGTCGCGGCTACGATGCGGCACGAATGAAACCTCAACAGCCCCCGCCGCCCAACGCTTCCGCTTCGGCCTCGCCCTGGTTCCATGAAACCGACCTGCGTGCGCCCGGCCCCTGGCTGCTGCTGCTCGAAGGCCGCGCGCCCTGGGAGTTTGCGGCGCTGCTCGCGGCGCGGCCCTGGCTGCGCCGCCTGCCGCCGGGCGACGGGCACCCGGTGCTCGTGTTTCCAGGCTTCTGCGCCTCCGATGTTTCCACCGTGCCGCTGCGTGGCTTCCTGCGCGACGTCGGATTCACGCCCTACGAGTGGAAGCAGGGCACCAACCTCGGCCCGCGGCCGGGTGTGCTCGAAGCCTGTCGCAGCCAGCTGCGTGCGATCGCCGACCGCCACGGCCAGAAGGTCAGCCTCGTCGGCTGGAGCCTGGGCGGTGTGTACGCGCGCGAGTTGGCCAAGCTCGAACCCGGGCTCGCGCGCTGCGTGGTCACGCTCGGTTCGCCCTTCGCGGGCCACCCGCGCGCCACCAACGCCTGGCGGCTCTACGAGTTGCTCAACCAGCGTTCGGTGCACGACGACGCGCTGATCGCGCAACTGCGCAACGCACCGCCGCAACCCACCACGTCGATCTTCTCCAAGAGCGACGGCGTCGTGGCCTGGCAATGCAGCCTCAACGAGGACGCGCCCCACACCGAGAACATCGAGGTGTCTTCGAGCCATGTCGGCCTGGGCCTGAACCCGCTCGCGCTGTTTGCAATGGCCGACCGGCTGCGCCAGGACCCGGCGCGCTGGCAGCGGTTTGACCTGGCCGGCGCGCGCCGCCTGTTCTACCGCAGCGGCACCCCGCGGCCGGCCAAGGCCGCGCCGGCCTGAAGCGGCTGCGCCCGAGCCCGATGCAGATTTCAGCCAACAGCGTCTCGATCGAAGTCGACGACCAGGGCAGCCCGAACGGCGAGCCGCTGCTGATGATCATGGGCCTGGGCATGCAGCTGATCGCCTGGCCGCAGGAACTGGTGCAGATGCTGGTCAGCCGCGGCTACCGCGTCATCCGCCTGGACAACCGCGACGCCGGGCTGAGCCAGGCCTTCGATGCGCAGGGGGTGCCCAACCTGGCCTTGGTGGCTGCGAAATACACGCTGCGCCTGCCGGTGCGCGGGCCCTATTCGCTGGCCGACATGGCGGCCGACAGCATCGGTGTGCTCGACGCGCTGGGCGTGGCGCGTGCGCATGTGGTCGGCGCCTCGATGGGCGGCATGATCGCGCAGCACATGGCCTTCACCCAGCCGCAGCGCGTGAAGAGCCTGACCCTGATGATGACCAGCACCGGCGCGCGGCGCCTGCCGCAGGCGAGCCTGAAAGTGCGCGGCGCCTTGCTCGAGCGGCGGCCCGCGGCCAACGACGCCGAGGCCACCGTGGCCCGGCTTGAGCGCGTCTTCACGCTGATCGGCAGCCCC
>JANNGZ010000034.1:0-4608 GCA_031404155.1 Burkholderiales bacterium
GCAACAGCGCGTGGCGATCGCCCGCGCGCTGTCGATGGACCCGATCGTGATGCTGTTCGACGAGCCGACCTCGGCCCTGGACCCCGAGATGGTCGGCGAGGTGCTCGACGTGATGGTGCTGCTGGCCAAGGAAGGCATGACGATGATGGTGGTCACGCACGAGATGGGTTTCGCCAAGAAGGTCAGCCACCGCGTCGTCTTCATGGACCAGGGCAAGATCGTCGAAGACTGCAAGACGGCGGAGTTCTTCGGCGACCCCGAGGCGCGTTCGCCGCGGGCCAAGGACTTCTTGTCCAAGATCCTCCAGCATTGATTGCCGCGCGGCGGCGGCCGGCGCAGGCGCCCCGGCCGGCCAGCAGGGCGCGACCGCCGCAGGCAACGGCCGCCGCACCTGAAGGGGCCACTTTGCTGCGGCCTGCACCGCCCACACAACACCCGCGCGTGGCTTGGTTCACGCCTGTCGCCGCTGCGTTTGGACACCGGGGGCATGGCCGTCGAGCCTAGGATGGGCCGATCCACAGCTTCGGGTCCACCGATGAAGTCCACGCGCTTCCTGATCCTCTCAAACCTCGCCGGCGCCGCCGCTTTTTTTGCGGGCGCCGCGCAGGCGATCGAGATCAACACCCTGCAATTGCTCTCGCAGCCCGAGTTCCGGCTGCTCGCCAAGGACCTCGGCGCGGTGGGTTCGTACAAGCCGCTCGCGCCCGCCGGCCCGCTCGGCATCACCGGTTTCGACCTCGGCGTTTCGGTCTCGGCGGTCACGCTGGAAAGCCGCGAGGTCTGGCGCAAGGCCGCGGCCGGCGGCGAGGTGCCGAGTGCGCTGCCGGTGCTGGCGCTTCGGGGCGCCAAGGGCCTGCCCTTCGGCCTTGATGTCGGCCTGTCGTACAGCGCCATTCCGACCACCGGTGTCTCGCTGCTCGGGGGCGAACTGAAGTGGGCCTTCATTCAAGGCGGCGTGGCAACACCGGCGGTGGCGCTGCGGGTGTCGGGCGCGAAGCTGAGCGGCCTGAGCCAGCTCGACTTCAGCAGCGGCGGCGTCGACCTCTCGATCTCCAAGGGCTTCGCGCTGATCACGCCCTACGCCGGCATCGGCCGGGTGCGCAGCACCTCCACCCCGAACGGCGTGGCCACGCTCAGAGCCGAGAAGATCAGCCAGAGCCGCGTCTTCGCCGGCGCCAACTTCAACCTGGGCATCGCCGACCTGCTGGTCGAGGGCGACCGCACCGGCGGCGTGGGCACCGCATCGCTCAAGCTCGGCTACCGGTTCTAGCCCTCACCGGTGCCGCCGGGCTGCGGCGCCGGGGATCACGCTACGCAGCGTCCTGGTGCAGGCAGAGGATGTTGCCCTCGGTGTCCTCGAACCAGGCCGCCTTTTCCGCGCCGAGCACGCAAACATGGCCCACGGTCTTGAGCCCCGGCAGGTCGTAGTCGGCGAAACGGACCCCGCGCGCCTCCAGGCTGCCGATCGCGGCGTTGATGTCGTCGACCCGGAAGCTCACCGCGGTGTGCTGCGCCTTGGTGCCTTCGGGCTTGGGGAACAGCGCCAGCAGCGTGCCGCCGCAGCGGTAGACAAACTTGCCGTCGGGCTTCAGGCCGACCGGCTCGAGCCCGAGCGCTTCCTCGTAGAAGCGCCGGGCGCGGGGGAGGTCTTTCACCGGCAGCATGCACATCGCCTCGGTGCTCGGAAACGCGGCCATCATTTCGCTCCCGCGACGACCCAGTTCTCGATCGGCGACTTGCCCTGGCGCACCATCGTCGCGGTGGCGTCGAGCTTGCCGTTGCGCACCACGCCCTTCCAAACCAGCTTGCCGTACTTCGGGCTTTCGGTTTCGGCTTCCCAGGCGATCGCGTCGCCCTGCTGCGTGGCACGGTAGGTGGCGTCGGAGTAGCCGTAGCGGTCGCAGGCCGACGAACGGAAGCGCCCGCCCTGGAAGCTCAGCGTGTCGGCGTCGCCGGAGGTCTTGCCGCGCTCCAGGAAAACGCCGTCGAATTTCTGGCCGTCCAGCGGCGCGGTCTGGGCCAACGCGCCGAGGGCCACGCCGAGCGCGGCGGCGACGATCAAACGGGGGAGGATTCGGAATTGGGACATTGCATGCTCCTTGCACAGTGGGTTGAGAAAGCGTAGTTTTAGGCGTTGCCGTGCGGCTTCGCGATACGCAGCCTTGCGTACGCGCAGGCCCGGTGCTGTGCGGGGAAGGCCGATGAACGCGACAGGCGAGATACGAGAGCGCGACTGGCGCGCCGGCTACGAGTTGCTCGGCCGCGTGGCCGAAGCCGGCGAGGAGCCCGACGTGCTGGCGCGCGCCGCGGTGGCGGCGCTGCCGGGCCTGGTTGCCAGTGAGCTCACCACCTTGTCGGTGTGCGACCTCCGCAGCCACCGTCGCCACGTGGTCGGCACCCCCGACAATGCGATCGGCGACGCCGACCGCGCGGCGTTCGACCGCCACTTCCGCACGCATCCGCTGGTGCGCTACCACGCCGATGCGCGTGGCACCGGCGCGCAGCGCATCGGCGACACGCTCTCGCTCACGCAATTTCGCGACACCGCGCTCTACTGCGACTACTACCGCCGCATCGGCATCGACCATGTAGTGGCGCTGCCCCTGTTCGTCGACGACCGCACCCTGGTCAGCTTCGTTCTCAACCGGCGCGGCCGCGACTTTGCCGACCGCGAGAAGCAAATGCTCGACCTGGTTGGCCCGACCCTCTCGCGCCTGTACCTCGGCGCCCTCGCGCGGCAGCGCTTGCAGCATGATGTGCATGCGCTGCGAGCGCTGCTCGCGGGCGAGGCGCTGCCGCCCGGCGGGCTCGCGCGCCTCACGCCGCGCGAACGCGAGGTGTTGCGTTGGGTGGCCGCCGGCAAGGCCGACCGCGACATTGCCGAGCTGCTCGCGTGCAGCCACCGCACCGTGCACAAACACCTGCAGCGCGTCTACCTGAAGCTCGGTGTCGAAACCCGCACTGCCGCGGCGATGCGCTGGCTCGACGGGGGAGCGACCGGAGCGCCGCCGCCGAACCACGGGCCGGCCGCGACGCTGTGGCCGGCTTGACGCGACGCCAGGCCAGCCTCGGGTGATCTGGGGCGGTCGCGGCCCGTCGTGTTTCGTTGCGGCCTCCGCGTCTGATTTGAGCCCCGCTGCCGCGAACACCGCGGCATGCGTCGCGGTGCAAAATCGCCGCATGCCTCAAACGCCCGCCGCTGCCGACGCGCTAACCTTCACCCGCCCCGACGACTGGCACCTGCACCTGCGCGACGGCGCGGCGCTCGCCGCGGTGCTGCCGCACACCGCCGCGCAGTTCAAGCGCGCGATCGTGATGCCGAACCTGAAGCCGCCGATCACCACCGCGGCGATGGCGGCGGCCTACCGCGAACGCATCCTTGCCGCGCGGCCCGAACCCGGAACTCCTGGCGCGGACTTCGAGCCGCTGATGACCCTGTACCTCACCGACCGGCTGCCGCCGGACGAAATCCGGCGTGCGCGCGAAGCCGGTGTCGTCGCGGTGAAGCTCTACCCCGCCGGTGCGACCACCAACAGCGACGCCGGTGTCAGCAACCTGCGCCTGACCTACCCCACGCTCGAAACAATGCAGCGCGAGGGATTGTTGCTGCTGGTTCACGGTGAGGTCACCGACCCCGCGGTCGACGTCTTCGACCGCGAAGCCGTGTTCATCGAGCGCGTGATGCAACCGCTGCGGCGCGACTTCCCGGAGTTGCGCGTGGTCTTCGAACACATCACCACGAAGGAAGCCGCGCAATACGTGGCCGAGGCCGGCGCGCACACCGCCGCCACGATCACCGCGCACCACCTGCTCTACAACCGCAACGCCATCTTCATCGGCGGCTTGCGGCCGCACTACTACTGCCTGCCGGTGTTGAAGCGCGAGCTGCATCGCGTGGCCCTGGTGCATGCCGCCACCTCGGGCTCGACCCAATTTTTTCTCGGCACCGACAGCGCGCCGCATGCATCGCAACTGAAGGAAAACTCGGTCTGCGGCGCCGGCTGCTACACCGCCCTCTCGGCGCTGGAGCTGTATGCCGAGGCCTTCGACGCGGCGGGCGCGCTGGAGCAATTCGAAGCCTTCGCGAGTTTCAGCGGGCCCGACTTCTACCGCCTGCCGCGCAACACCGGCCACGTGACGTTGAAGCGCGAAGCGTGGACGCTGCCGGAAGCGGTGCCGTTTGGCGATGCGACGCTGAGGCCGCTTCGTGGCGGCGAGACGCTCGGCTGGCGCGTCGCACGCAGCCCCTGAATTCCAAAGCAAACCGCGCGTAGCGCGCGCATTCCGCGGGGTGCCTGCAAGGCACCCCGCGGAATGCTTGCGGTTCATCCCCACGCACGTGGGGAACACCCTTGCCCCATCGTCCGCGCCCCAGGAACCAACGGTTCATCCCCACGCACGTGGGGAACACAACAAGACGAATACCCGCCCCGAGTCAATATCCGGTTCATCCCCACGCACGTGGTGAACACTGCGCCGCATCGAACGCCGCATCGAACGGCACCGGTTCATCCCCACGCACGTGGGTCGCGTCGTGCGCGGCGACCACCCAGGGGCGGCCGACGAACAGGTCGGCGCGGCCGGCCAGCGGTCCGCCGCGTTCACGGC
>JANNGZ010000035.1:0-8963 GCA_031404155.1 Burkholderiales bacterium
CGAAAGGCTTGGTCACGTAGTCGACCGCGCCGAGTTCGAAGGCGCGCACCTTCTCGACGCTGTCTTTCAGCGCCGTCAGGAAGATCACGGGGATCGAGCCGCTGCTGGAGGACGTCGGCCGGCTCGACCTCACCGGCATCCGCTGGGTCATCGTCGGCGGTGAATCGGGCGCCCGTGCGCGCCCGATGCGCGCCGAATGGGCCGACAATGTGCGCCGCCAATGCCTGGAAGCCGATGTCGCGTTCTTCTTCAAGCAATGGGGCGCCTGGGGCGCCGATGGCCAGAAGCGGTCGAAGAAGGCGAATGGGCGCTCGTTGAACGGGCAGTTTTGGGACGCGATGCCGGCATGACCGGCGCGGGCGGAGCGGTAGCGGTGATCACTACTGCGCGCCGGCGAAAGCGCGGTCGAGATCGCCGGTAGGGCGCCGAGTTCAGCACCGCTGGTGACTTGCGCGACCACGCGTCGCGAACGAAGGAGATCGCGTCATCATTTCGGCGACGCTTAACGAGGAGCAACTCGTGGTCGGCGGGGCAAACTCTCAAGAAGACTTCGGCTTCGCACCCGCGCAGGACACGCCGATTGCGTACCTGCCACGCATCCGCGAGTACTACCAGGCGTTGGGGTACGGCGCGCCTTACGTATGGGCCCACTACGCCGAGGTGCCGTTGCATCGCTTGAGCAAGCCGCTGCGCGAATGCCGCGTGGCGCTGAACACCAGCGCGGCGCCGTACCAAGCCGACAAGGGGGACCAGGGACCGGGCGCGCCGTACAACGCCAGCGCCAAGTTCTACAGCGTTTACTCCGGCGACAGCGGTCACGACCACGACCTGCGCATCTCGCATCTGGCGATCGACCGCAACCACACCACCGCGGAAGACCCCGGCAGCTACTTCCCGCTGCCGGCCTTGCGCCGCGCGGCGGCGGCGGGCCGCATCGGCGAGCTGGCCGCTCGCTTTCATGGCCTGCCGACCAACCGCAGCCATGCCACCACCTTGAACATCGACGTGCCCGAGCTGCTCGCCCGCTGCCGTGAAGACGGCGCCGATGCCGCGGTGCTGGTGCCCAACTGCCCGGTGTGCCACCAGAGCGCGAGCCTGGCCGCGCGGGCGCTCGAAGCCGGCGGCATCGCCACCGTGGTTCTGGGCTGCGCCAAAGACATCGTCGAATTTGTCGGCGTGCCTCGTTTTCTGTTCTCCGACTTCCCGCTCGGCAACCCCGCCGGGCGGCCGAAGGACCACGTCTCGCAAGACTTCACGCTGGCCCTGGCGCTCGACCTGCTCGAGGCCGCAACTGCGGCACGTTGCACGGTGCAGTCGCCGCTGCGCTGGTCCGAGAGTGCGGACTGGAAACTCGACTATTGCAACGCGGCGCGGCTGTCGGCCGATGAGATCGCGCGCCGCCGCGCCGAGTTCGACCGCGGCAAAGCCGAGGCCAAACTGCAACGCGGATAGGCTTGCTCGCTGACTCGCTGACTCGCTCGCTCACTCGCTCACTCGCTTGCCCACTCACCCACAACCAGCACCGGAGACGACGATGGCCGATTCAAGATGGCGCAAGCTGCGCCGCCAACCCCACCTCGGCGAGGCCGTGGCAACGGCTACCGCGGCGGCGCTGCTGCTCGCGGTTTGCGGCGCCGCCCAGGCCCGGGTGGTACGCATCCAGATCGACAAGGTCGAAGCGCTGGCCTCGGCGCCCGGCCAGACCATCGCCTACGAGCAGATTGCCGGCCGCGCCTTCGGCGAGCTCGACCCGCGCGAGCCGCTGAACGCGATCATCCAGGACATCGAACTCGGCAAAAGCGCCGACGGCAAGGTGCGTTACACCGCGAGCTTCGTGCTCACCAAGCCGGTGGACCTCTCGCAAGGCAGCGGCCTGATGTGGCACGACGTGCCCAACCGCGGCACGCCGATCACCATCGTGGTGGCCGAGCGCAATTTCGGCGATGTCGGCCTGGCCAGCGCCTGGCAGGGCGACAACTCGGGCGGCACTGCGGTGCGCGACACGATGGAGGTCAGCGGGCGCCATTGGCTGCAAGTGCCGGTAGCCAAAAACGCCGACGGCAGCGCGGTCACCGGCCAGGTGTTCGGGCGCATCGTGAACCGCTCGGGCCCGGCCTCGCAGCCGCTGATCATCCAGACCAACCCGCTGCCCTACCGGCCGAATTCACTCGACACCGCCGAGGCGCGCCTCGTCACCCGCACAGGCGAGACGATGGAGGGCGTGGCCCTGGGTGAGGCCGTGGTGCCGGGCAGCGACTGGGCCTGGGCCCGCTGCACCGAGGCGGCGCCCTTCCCCGGCACACCCGACCCGACACAAATCTGCGTCAAAGGCGGCTTCGATGCCAGCAAGCTCTACCAGGTCACCTTCAAGGCCAAGGATCCCTACCTGCTCGGCGTGGGCTTCGCGGCTTGGCGCGATGTGGGTGTGTTCTTCAAGCGGGCCCTGGCCGACGACGTGGGCACGCCGAACCCGGTGGCCAAACGCATCACGCACAGCATCGGCCGCGGCAACTCGCAGTCGGGCAACTACCTGCGCGGTTATCTGCACCTGGGCTTCAACCAGGCCGAAGACCGCAGCGCGGTGCACGACGGCCTGTGGCCGATCATCGCCGGGCGCCGCATTGCATTGAACTTCCGCTGGGCACAGCCCGACGGCGTGCTCGAGCTGTACCAGGCCGGCAGCGAAGGGCCGCAGTGGTGGCCCAAGTTTCCCGACCCGGTGCGGGGCTTGCCCGCGGCCGGCATTCTCGACCGCTGCGAAGCCACCAAGACCTGCCCGAAGGTGATCGAACATTTTGGTTCGGCCGAAGTCTGGGCGCTCAAGCTCACGCCGGAATGGGTGGGCACCGAGGCCAAGACGGACATCCCAATTCCGGGCAACGTGCGCCGCTACTACATCGCAAGTTCCAGCCACGGTGGTGGCGCGGGGGGCTTCGATTCGAGCCTGCCCGGGGTCGGCCTGCCGGCCACCGGGCCCAACTGCCCGGGCAACAACTTCGGCAGCGCGCTGTTGCCGGCCAACCCGGTGCCCCACGTGCACACCGTGAACGCCTTGCGGGTGCACTTTCGCCACTGGGTGATGCGCGGCGTGCTTCCACCCGAGAGCGTCTACCCCACGCTGGCCGGCACGAAGGCCAGCGGCGGGACCGGCCGCACGCTCCCCGATCTGGTGGAAGCGAACAAAACGGCGATGGGTTTCCCGACCCTTCCCGGCCTGCGCGAAAGCGCGCCGGAGGCCGGCTTCATCATGCCGGTGCACGACTACGACTGGGGCCCGCAGTTCAACGCCCTCGACGGCTCGGGCGTGCCGAGCAACGCACCGCCGCCGATCAAACAGGTGATCAAGATGCTGGTGCCTCGCGTGGACGCCGACGGCAACGAGGTGGGTGGCGTGCCGGTGGTGCTGACCGACGCGCCGCTGGGCACCTACCTCGGCTGGAACATCACCGCCGACGGCGCGCGGCCGTTTCACAAGGGGCAGATCTGCAACTACGTCGGCGGCATGCTGCCGTTCGCAAAAACCAAGGCCGAGCGCTTGGCCAACAAGGACCCGCGCCTGTCGCTCGAAGAGCGGTACGGCACGCACGAAGGCTACATGGCCGCGGTGAAGAAGGCGGCGGCGAATGCGGTGGCGCGCGGATTCCTGCTGCCGGTGGATGCGGACGCGCTGATCGCCGCGGCCGCTGCGAGCCAGGTGTTGAGGTAAAGCAGGCGGCTGTCGGCAGCGTTGGGCGGCGCCGCCTGCGCGGCCGCGGCTCAACGCGCGGCGGCCAGCAACAAGCTCGCACCCCGCTCCGCAATCATCACCGTCGGGCTCGCGGTGTTGCCCGAGACGATGCTGGGCATCACCGAGACGTCGATCACGCGGCTTGTAGCGCGCCAGCGCGTCGCCGCCAACGATGCGGCGGGTGAGCCGCATGGCGTCGACGATGGCCTTGCGGTCGCGCTCGGTGTGCAGGTAGTTCATCAACAGGCGCGGCGGCTGCGCGGCCGAGCTGGCGGAGTTCGGCGCGCCCAGACGCAGGCGCCCCCGGCTGCTCGGCCGCAGGTCGTAGGCGAGAGGGTCAGGCCGGGGAAGGGGTCGAACTTCGCAGCGAAGGCTTCGCGCGAAAACGGCAGCACATTGAAGCCGAGGTCGACGCGCTCCACGCCCGGGCTCGAACGCGCGAAGAGGCCGAGCTGGCAGGGCGCCATCGACAGCGGCCAGCGCGCTGCACCACTGTGTCATCGAGGAGCTGGCGCTGACCCTGCCGAAGGCCCGGCGCGCGGTCATCGGCGGCGCGGGGCATGGCTCACCGCACGAAAACGCCGACGCTTTCAACGCGGCGCTGCTCGGGTTCCTGGCGGAAAGGATTCAGCGCAGCTGCGCTGAATCACCGGCGCGCTGAACCACCGAAGCGCAGAGCTGTCGCAGCGCAACGCCGCCGCGTTGCAGCAAGCCCTCAATTCGCCGTCGCCCCGCTGTCCTTCACCACCTTGCCCAGGCGCGGCACGTCGGCCTTGATCAGCGCGGAGAGTTCGGCCGGCGGCATGCCCGAGATGTCGAGGCCGAGGTCGGTGAGGCGCTTGGCCACGTCGGGCATTTTCAGGATCTTGCCGATCTCGGTGTAGAGCCGCTCGATGATCGGCTTGGGTGTGCCGGCCGGCGCAAACACGGCCTGCCAGGAGCTGAGTTCGTAGCCGGTGAGGCCGGATTCGGCCATCGTCGGCACCTCCGGCGCCGAGCCGGAGCGCTGCGCCGTCGTGACGGCCAGCGCGCGCAGCTTGCCGGCCTTGATGTGCTGGATCACGGTGGTGATGTTGTCGAAGGCGACCGGCAGCGTGCCGCCGAGCAGCTCGGGAATCATCGGCCCGCTGCCGCGGTACGGCACATGCTGCATCTGCACGCTGGCGAGGGTCTTGAAGAGCTCGCCCGAGATGTGCTGCGAAGTGCCGACGCCGGCCGAGCCGAAGGAATACTTGTTCGGGTTGGCCTTGAGCAGCGCGATGAATTCGCGCACGTTGTTGGCCGGCACGCCGGGGTGCACGACGAGCACATTGGGCAGGGTCACGTACATCGTGATCGGCTCGAAGCTGCTCACCGGGTCGTAGGGCAGCTTGTCGTACAGCGTCGCGTTGATCGCGTGCGAGCTGACCGTGCCGCCGCCGATGGTGTAGCCGTCGGGCGCGGCGCGTGCCAGTTCCGTTGCCCCGGCCGAGCCGCCCTGGCCGGGTTTGTTGTCGACCACGATGGTCTGGCCGAGCGCGAGGCCGAGTTTTTCGCCGACCACACGCGCCAGAATGTCGGTGGTGCCGCCGGGGGCGAAGGGCACGATGTAGCGGATCGGCTTGTTCGGCCAGGCGGCGGTCTGGGCCCGGGCCAGCGGCGTGGCCGCGAGGGCAAGCACAAAAGTGCGGCGCTGCATCGTCATGGTGTTCGCTCCGGAGCCGATGATTCGGCGGCGACAGTCTAGGATCGAGCCGCGAAAATGCGCAGCCCGCAGATTCCCGCAGACCCCGGCACCCGCAACCCGAGAACCCCGAGAACCCCGAGAACCCCATGAGCGACAACCATCTCATCCCTCTCGAACGGCTCAACACCGCGATCCGAATGATGGTGCGCGGCTTCGGCAGCAGCAGCGACGAAGTCGAAGCGGTGGCCGGCAACCTGATCGACGCCAACCTCACCGGCCACGACTCGCATGGCATCGGCATGCTGCCGCGTTACGCCGACGCTTTCCTCGAAGGCGGCCTGCACCCGAACAGCCATGTGCAGACCGTGCTGGACAACGGCACGCTGCTCAAGCTCGACGGCGGCGCCGGCTTCGGCCAGGTGATCGGCCGCGAAGCGATGGCGCTGGGCGTTGAGCGTGCCAGCGCACAGGGCAGCTGCATCGTGGCGCTGGGCAACTCGCACCACCTCGGGCGCATCGGCGCCTGGGCCGAGCAGGCCGCGGCCGCGGGGCTGATCTCGCTGCACTTCGTCAACGTGATCTCGCGCGGCATCGTCGCACCCTTCGGCGGCGCCGACGCACGCTTCGGCACCAACCCGGTGTGTGTCGGCATACCTTTGGGTGGGTCCGCGCCGCCGGTGATCCTCGACTTCGCTACCAGCATGATCGCGCAGGGCAAAACCCGTGTGGCGCACAACAAGGGCGAGCCGGTGCCGCCCGATTGCCTGATCGACGACCGGGGCCTGCCGACCACCGAGGCGCGTTACGGCGTGGTGCCGCCGCTGGGTGCCTTGCTCACCTTCGGCGCGCACAAGGGCTACGGCCTGGCGCTGATCTGCGAGCTGCTCGGCGGTGCCCTGGCCGCGGGCGCGACCCAGCGCACGCACGACACGTCGAAGAAGCGTGTGCTCAACGGCATGTTCAGCGTCTTGCTCGACCCGGAGGCGCTCGGCAACCGCAGCGCGTTTGCGAGCGAGGCGCTGGCCTTCATCGACTGGGTGAAAGCTTCGCCGTCACGCGAAGGATTCGATGCGGTGAAGGTGGCGGGTGAGCCCGAGCGTTTGTCTCGTGCGCGGCGCAGCGCGCAGGGTGTGCCGGTGGATGCCACCACTTGGACCGAACTTCTCGACGCGTCGGGCAAACTGGGTGTGGACCCGGGTGCCGTGAACGCGGCGGCCGGGCTGGGCTGACGACCCGCCCGCACCGGGCCTAGGTCAGCGGCGCGGCGTGTCGGGTGCCGCGCTGGCAACACTGCGCGGCGCGGCGGGCGCCGCACATTGGGCCGCCTGGCCCAGGCCCTTGAGGTAAGAGCGGCGAACCGTTCCCGCGGCGATCGCCGCGGCCACCTCGGCCGAATAACGCTCGGCGCCGCTGAGCTTTCGCACCCAGCCGCGAAACGGCACGATGCCTTCGGCCGCGCCGCGAATCGCGCCCACCGCAACCTGGTCCACCGCGCCGGCGCCGCGTTCGACCAGCCCGGGGTTCGTCGCTGTGGCCGCCGTGTCCAGGTCGGGGCCGAGGACCGCGTCGAGGGCCTGCACTTCGGCCGCGATCCCTGCACAAGCGGTGTTCGACGGCGACCGGTACGGCCCGCGTTGCGCGGCGTGCAAGATGGCCGGAATCTCGGCACGCACCAGGTTCAGGTCGCTCAAGGGTGTGCTTGCCAACTGCGCCACCTTCGCCACCTGCGCAGCCTGTGCCGCTTGCACCGCCGGTGGAAGCGGCTGGGCCAACCCAGCGTCGGCGCTGGGTGGGGTCGGTGGGCTGGACGCCTTTCGAGCGGGATCGGGCGCGGCGCAGCCGCTCAACAGGACGGCGACGAGAATCAAGGCGGAGGTTTTCATCGCTGCGCAGGGTAGCAGCCGCAAGCTGCGTCCGAGCACTCCGTGCCCGGGCCGGCGCGTGTCGAACCTCACGGCGCAGGCGCCTGCGCGCGCGCCGGCGCGCCGCTACTTCCTTCGCAACGCCACTTCGTTGCCGACAAAGGCACGCAGCAGTTCGCGGTCGCGCTCGTTCAGGCGAGCGTTCAGGCGCCGCGTGAAACCGCCTTCGAGCCGCGCCGCGGTGAGCGTCGACGACCAGTCTTCGGCGTCGAGGTTGTAGATCGCGAGCGCGGCCGGCTTGGCCGTGGCCAGCGTCGCCTGATGGCAGGTGCCGCAGTGGGTTTTCGCCAAGCCACGTATCTGTGCGCGCAGCGCCAGCGTGTCGGCCGGCGCCGCTGCGGCGTTGGCCGAAGATGGCGGCGACGCAGCCGGCAACGAAGCTGGCAAACCAGTCGGCGGCGCCGGCCGGTGGCTGCAAGCGGCCAGCAGCAGCGCCGCACCTGCCCAGATGAACAGCCGACCTGGGCGCGGCTTGGCGAGGATCGAATCTTGTGGGCCCATGACTGCCGCCCTTCTCCGGTGCCGAGGGTCGAAACCGTATCACGCGGCGGGCGGGCCGACCAGCGTCCCATCCGCGCCGCGGCCGCAGCGGCCCGCCGCGCGAACCCCCAACAGCAGGCGGGGGATAACATCCCGCTCGCTCGCCCCACGGCATTCGCCGCGGCCGTGTTCCCGCCACCGAGCCGCCGATGCCCAACCCCGTCCTCGCCGAAACCCGCGCCTGGGTCAACCGCGCGGTCATCGGCCTGAACCTCTGCCCCTTCGCCAAGGCGCCGCAGGTGAAGGGCCAGGTGCGTTATGTGTTGTGCGACGCGACCGAACCCGAGGCGCTGCGGGCCTGCCTGCTCGACGAGTTGCGCCTGATCGCCGCCGCGCCCGCCGATGAGATCGAAACCACGCTGCTGGTGCATCCGCAGGTATTGACCGACTTCGCCGACTTCAATGATTTTCTCGACGTGGCCGAGCACACGCTCAGCGAACTCGAGCTCGACGGCGTGATCCAGGTGGCGAGCTTCCACCCGCAGTTCCAGTTCGCCGACAGCGAGCCCGAGGACATCGAGAACGCGACCAACCGCTCGCCCCTCCCCACCCTGCACCTGCTGCGCGAAGAAAGTGTCAGCCGCGCGGTGGCCGCCTACCCCGAGGCCGAAGCCATCTTCGAAGCCAACATTCAGACGATGCGGCAGCTCGGCGCCGAGGCTTGGGCCGCGCTTCGCCGGCAATGCCATGACGACGCCGCGGCCGCGCCGGACGCCGGCTGATGCTGGACACGAGGCTGCGCCCCGCCACGCGTTTGCGAGCACGCACGGCAGCTTGTTCGCCGCGGCGCAGAGTGACAAGATGGCGGCCGCGGTTGCGCCGAGGCAGTGGCTTGAACCCGGCGCGCGCCGCGATGGCCATGGCACTGATGGAGGTCCCTCATGAACCCACGTCGCTCCGCCCTCTTGCGCCGCTCAGGCATCGCCCTCGCCGCCGGCGCGCTGCTTTCGTCGGGCGCCTTGGTCGCCGACCCGGCGAGCGCGGTTCGCTCGAACGCCGACGCCAGCTTCGACCCGCTGCTCTCGCTGCCCGCGGGCGGCAATTGCGGCCCGGTGGTCGGGGGGCGCAGCAAGGTGTTCGAGGCGCTGCTGCTGGCCAAGACCGAGAC
>JANNGZ010000036.1:0-2550 GCA_031404155.1 Burkholderiales bacterium
TCGCTGGCTTCGATCACTGCGCCGAGGCGCTTGGCGGTGGCGATGGCCTGAAGGCCCGCGACGCCGACGCCGAGGATGACGACCCGCGCGGCCTTGATCGTGCCGGCCGCGGTCATCAACATCGGGAACAGGCGCTGGTACTTGTCCGAGGCCATCATCACCGCCTTGTAGCCGGCGATGTTGGCCTGCGAGCTGAGCACGTCCATGCTCTGCGCGCGGGTGGTGCGCGGCGCGGCCTCGAGCGCAAAGCTGGTCAGGCCGGCGGCGGCCAGGCGGGCCAGGTTGTCCTTGTCGAAGGGGTTCAGCATGCCGACCAGGTTGGTGCCGGGCTTCATCAGCACCAACTCGTCGGCCGAAGGGCTGCGCACCTTGAGCACCAACTCGCAGGCAAAGGCCCCCGCACGGTCGCTGATCTCGGCGCCGGCGGCTTCATACGCTTCGTCGGTGGCGCTGGCCACCACGCCGGCACCGGCCTGCACGCGCAGGGTGTGGCCCTGGGCCTTGAGCTTCTTGGCCGTCTCGGGCGTCACGGCCACGCGGGTTTCTCCCGCGGCCGTTTCGAGCGGTACTCCGATCAGCATGCTGTTTCTCCTCGTTCGCTGCGGCGCTGGGTTGGGAGCCACCTGGTTGGCAGGTCGGGTCCCGGGGCGCTTCGACTGAAAATGCGTATCAAAGCTTACCCGACAAAAACACGATCGACCCTTGCGCAAACGATGATGCCGTCATGACGAATCCCCGCTGGAAGCCGAGTGTCACCGTGGCCGCCATCGTCGAGCGCGACGGGCGCTTTCTGCTCGTCGAGGAAGAAACACCCGAAGGCCTGCGCCTGAACAACCCTGCGGGCCACTTGGACCCGGGCGAGTCCTTGCAGCAGGCGGTGGCGCGCGAGGTGCTCGAAGAAACCGCCTGCCGTTTCAGCGCCACGCACCTGGTGGGCGTGTACCTGGCGCGCCTGCAACGCCCGGCGCGCGCGGAGGACGTGACCTACCTGCGCTTCACCTTCGCCGGCACGGTGAGCGAGCCCGAGCCGGGGCGCCCGCTCGACCAGGGCATCGTGCGCACGCTCTGGCTGACGGCCGACGAGATGCGTGCCAGCGCGCCCAGACACCGCAGCCCGCTGGTGCTGGGCGGCCTCGAAGACCATCTCGCTGGGCGGCGTTTTCCGCTCGATCTGCTGGTCGCTCACCCGAGCCTGCTTGAACCCTTCGTCCTGGGCAAGGAGCCACGGACCCGGTAGGCCGCGCGGGGCCTCAATCGCCGCCAAGCGTGAGCTTGTTCGGCAGGCGCCGTTCGGTGGCCCACTTCAGCAGCGCCGCCGAGCGGTAGACCCCGTGCGCGAACTTGCCGTAAGGCAGGGTCGCGAACAACGCCATCACCACGCCCAGGTGCACCGCGAGCAGCAGCGCCATCGCCGACGAGTCGCGCCAGAGCATCAGCGCCAGGCCGGTGGCGCTGGTGGCGAACAGCAGCGCGATGAAGCCGAGGTCCATCGGCGTTTGTTCCTCGGCGCCGTGCATCGGGTGGCGCCGCCGGTGCAGCCACCACAGGCCCGCCGGGCCGACCATCAAGCCCACGCCGCCGGCGGTGCCGAGCAGCACCGGCAGGCTGCTCAGCGGGTAGGGCGCGGGCCAGTTGCCGACGTAGTGGTAGAGCGTGGCCACCGAGGTCGACGCGAAGCAAAGCAGGAAACCGTAGAAGGTGAGGTGGTGGAAACGCCGCCGCGCGTGGGTCCAGGCGTCGTCGTCGTTGTGGCAGCCCTCGCCGTGGCCGCCGTCGAGATATTTCAGGCGCAGCACCTGGTGCATCGCCTCGCCGGCCGCCGCGGCCGAGGTGGCGCCGGGCGACACGTCGCGCCAGAAGCGGCGCACCCCGATGCCGAGCGCGAGCAGCGCAAAACCGAACACGGCGCCGAATATCGTCACCAGCAGGTTGTGCGGGAACACCGCATAAAAGTTGCCGGCCAGCGGTGCATGCCAGAGCTGGCCGTTGAGGGCCAGGGCGAGCAGCAGGAACAGCGCCAGCCCGGTGGCCGTGGCCAGCGCAACGGCCAGCCCGTTGCGGCGGTAGAGGCCGGCGAACGATGCCGGCCAGGCGTAGTCGCTGTAGGTCTGGCCGCGCACCCTTGCCAGCGTCTGCGGCAGGTTGACCTTGAATTCGTGCGGCGGCGCGTACTGGCAGGCGTGCAGGCAGGCGCCGCAGTTGTGGCACAGGTTGGCCAGGTAATGCAGGTCGGCCTTGGGGAACTCGAGCCGGCGTGTCATCGCCGGGAACACCGCGCAGAAACCTTCGCAGTAGCGGCAGGCGTTGCAGATCTGGAGCAGGCGGTCGGCCTCGGCTTCATGCGGCGACGCGGCAGACGCGAATGCAGACGCGGACCCGGGCGCACCCGCGGCGAGCGCGCTGGCTTCTCGCGCCAGCGCTTCAAGCTGGCGCATGGCTGTCCGCTGTGCGCAGGGCCTGAGCCGCGCTTGCCGCGGCGGCACGCGCGGCCGAGGCCCCCGCGATGCGCCCGAACACGGTGCCGATGGTCATGCCCACCCCTGCGGTGTA
>JANNGZ010000037.1:0-25290 GCA_031404155.1 Burkholderiales bacterium
CTGAACCTGCCGCTGATCGGCATCTGGATCAAGCTGCTCACCGTGCCCTACCGTTTCCTCTACCCGGCGATCATGTCGTTCTGCTGCATCGGCCTGTACACGCTGAACAACAACAACTTCGACGTCTTCATGGCCGCTGGCTTCGGCGTGGTGGGCTATGCCTTCTACAAGCTCGGTTGCGAGCCGGCGCCGCTGCTGCTGGGTTTCATCCTCGGGCCGATGATGGAGGAGAACCTGCGCCGTGCGCTGCTGCTCAGCCGCGGCGACTGGACCGCGTTCCTTACCCGCCCGTTGTCGGCCGGCCTGCTGATCGCCTCGGTGCTGATGATCGTGGTGGTGACGCTGCCGTCGATCAAGAAGAAGCGCGAAGAGACTTTCAAAGAGGGTGACTAGATGACGGCCCCAAGCTCGCGATGCTCGCGCCCCCCGAGGGGAGCTCAGGCCGCTTGGGAGCGGCCCGGCGCTGGCCTGAGGAAGTTGACGGCCCCAAGCTCGCGATGCTCGCGCCCCCCGAGGGGAGCTCAGGCCGCTTGGGAGCGGCCCGGCGCTGGCCTGAGGATTTGATTGTGTTGCTCTCGAACCCCGTCCTCGCGACGGGGTTCTTGTTTGTGCGACGCTCACGCCAATGATTCATCTCGGCGCCAGCCTGAAGCAGCTCGGCGACTCGCATGCGCTGGTGCCGCTGCGCGAGCCGGTGTTCCGCATGTTGTGGCTGGCCTGGCTGGCGGCCAACATGACGATGTGGATGAACGACGTCGCGGCCGCCTGGCTGATGACCTCGCTCACCACCAGCCCGGTGATGGTGGCGCTGGTGCAGACGGCCTCCACGCTGCCGGTGTTCCTGCTCGGCCTGCCCAGTGGTGCGATGGCCGACATCCTCGACCGCCGCCGCTACTTCGCGGCCACCCAGCTCTGGGTGTCGGTCAACGCGATGGTGCTCGCCGGCCTGGTGCTGGCCGGCTTGTTGACGGCGCCGCTGTTGCTCGCGCTCACCTTCGTCAACGGCGTCGGCCTGGCAATGCGCTGGCCGGTGTTCGCGGCCATCGTGCCCGAGCTGGTGCCGCGCGCGCACCTGCCGGCGGCGCTGGCGCTCAACGGCATCGCGATGAACCTGTCGCGGGTGATCGGCCCGGTGCTTGCCGGCGTGCTGCTCGCGGCCTTCAATACCGCGGTGGTGTTCGTGCTCAACGCGGTGCTGGCGGCGGTGGCCTTTGTGCTGATCCTGCGTTGGCGCTCGGTGCCGAAGACGAGCACCTTGCCCGGCGAGCGCTTCGTCGGCGCAATGCGCGTCGGCCTGAACTTCGCGCGCCAGTCGCCTCGGCTGAGGATCGTGCTGCTGCGCGTGTTCCTGTTTTTCCTGCAAGCCACCGCGCTGGTGGCGCTGCTGCCGCTGGTGGCGCTGCGCCTGCATGGCGGCGGGCCGGGCACCTTCACCGTGATGCTGGCTTGCGTCGGCGCCGGCGCCATCGTCGCCGCACTGTATTTCCCGCGCTGGCGCGAGCGCTACAGCCGCGACCAGTTCGTGCTCATCGGCACGCTCAGCCACGCCGCGCTATCGATGGTGATCGTCTTCGTGCCCAAGCTGTGGGTAGCCCTGCCGGCAATGGTGCTGATCGGCATGGCCTGGATCTCGGTGGCCAATTCGCTCACCGTGGCCGCGCAGATGGCGCTGCCCGACTGGGTGCGCGCACGCGGCATGTCCATCTACCAGATGGCGCTGATGGGCGGTGCCGCCGCGGGCTCGCTGCTCTGGGGGCAGGTGGCCGAGCTGCTCGGTGTCTCGGCCGCAGTGCTCGGCGGCGCCGGCTTCGGCGTGCTGGTGGCGCTGCTGCTGCGCAAGCTCACGATCGAGGGCCTGGTCGACATCGACTTCAGCCCGGCGCAGCCCACGCAACCGCTGGAGCCGGCAGTGGGTGTGGAGGCCGAGGACGGCCCGGTGATGGTGACCGTGGAGTACCAGATCGACCCGGCGCAGGCCCATGCCTTCGCCGAGATGATGCAGCGCACCCGCCGCGCGCGGCTGCGCCAGGGCGCGCTGTCCTGGGCGCTGTTCCGCGACGTGGCGCAACCGGGGCGCTACATCGAGTACTTCGTCGACGAAAACTGGATCGAGCACCAGCGCCGGCTCGAACGCTTCAGCGCCTTCGATGCCGAGCTGCAATTGTCTCGGCTGGCGTTTCACCAGGGCGATGCGCCGCCGCGGGTCAAACGCTACGTTGCGCAGCCGCTGGACGCGCCGGCAGAACCGCCGGCGTGACCCGCGAGCGCCGACGCGGCGGCGCCGGCCATGAGGCTATGCGCTGATGCTCGCCGGCGCCCCGGGCGGGGAAGCCGCAGCGACGGGCGCATGGACGACCGGCGAATCGACGACTGCTGAATCGACGCCAGGTCAGCTGCGCGGGGCGTTCCGGCCGGCCGAGCAGGTGTGCATGTTGCGCGCTGATATGGCGTCTTCGCAAGTGCCTCGCCTCGCCATCACACGAGAGACGCTGGTCGCGCTGGAGCGGTCTGCGTTCGTTCACTTGCGCAGCGTGACCATGCTCTTCCAAGGCACAGAGCAGGTCGTTGCCCAATACAGCAGGCAAGCCGAGCACATCCGTTGCAGTGGCGCATCTGCTGCGCCGCGTGGCTGGCCGTGACCTCTTTCTTGAGGGCCGCCGCTGAGCGTGGCGGGCCCGCCGTCGCGGCGACGTAACCGTTCGCCCCGAGCAGCTCCGCGCAGCGTTCGTGATCTTCTCCACGCCGCGGGTGTGCAACCAGGCGGGCTGTAGGGGCCGGCCGCATTGCGCAGCCGTGCCGGTCGTCCGAGCATCGGGGGGCCGACTCCAGCACGACGACGCAACGCCATCAGCCTTGCTTGCCGTGCCCACTCGCTGCCTTTTGTATGGGGCCGCGAGAACCCACTTCTCCAAGGCATCTGACACAGCACATGCAGCGTTCGACTTTGTGGAGCCTGGCCGCGTTCATCGCGGCCGCGCTGAGCTGGCAGGCGGCGCCGGCATCACCCCGCCCCACGGTGGAGGCCGCGCCGCCGGTCACGGCCGCGGTACCGCTTGCGGTGCGCAAGCTGGCGCAGCAGGTGCTTGAATCGGGCGACCACCGCAGGCAGCCCTTTGCGATTGTCGACAAGCAGGCGGCGGTGATCGTGGTCTACCGTGGCGACGGCACGCTGGCCGGTGCGTCGAGTGCGCTGCTCGGCCAGACCTTGGGCGACGAGTCGGTGCCGGGCGTGGGTGAACGCGCCCAGAGCCGAAGCCTGCGCCACGGCGACCGCACCACAGCCGCAGGCCGGTTTGCCTCGCAGCCCGGCCGCACCGATTCGGGTGACGAGGTCGTCTGGCTCGACTACGACAATGCGCTGTCGATTCACCGGCTGCGGCGTGGGCCCTCCTGGGAGCGCCGCGCCCAAGGTCTCGCCTCGACGAGCCCCCTCGACAAGCGCCTCTCGGACGGCTGCGTGGTGGTGCACGAGGCGTTTTACGAGTCGGTGGTGCAGCCGCTGCTCGGCCGCGGCCGCGGCGTGGTGTATGTGATGCCGGAAACGATGCCGTTGCAGCAGTGGCAGCCGCTGATCGGGGCGCGCGACCTCTGATACGCACCCGCATTCGATCGCGCAAATGTCTGTTCGCGCAGAGCCCGTCGAAGCGCCCGCCCTGTCCGTTCGCCCTGAGGTGGCTGTTCCGACTGTCCTGAGGTGGCTGCTCCGACCGTCCTGAGGTATCGAAGGAAGGAAGGGCCGCAACGACGTGCGCAGGCTTCGATACCTCAGCCCGAACGGCTTTGTTTCTTATGAGGTTCAAGCCGCTGCGCTATCGTGAGCCCCCTCACGAATCCGCCCCCGCGCCGCGCCGCGCTCCAGTCTCGCATGAACACTGCTGCCACCAACGGCCCGGCCCGCGCCTGGACCGGGCCGATCCTGATCGTCGTGCTGAGTGCCGCGGCGATTTTTGCGCTGACGCTGGGCGCACGCATGGCGCTCGCGCTGTACATCGGGCCGATCAACAGTGCCACCGGCTTGGGGCTCGCGTCGATCAGCCTGGCCTTCGGCGTCGGCCAGTTGATGTGGGGCATCACGCAGCCGATCGGCGGCGCGCTGGCCGACCGCTACGGCAACGCGCCGGTGCTGGTCGCCGGGATCCTGATGGTGGCGCTGGGCCTGGCCCTGACGCCGTATGCCCACACGCTGCTGACGCTGACCCTGGCGATCGGCGTGCTGGGTGCCGGCGGCGCGGGCATTGCCGGCCCGGCGATCCTGATGAGCGCGGTGAACCGGCAAATTTCGCCCGAGCGGCGCGGCATGGCCAACGGCATCGTCAACGCCGGCGGGTCTTTCGGCCAGTTCACCATCCTGCCGCTGGCGGTGTTGTTGATCGACTGGCAGGGCTGGAGCGTTTCCTTGTTGTGGCTGGCGGCGGTGTCGCTGCTGGCGATTCCGCTGTCGGTGAAGCTGTGGCTGCCCGGCACGGCGCAGCAGGCCGCGGCCGGGGCGGTGGGCGGGGTTGCGGGCGGAGTTGCGGGAACAACGCCGGCGCCCACGATGAAAGCCGCGCTGAAAACCGCGCTGGCCGACCGCAGCTTCCTGTGCCTGTCGGCCGGCTTCTTCGTCTGCGGTTTCCACGTTGCCTTCATTGCCACGCACCTGCCCGGCGTGGTGGCGCTGTGCGGCCTGCCGCCGGCGGTGGGCGCGTGGTCGCTCGGCATCATCGGGCTGTTCAATATCGTCGGCAGCCTGAGCATCGGCTGGGCGGTGGGGCGCTGGCGCAGCAAGTCGCTGTTGTCGCTGCTGTACACCGCGCGTGCGCTCGCGGTGGTGGTGTTCATGCTGGCGCCAAAAACCGCCACCAGCTTCTTCATCTTCGCGGCGGTGATCGGCGTCACCTACCTGTCCACCGTGCCACCCACCGCCGGGCTGGTGGGCAAGCTCTACGGCCCGCGCTACATGGCCACGCTGTTCGGCATCGTGATGCTGTCGCACCAGGTCGGCGGCTTTCTCGGCGCGGTGCTCGGTGGCATGGCGTTCGAGCGCACCAACAGCTACGACGCCATCTGGTATGCCGACATCGCGCTGGCCCTCTTCGCCGCGCTGATCCATTTGCCGATACGAGAGGCGGCGGTGCGGCCGGTGGCGGCGCCGGCCTGATATGAGTCGGGCGCCGCTGCGGGGTCAGCCGCCCTGCGTGCCGAGGAGCGCGCGCGCGGCAGCGCGCATCGCTTCAGCCTCACCGTCGGCCAGCTCGACCAGCGGCGCGTCGGCCAGGGACTTGAAATTCCGCCCCATCGAGCGGTCGTACAGCGGGTCGTAGTGCTCGCGCATCAGGTCGCCGAACAACGGGGCCCATTGCCCGTCTCGCGCGGCCTGTTGCCAGGCTTGCACCAGCGCCTTGCCGCGCACCTCGAGCAGCGGGTCGAGCAGCTTCGCAAACGCTTCGGGGTCGTCGGCAAAAAACGCGTAGTCCTCGAGCAGCAAGCGCACCCGCGCGGCCATCGGCATTTCGATGCGCAGGCATTGCCCTTTGTCGCGCATCTGCACCAGCAGGGCCTCGGGCACCTGGATGCGGCCGATCTTGCGGCTTTCACTCTCTATGAACACCGGCTTCGATAGGTCCAGCGCTTTCATCGCCCGCCAGAGCAGCGAATCGAAGCGCCTCTGGCTCGGCTGCGGCTCACCCGGCAAACCCCCCAGCACCGAGCCGCGGTGCGAAGCCAGCGCTTCGAGGTCGAGCACCTGCGCGCCTTCGGCCTTCAGCGCTTGCAGCAGGCGGGTCTTGCCGCTGCCGGTGCGGCCGCAGAGCACGCGCAGGTCCAGTGCCGCGGGCAGTGCTTCCAGTTCGCGCCGCACGCCCTCGCGATACGCCTTGTAGCCGCCGCCCAACTGCGCGGTGCGAAAGCCGATCTGGCCGAGGAACCAGGCCAGCGCACCGGAGCGCTGGCCGCCACGCCAGCAGTACACCAGCGGCTTCCAGTCGCGTGACACCGGGCCGATGCCGCGCTCGAGGTGCGCCGCAATGTTGCGCGCCACCAGCGCCGCGCCCGCCTTGCGTGCTTCCAGCGGCGACACCTGCTTGTACAGCGTGCCCACTTCGTGGCGCTGGGCATCGTCGAGCACCGGCCAGTTCACGGCGCCGGGCAGGTGGTCGTCGGCGAACTCGGCCGGCGAGCGCACGTCGATCACCGCGTCGTACTCGGCCAGGCGCGGCACCGCGTCGGCCGCGGGGACGATGCTCACACCCACGACGTCGCTCTCGTTCTGGTCATGCCGCTGGCGCCAGCGCGTCGAGCAACTCGCTCTCGATCTGCAATTGCAGCTTCGACTTCTGCAAGGCGCTGCCGTCGACGACAAAAATGTCCTCGACCCGCTCGCCCAGGGTGGTGATCTTGGCGAGTTGCAGGTTCACATGGTGGCGCGCGAGCACGCGTGCGATGCCGTAGAGCAGGCCCGAGCGGTCGCTCGCGCTCACGCTCAACAACCAGCGCTGCGCCCGCTCGTCGGGCCGCAGCGTCACCCGCGGCGTCACCGGGAAGCTCTTCACCCGCCGCGACACACGGCCGCGGGTCGGCTCGGGCAGCGGCCCCTCGCGTTCGAGCACATCGGCGAGCTGGGTTTCGACGAGCAAGATCAGGTCGCGGTAGCCGGCGGGCTGCTCGGGGTCCATCTGCGGGTGGTTGAGCTGGAAGGTGTCGAGCGCATAACCCGGGCGCGTGGTGTGCACCTTGGCGTCGACGATGTTGAAGCCGGCGCTGTCGAAGTAGCCGCAGATGCGGGCAAAAAGGTCGGCGCGGTCGGGCGAATAGACCAGCACCTGCAATCCTTCGCCCAGCGGCGACGGGCGCGCCCGCACCACCGGCGCATCGCCCTTCACATGCCGCCACAGGGCCCGGGCATGCCAGGCGATGTCGGCGGCGTCGTGGCGCGCGAAGTAACTCACCTCCAGCGTGTCCCACAGCGGACCCTCGGTGTCGGGCAGTTGCGAATGCAGCGCCAGAATCTGCCGTGCCTCCTGCTTGCGCGCTTCGAGCTCGGCGTCCAGGTTCACATGGTGGCCGCCGAGTGCGCGCAGCGTGAGCCGAAACAGGTCTTCCAGCAGCTTGCCCTTCCAGGCGTTCCACACCTTCGGGCTGGTGCCGCGGAGGTCGGCCACGGTGAGCAGGTAGAGCGCGGTGAGCTGGCGCTCGTTGCCGACCAGGTGCGCAAATTCGCCGATCACGTTGGGGTCGGACAAGTCTTCCTTCTGCGCCACGCGGCTCATCGTGAGGTGGTGTTTGACCAGGAACTCGATCAGCGCGGCGTCCTCACGCCCGATGCCGTGGTCGCGGCAGAAGCGCCGCACCTCCACCGCGCCGAGGTCGGAGTGGTCGCCGCCGCGGCCCTTGGCCACGTCGTGGAATAGCGCGGCAATGCACAACACCCACGGCGCGTCCCATTGCGCCGCGAGCTGCGAGCAGAAGGGGTACTCGTGCGCATGTTCGGGGATGAAGAAGCGGCGCACATTGCGCAGCACCATCAGGATGTGCTGGTCCACGGTGTAGACATGGAACAGGTCGTGCTGCATCTGGCCCACGATGCGGCGGAACACCCAGAGGTAGCGCCCGAGCACCGAGGTCTGGTTCATCAGCCGGAAGGCATGCGTCTGGCCGCCGCCCGGGTGGCGCAGGATGCGCATGAACATGGCGCGGTTTACGGGGTCGCGGCGGAAGGCGCCATCCATCACATGGCGCGCGTTGTACAGCGCACGCAGGGTGCGCGCCGAGAGGCCCTTCACCCCCATCACGCTCTGGTAGACGAAGAAGGTTTCCAGGATTGCGTGCGGCTCGCGCAGGTAGAGGTCGTCGCTGGCCACTTCAATCATGCCGGCGCGGTCGAAGAAGCGCGGGTTGATCGGCCGCATCGGCAGGTTCTGCGAGCCGTCGATTTGCTCGCCCAGGTTCAGCAGCACGATCTGGTTGAGCTGCACCACCGCCTTGGCGGCCCAGTAGTAGCGGCGCATCAGCACCTCGATCGAACGTTGGTGCGCGCTGGTCTTGTAGCCGAAGCTCTCCGCCACCGCGTTCTGCAAATCGAACACCAGGCGGTCCTCGCGCCGGCCGGCCACCATGTGCAGCCGGGTGCGGATCAGGCGCAGCACCCCCTCGTTGCGCTGCAACTGCTTCACCTCGAAGGGTGTGATCAGGCCCTTGGCGCCGAGCTCGCTCCAGCTCTTGCCCAGGCCCGCCGCGCGCGCCACCCAGAGCAGCAGATGCAAGTCGCGCAGGCCGCCCGGGCTCTCCTTGCAGTTCGGCTCCAGCGCGTAGGGCGTGTCCTCGTACTTCACATGGCGCTGGCGCATCTCCAGCGTTTTAGCGCGCAGGAAGGCTTTTGCGTCCACGGCTTCCGCGGTGGCGCTGCGGAAGGCCTGGAACAGGCGCCGGTTGCCGCCGATGAAACGCGCCTCGAGCATCGAGGTCTGCACCGTCACGTCCTGCGCGCCGATAGCCACACATTCCTCCAGCGTGCGCACCGACCAGCCGATGTCCAGCCCGATGTCGAAGCAGGCCGCGATCAGCCCCTCGATCGCCGAGCGCAGCGCGTCGTTGTTCAGGTTCGGCGGCAGCAGCACCAGCACGTCGACGTCGGAGTATGGGAACAGCTCGCCGCGGCCATAACCGCCCACCGCCACCAGCGCCGCGCCGGGTGGCATGCCGGCGCTTTGCCACAGCTCGGCGAGCGTGGCGTCGACATGTTTGGTGAGTGCGCGCACCAGGCGCATGGCCGCCGGCACGCTCGGGCGCGCGTCGCGGAAATGCCCGATCAGCGTGCCCTTGCCGTCGCGAAAACGCTGCCGCAGCGCACCCACGCCGCCTGCCGGCGCGGCGGGTTCGTCATCAGGCTTCATGCGTGCCGACATGCGCTCGGCTCGGGCGCTCTCGCGGCCGAGCGCTCAGGCCGAGCTCGTCGCCGCGGTGCCGAGGGCCGGCGTCGCGGGTGTGCCCGCTGGGGTGTCAGCCGGCGAATCCGCAGCCACCAGCGCGCCGCCGTAACCCGCCGGAGCAAACGCCGGCGGCGGCGGGCTGCCAGCGCTCACGGTGAGCACCTCGTAGCCGGTCTCGGTGACCAGCACCGAGTGCTCCCACTGCGCCGAAAGCGAACGGTCCTTGGTGACGATGGTCCAGCCGTCATAACGGCCGCCCTTGCGGTCTTCCTTGATCTCGCGCCGGCCCAGGTTGATCATCGGTTCGATCGTGAAAATCATGCCCGGCACCACCTCTTCCAGCGTGCCCGGCCGGCCGTAGTGCAGCACCTGCGGCTCTTCATGGAAGCGCGCGCCGACACCATGGCCGCAGAACTCGCGCACCACGCTGTAGCCCTGGTTCTCGGCAAAACTCTGGATCGCGTGGCCGATGTCGCCCAGGCGCGCCCCGGGCTTGACCTTCGTGATGCCCTTCCACATGGCTTCGAAGGTGACTGCACAAAGCCGTGCCGCCGCGATCGAACCCTTGCCCACCAGGTACATGCGGCTGTTGTCGCCATGCCAGCCGTTCTTGATCACGGTGACGTCGATGTTGATGATGTCGCCGTCGCGCAGCGGCCGCTCGTTCGGTATGCCGTGGCAGACCACGTCGTTGAGCGAGGTGCAAAGCGAGGCCGGGTAGGGCGGGTAACCCTGCGGCGCGTAACCCAGCGTGGCCGGCACCGCCTGCTGCACGTCGACGATATGGTCGTGCGCGATCTTGTCGAGCTGCGCGGTGGTGACACCGGGCTTCACATGCGCTTGCAGCAGGTCGAGCACCTCGGAGGCGAGGCGGCCGGCCAGGCGCATGCCTTCGATGTCGCTGGCTGATTTGATCGGGATCGTCATCTCGGAATCCGCCCGGCCGTCCGAAGGATTCCGAGCGCCCCCCCGGGGGGCCGCGAACGAAGTGAGCTTGGGGGTTGCATGCCTTGAATTATCCACCCCTCGGTAAAATCCCGGCTTCGCTCACCGCGACCCTGGTACCCGGGGCCGCGCCAACGCCTCACTGCACCCCCATGCCTTCGTCGCCCAAGCATCTTCTGCACTTCCCGGGCGGCAACGCCGTGTCGATGTTCCGCACGCAGGCGCTGCTGCCCAGGCTGCAGGCGGCTTGTGCCCGCATCGCTGGTGTGGCCGCGCGGCATGTGCACTGGGTGTGGAGCGACGCCGCGCTGGACCGCAGCGCCCGCGACACGCTGGAGGCGCTGCTGAACTACGGCGAGCGCCATGAGGGCGGCGACGAGGGCGCGCTGGTGCTGGTGATGCCGCGCCTGGGCACCGTGTCGCCCTGGGCGAGCAAGGCCACCGACATCGCGCACAACTGCGGCCTGAAAGTCCACCGCATCGAGCGGGTCACCGAGTTCCGGCTCGAGCTGAAGGCGCCGCTGCTCGGCAAGGCCAAGCCCCTGAACGACGCCGAGCGCCAGGCCGTGGCCGTGCTGCTGCACGACCGCATGACCGAGAGCGTGGCCTTCGAGCGCGAAGCGGCGGCGCATCTGTTCGACGAGCGCGAGGCGGCGCCGCTGGCGCATGTGGACCTGCTGGGCACGGGCCGCGGGGCGCTTGAGGCCGCCAACACCGAGTTCGGCCTCGCCCTCTCCGGCGACGAGATCGACTACCTCATGGCGGCCTTCACTCAGCTCGGCCGCAACCCGAGCGACGTGGAGCTGATGATGTTCGCGCAGGCCAACAGCGAGCATTGCCGGCACAAAATCTTCAACGCCGAGTTCATCGTCGACGGCCAGCGCGAAGCGATGTCGATGTTCGGGATGATCCGGCACACGGAGAAGCGCTCGCCGCAGCGCACCGTGGTGGCCTACAGCGACAACGCGTCGGTGATGCAGGGCGGCCCGGTGCAGCGCTGGCTGCCACAAGGTTTTACCAACGCGCCGCCCTACGCTGCGCGGCCCGACACCGCGCACCTGGTGATGAAGGTGGAAACGCACAACCACCCGACCGCGATCTCGCCCTTCCCGGGGGCCTCCACCGGCGCGGGTGGCGAAATTCGCGACGAAGGCGCCACCGGGCGTGGCGCAAAGCCGGGTGCCGGCCTCACCGGCTTCAGCGTGTCGAACCTGCATCTGCCGGGCACCGACGAGCCCTGGGAGCGCGAGCCCGCGGCCAAGCCCGAACACATTGCGAGCGCGCTGCAAATCATGACCGAGGGGCCGCTCGGCGGCGCCGCGTTCAACAACGAGTTCGGCCGGCCCAACCTGGCCGGCTACTTCCGCGTCTACGAACAAACCGTTGACGGCGTGCACCGCGGTTATCACAAGCCGATCATGATTGCCGGCGGGCTGGGCAGCATCAGCGCGAGCCAGACGCACAAGATCAAGTTCGCGGCCGGCACGCTGCTGGTGCAGCTCGGCGGGCCGGGCATGCGCATCGGCATGGGCGGCGGCGCGGCCAGTTCGATGGCCGCGGGCAGCAACACCGCGGCGCTGGATTTCGATTCGGTGCAGCGCGGCAACCCCGAGATCGAACGGCGTGCGCAGGAGGTGATCAACCATTGCTGGGCGCTGGGTATAGGGGACGAAGGCCCCTCCGGCAGCCGCAACCCGATCCTGGCGATCCACGACGTGGGTGCTGGCGGCATCAGCAACGCCTTCCCCGAGCTGGTGGACGGCGCCGGCAAAGGCGCTGTCTTCGACTTGCGCCAGGTGCCGCTGGAAGAGAGCGGCCTGGCACCGAAAGAGATCTGGTGCAACGAAAGCCAGGAGCGTTATGTCATCGCGCTGAACCCGGACTTGCTGCCGCTGTTCACCCAGATGTGCGAACGCGAGCGCTGCCCGTTTGCGGTGGTGGGCGTGGCGACGGATGTGCGTGACTTGGTGCTCGGACCTATCGATCTCAAGCTACACCGCACCGTTCCTCCTGAGCCCGCCCTTCGACAGGCTCAGGATGATCGGAAATACACCGTTCGTCCTGCGCTGGGCCCTGAATCGGTAATCGACATGCCGATGGAGGTGCTGCTCGGCAAGCCGCCGAAGATGCAGCGCGACGTGACCCGCATCGCGCGCAGCGCGCCGCCGCTAGAACTCACCGGTGTCGCGCTCGACCAAGCCGCGTTCGACGTGCTGCGTCACCCGACCGTGGCCTCCAAGCTTTTTCTGATCACGATCGGCGACCGCACGGTCGGCGGCCTGAGCCACCGCGACCAGATGGTCGGCCCCTGGCAGGTGCCGGTGGCCGACTGCGCGGTAACGCTGGCCGACTACGCGGGCTTTCGCGGTGAAGCCTTTGCGCTCGGCGAGCGCACCCCGCTCGCGTGCACCAACGCGCCGGCGTCGGGCCGCATGGCGGTGGGCGAAGCGATCACGAATTTGCTTTCAGCGCCGATCAAGCTCGACGAAGTGAAGCTCAGCGCCAACTGGATGGCCGCCTGTGGTGAGCCGGGCGAAGACGCTGCACTTTTCGACACGGTGCGTGCAGTGGGCCTGGAGCTGTGCCCTGCGCTGGGCATCGGCATCCCGGTGGGCAAGGATTCCTTGTCGATGCGCACCCGCTGGAGCGAGGGCGGCGAAACGAAGCAGGTCACCGCCCCGGTCTCGCTCATCGTCACCGCATTCGCATCGCTCGACGATGTGCGCGGCACGCTCACGCCGCAGCTCCAGCCCGGCGACTCCACGCTGATCCTGGTCGACCTCGGCCGCATGCGCATGGCCGGGTCGATCCTGGCGCAGACGCGCAACCAGTTCGGCGACGCCACGCCCGACCTCGACGACCCGGCGCAGGTGATGGCGCTGGTGGCCGCGGTCAACGACCTGCGCAGCCAGGGCAAGCTACTGGCGTATCACGACCGCAGCGACGGCGGCCTCTGGGCCACGGCCTGCGAGATGGCCTTCGCCGGGCATAGGGGCGTGAGCCTGAACGTGGACATGCTGATCACCGAGGGCGACGGCATAGCCGACAGCCGCGCCGAATTCGGCGACGCCAAGAATTGGGCCGCGCAGGTGAGCGAGCGGCGCAACGAGCTCACGCTCAAGGCGCTGTTCAACGAGGAGCTCGGCGTGGTGATCCAGGTGGCACGCGAACACCGCGACGCGGCGCTGGCCACGCTGCGCCAGCATGGCTTGGGCCGCATCAGCCATGTCATCGGCAAACCCAACGACAGCGCGGTGGTGGAGGTGTGGCGCGACACCAAGGCGGTGTTCTCGGCGCCGCTGGAACAATTGCACAAGGCCTGGGACGCGGTGAGCTGGCAGATCGCCCGCGAACGCGACAACCCGGCCTGCGCCGACGCGGAACATTCCGCCGCGGGGCGTGCCGGCGACCCGGGGCTGCACCTTCACCTCAGCTTCGATCCACTCGCCGTTCGTGCTGACCTGTCGCAGCACCCGATCGATCCTGAAGCTGCCCTTCCACAGGCTCAGGGCGATCGGAAGGACGCCGTTCGGCCTGAGCCTGCCCTTCGACAAGCTCAGAGCGAACGGAGCGCGGCGGTCTGCAACACCCGCCCGAAGCTCGCGATCCTTCGCGAGCAGGGTGTGAACTCGCATGTGGAGATGAGCTACGCGAACCACCTCGCCGGCTTCGACACTTTCGACGTGCACATGAGCGACCTGCAAGCCGGCCGCGCGCGCCTGGACCAGTTCCAGGGCTTCGTGGCCTGCGGTGGCTTCAGCTATGGCGACACGCTTGGCGCAGGCGAGGGCTGGGCGCGATCGATCTTGTTCAACCCCAAGCTCGCCGAGATGTTCGCCGCGTTTTTCCAGCGCCGCGACAGCTTCGCGCTCGGTGTCTGCAACGGCTGCCAGATGATGGCCGCGCTTGGCGCCATCATTCCCGGCGCCGGCGACTGGCCGAAGTTCACCCGCAATCGCAGCGAGCAGTTCGAGGCGCGGCTGTCGATGGTCGAAGTGCTCGAGTCGCCGTCGATCTTCTTCAGCGGCATGGCGGGCAGCCGGCTGCCGATTGCGGTGGCGCATGGCGAGGGCTATGCCGACTTCTCGCAGCGTGGTGACTCGGCCACCGTGCACCGCGCGATGCGCTTCGTCGACAACCACGGTGCGCCCACCGAGGCCTACCCGGCCAACCCCAACGGCAGCCCCGGTGGCCTCACCGCCGTCACCGCCGTCACCACCGCCGACGGCCGCTTCACCGCGCTGATGCCGCACCCCGAGCGTGTCTTCCGCAACGCACAGATGAGCTGGAGCGGCGGCGACATCTCGGCGCACAGCCCGTGGCTGCGCATGTTCACCAACGCAAGAAACTGGTTGCGTTGAATGCGTTGCGCTGAGCGGCCTTTCGCCGCGATGATCGCCTACGCCTACGCCTACGCCTGAACCGGAACCCCCGATGACCGACCTTGTTGTCCGCCGCCTGCTTGTCGACCTCGAAACGCCGTTCGCCCGCCGGTGGTGTGGCGGTGATGCCTTCCGCAGCGCCTTCTTCAATGCCTTGTCGATGAGCTTCCCGGCCGGCGAGCAGTTTTTCATCGACGCGGTGCGTGCCGGCATCGCCAAGCTGCCGGCCGAGAAACGCGCCGCGCTCGACGACGAGGTGCGCGGCTTCATCGGCCAGGAGGCGACGCACCGCCGCATCCACAACCTCTACAACGGCCAGCTCGCCGAGCAGGGGCTGCTCAACACCTGGGAGGCACGCATCGTGGCGCGCCAGAAGCGCCTGCAAGGCGCCGACCCGCGCCACGCGGTGGGTGTGACCGCGGCCACCGAGCACCTCACCGCCATCTTCGCCGAACATTTCCTGCTCCACCCGCAGGTGATCGCGGGCGCCGACCCGCGCCTGGCCACGCTGTGGCAGTGGCACTCGGCCGAGGAGAACGAACACCGCAGCACCGCGTTCGAGGTTTACCGCGCGCTCGGTGGCAACGAAGCCTGGCGCCGGCGCTGGTTGCGCGTGGTGACGCTGCTCTTCGTCATCGACCTGACGCGGCAGACGCTGTCGAACCTGAAGCGCGACGACGGCGCGCTCTGGCGCTGGTCCACATGGCAGGGCGCAGGCCGCTTCCTCTTCGGCCGCGAGCATGGTTTGCTGCGCTTTGCCGTTGCACCGTGGCGTGCCTACCAGCGCGCCGACTTCCATCCGCGGCAGCAGGGCGGTGTGTTGGGGCAGGACTGGTTGAACGCGAATCCGCAGGCGTGGGCGGCGGTCGGTGGCGCCTCTCGTTTGACTTGAGTCCGGCGGGTGCGGCGGGGGCGCGGTTAAGCCGCGCTGGTGACGCGGCTAAGCCGCAGCGGTGGTGGTGGCGCGGCAAAGCCGTACCCGGGCAGGCCACGGCGTGCGACTGCAGCGGTCGGCCTGCGGCCGACTGCCCTGCGGTACTCGGCCCCATGGCCCGCCGCCGAACTCGCTACGTTCGCTGCGCTCACTGCACTCGAACAGCCGCGGCGAGTCAGTTTACGAAGCGCGCTGCGCGCGCGGCCATGAGCCCTCCGTTCCTCGGCGCCGCACACGCACGCCGTGGCCTGCCCGGGTACGGTTTTGCGGCACGGCTTTGGGCGCCCGTCGGGAAAACCAAACCTGTGAACTCGCGGCAGGCAGTGCCCGGTGCGGGCTCACTGGGGGGCGGCGAGGAACGCAGGCCTGGGGTCGGCGCGCGCAGCGCGCTTCGTAAACTGACTCGCCGCGGCTGTTCGAGTGCAGCGAACGAAGTGAGCGTAGCGAGTTCGGCGGCGCGACCCCAGGGCGAGTACCGCAGCGAAGTCGGCGCGAAGCGCCGACCGACCCCGAGTGAGCCCGCAGCGGGCACCGCCTGCCGCGACGCGCGCACGCGCAGGGGCCGTAGCGAAGTCGGCGCAAAGCGCCGCCCGGGTGCGGCTTTACCGCGCCAACGGCGTGCCTCATGCTGCCGGTTGCGCAGCGCCGAAAGCCAGTTCAGCGGCCTTCGTTGTTGAACTACTGAACGACGTCGATGTCTCAACCCGCCAAACGCGCCGCCGCGACATCGATCGCCGCGCGCAATTCCTCATAGCTGCGCATCACCGCAAACTGCGGGAACTGCGCCAGGATCGACTCGGGCGGGTGGATGAAGAAGCCGGCATCCGCGGCCATCAGCATGCCGGTGTCGTTGTACGAATCGCCGGCGGCGATCACGCGGTAGTTCAGGCTTTGCAGCGCATTCACAGCCACCCGTTTCTGGTCAGGCTGGCGCAGCCGGTAGTCGCGCACCACGCCTTGTTCATCGACGATCAGGTGGTGGCAGAACAGCGTCGGCCGGCCGAGCTGCGTCATCAGCGGGTCGGCAAATTCGTAGAACGTGTCCGACAGAATGATGACCTGGTAGCGCGAACGCAGGTCGTCGAGAAACGCGCGCGCACCTTCCATCGGCGCCATGCCGGCAATCACCCGCTGGATGTCGGCCAGCTTCAGGCCATGCTGTTCCAGCAGCGCCAGCCGAAAGCGCATCAGCTTGTCGTAGTCCGGCTCGTCGCGCGTGGTGCGGGTGAACTCGACGATACCGGTGCGCCTGGAAAACTCGATCCAGATTTCAGGGACGAGAACGCCTTCGAGGTCGAGGCAAACAACTTGCATGGGCGTCGGGTGGGCTGGCTGCGAGGCGCAGGATCGTAGCGCACGCGGTAGGCCACCGGGCGCTGCCGGCGCCGGGCAAACGATGCACTCAGCGCGTGCCGAGCCTGCGCCGGTACATCACCACCCGCTCGGTCTCGTCGAAGCCGAGCGCGCTGTGCATTGCCTGGCTCGCGCTGTTGCCGAGCGGGGTGTCCGAGCCCAGTTCGCTGCAGCCGCGCTCGCGGGCCCAACGCTCTACCCGCGCCACCAGCGCACGCGCCACGCCGCGGCGTCGCGCCTCGGGGCGGACATACAGGCCCTCCAGAAACGCCACCGGCGACGACTCGGTGCCGTTGACATGGTCGTGGCGCAGCGAGACCTCGGCAAAGCCGAGCGCCGCGCCGTCGGGCGCGATGAACATCAGGCAGCCGTAGCGTTGGCCGTCCGCGGCCCAGACCCGCATCTCGCGCAGATGCTTGGCGTCGCTTGCACCGGGCCAGAGGCTGCGCCGCAGGTCGAGCCAGAGCACGTCGCTGGGGTCGGCGCAGGGGCTGACCCAGGACGCGTCCACCGGAATCCTCACAGCGCGCCGCGCCCGAGCGATGTGCCGGTGCCACGCAGCGGCGCGCCGGCAAACACGGGCCGCGTGGCCCTCACTCGCCCGCCCCCAGCACCACGCCCACCTTGCGCGCCGCGCCAGCACGCCAGACGCTCAGGTTCACCGTCTCGCCGGGTGAGCGTTTCTCCAGCGCGCCGAGCATGTCGTCCAGGTCGGCCACGGCCTCGTCGTTTACCGCGGTGATCACGTCGCCGGCGACGACGTCGCCGTTGGGCGCGCGGCGGAAGGCCAACAAGCCGGCGCGTGCGGCAGGGCTGTTGGGTGAGACCTGCACCAGTGGCACGCCCTTGGGCAGCTTCAGGGCCGCGCCCATCTCGGCCGGGCCAGCGGTGACGCCGATGGCCGGGCGCACGAAGCGGCCGTCGCGGATCAGCCGCGGCACGATGCGGTTGACCTCGTCGGCGGGGATGGCGAAGCCGATGCCGGCGCTGGCGCCGCTCGGGCTTGCAATCTGCGTGTTGACGCCGATCAGACGGCCCGCGCTGTCGAGCAGCGGGCCGCCGGAGTTGCCGGGGTTGATCGCGGCGTCGGTCTGCACCACGCCGCGGATGGTGCGGCCGTTCACCGACTCGATCTCGCGGTTGAGCGCACTCACCACGCCGGTGGTGAGTGTTTGGTCCAGGCCAAAGGGGTTGCCGATCGCGTAGACCTTCTGGCCGACCACCAGGTCCTTGCTCGCGCCGAGCGCTATCGGCGGCACTTTCATTTTGCTCACGTCGATCTGCAGCACCGCCAGGTCGCGGTCGGGGAAGGCGCCGACCAGTTTGGCGGCATGCACGCTCTGGTCGGAGAGGGTTACCCGCGCGCCGCTGGCGGCCTGGATGACGTGGAAGTTGGTGACGATATGGCCGCTCTCGTCCCAGACGAAGCCGGTGCCGGTGCCGCGCGGCACCTGCTGCACATTCATCGAGAAGAAGTCGCGCTGCGCTTCCAGGGTGGTGATGTGCACCACCGAGGGCGAACTCCTGCGGAAGACGTCGACATTGTTCTGCTCGTCGGCGGCGAGCGCGCCGCGTGGGGTCACGGCGCGCGGTACCGCGTCGGTGCGGCTCTTGACGCAGCTCGGCGCCACGAACAGCGCGACGGCCAGGGCCGCGAGCGAGGCGGCGAGGGTGGCGGCTCGCGCCGTGGCGAGTGGGGCAATCAGGTTGGTCGGCATGTTGAGCGTGGATCACAGGCTGGCGATGCGCCGCATGTTAGCGGCGGCGCCGACATGCTGCCGAGGCCGGCGCGGGCTCAGGCTCAGCCGGGCAGGTCTTGTATGAATCCGCGGTCAATCGACAAGAAACTTCCGTTCGCCCTGAGCTTGTCGAAGGGTTACAAGCTCAGCCCGCGGGCTTCCCTGCAATCGAACCTGAATGGGTTCTAGGCGATCAGGCCACCACGTATGCGCCCGCGCCGGTGGCGATCAGCGTGCCTTCGTCATTCACCAGGCGCATCTGCGTGGAGCCGATGCGCCCGCCCAGGCGCGACACCTCGGCGGTGGCGATGAAATGTTTGCCGATGCCCTGGCGCAGGTAGTCCACGCGCAGGTCGATGGTGCCCATCTTGGCGAAGCGGTGCATCACGGTGAAGGTGTCGTCCTGCGCAAAGCGCTCGCCGATCGCGACCATCAGCGCAAAGCCGCCGATCGAGTCGAGCACCGACGAGATCACGCCGCCGTGCAGCCGGCCGTAGAGCGAATGGCCGATCAGCTCGGGGCGCATCTCGAAGCGGATGCGCGGGCCGGCCGGCGATGCACTCTCCACCTTCAGGCCGAGCACCTGGTTGAAGGTGATGCGGTGCTCGAACAGCTCGGTGACCGCGGCGTCCAGCCGCGCCTGCTCGGTGGCGCTGCGGCGCGCGGCTATGGGTTCGGTGCTCATCAGGCAACCTCCGTACTGCGTACTGCGGTGAATTCGCCCTTCGGGCGGCCGTGCGGGCTCATCAGGCAACCTCCGTGCTGCGCACTCCGGTGTTCGCCCTTCGGGCGGCCGTGCGGGCTCATGCCGCGGTGATTCCCGGCCCGAGGCGCAGCCCCAGCAGCGAGCGCGCTTCGGCCGGCGTCGCCACCTCGCGCCCCGCGTTGCGCGCACAGGCCGCCAACGCCTCGATCAACACCCCGTTGCCGGTGGCCCGCTCGCCGCTGGGCAGGTAGAAGGTGTCCTCCAGGCCCGTGCGCAACATGCCGCCGAGCTCGGCGGTTTTCTGGTGCACCGGCCAGATTTCGCTGCGGCCGATCAAGGTGGTTTGCCACACGGCGCCCGGCACCAGGTAGTGCGGCAACAGCGCCAACAACTCGGCGTCACAAGGCATGCCCGAGGCCACGCCCATCACGAAGTTGTACTCGGGCACGCCATCAAACATGCCGGCTTTCAAATACATGCCGACGCAGCGCACGATGCCGACGTCGAAACATTCGAACTCGGGGTGGGTGCCGGTTTCGCGCATCACGTCCAGGTACTGCTGCACTTTCGAGACCGGGTTGTCGAAGACCATCGGCGGCCAGGCCCACTCGCCGTTGCCCTTGATCTTCAGGTAGTTCAGGCTGCCCGCGTTGCAGGCCGCGATCTCGGGCTTGATGCGCCGGATGCAGGCCAGCGGGCCCGACACGTCCTTGCCCACGGTGCCGGTGGTTAGGTTGATCACCACGCCGGGGCAGGCGTCGCGGATCGCGTCGCACACCGCTTGCGCCACGTCCGGGTCCCAGCTCGGCAGGTGGCCCATGCCCTCGCTTTGGTTGCGCAGATGCACGTGCATGACGGCCGCACCCGCGTTGAACGCGTCGCGCGCCTCACGCGCCATTTGCTCGGGCGTCACCGGCACCGGGTGCTGCTTGGGGTTGGTGAGCACGCCGGTGAGGGCGCAGGTGAGGATGGCTTTGGGGCTCGACGAGGGCATCACGTTTCCTTTGCGACGAGTTCGATCACCAGGTCCCCGGTGGCCACCGGGTCCTGGGCCGCGCGGTGGACCGCGCTGACGGTTCCGGCCGCGCGAGCGATGAGCCACATCTCCATCTTCATCGCCTCCACGCTCGCGAGCTGCTGCCCGGCGACGACGACGCGGTCGCCGACCGACACCAGCAGCTGCGCAATGATGCCCGCCACCGGCGAGCAGGCGCGTGTCGGGTCGTCGCTGCGCGCGGTGTCCGGGTAGGGGGAGGGCTCGCTGAACACGAAGGCGGCGCCGTGGCGCGCCAGGTGAACTGCGGCGCCGTCCCACCACGCGGTGCAGCCTTGGTGGACGCCGTCGAGCGTGAGGTTCAGCGTGTGGTCTGCCCACGCAAAGCCGCTGACCAGGGCCTCGCGTCCGGCTTGGCGCAGCGTGGTGCTGCGCGGCGAAACCGTGGCGCGAAACACGCGCTGCGTGTCGCCGCTGCGCAGGGTCAAGTCGAAGGACGCCACGCTGGCCGGCCGCGCCGCGCTGCCTTGGCGCAAGGCCAGTGCGGCGGCGGCGATGAACCAGGTGTTGTCGTCGGGCTCGGGCGGCTGGTTGATCGGCTCACCCGCAGCGACCCATTCGTCGAGCAGCGCGGTGTGCATTTGCGCGCCGCGGAAAGCGTCGTGGCGCAGCAGGTCGGCGAGGTAGCGGCCGTTGTGCTTCAGGCCGAGCAGCGGCGTGTCTTCGAGCGCCGCCACCAAGCGGCGGATGGCATCGTCGCGGTCGCTGCCGTGCACGATGAGTTTGGCCACCATCGCGTCGTAGTGGGGCGTGACCGATTGGCCCTCGGCGATGCCGTGGTCGATGCGCAGTGCGCAGGGATTACCAAGGCCCGGGCCCACACCTGACCCCGCACCCACGCCAGCCGCGTGCAACGCCGCTTGCGGCCGCCAATGCCCGATACGCCCGGTCTGCGGCGCGAAGTGGTCATACGGGTCTTCGGCATACAAGCGCGCTTCGATCGCGTGGCCGCGCAGCTGAACCTGGTGCTGCGCCACCGGCAGCGGCTCACCCGCCGCAATCCGCAACTGCCACTCGACCAGATCGAAGCCGGTGACCCTCTCCGTGACCGGGTGCTCCACCTGAAGCCGCGTGTTCATCTCAAGGAAGTAGTGGCGCATCTCGGCGTCGACGATGAACTCTACCGTGCCCGCGCCGACATAACCCACCGCCAGCGCCGCCGCCACCGCGTCGCGCCCCATGGCTTCGCGCATCGCGGCGCTGACCACCGGCGAGGGCGATTCCTCGATGACTTTCTGCCGCCGCCGCTGCGCGCTGCAGTCGCGCTCGCCCAGGTGCACGCAGTTTCCATGGCTATCTGCGAAGACCTGGATCTCGATATGGCGGCCGTGTTCGATCAGGCGTTCCAGCATCAGCGTGCCGTCGCCAAACGCGCTTTCCGATTCGCGGCGCGCGGCGGTCAATGCTTGCGGCAGTTCGTCGAACGAACGCACCAGGCGCATGCCGCGCCCGCCGCCGCCGGCCACGGCTTTCACCAGCAAGGGCAGGCCGAGTTTGGCGGCCTCGGCGATCAGGCGCTCGTCGCCTTGATCCTGATCGCCATCCTGGCCAAAGTACCCCGGCACCGTGGGAACACCCGCGTCGACCATCCGCCGTTTGGCCTCGGCCTTGCCGCCCATCGCACGCATCGCCGCGGGCGGCGGGCCGATGAAGACGAGGCCGGCGTCGAGGCAGGCCTGCGCGAAGTCCGCGCGCTCGGAGAGGAAGCCATAACCCGGGTGCAGCGCGTCGGCGCCGCTGCGGCGCGCGGCGTCGAGGATCGCCTGCGCGTTGAGGTAGCTGTCGCGCGCCGGTGGCAGCCCGATGCGCACCGCCTCATCGGCCATCAACACATGCGGCGCGCCGGCATCGGCGTCGCTGAACACCGCCACGCTGCGCACACCGAGCGCATGCGCCGTGCGCATCACGCGGCAGGCGATCTCGCCTCGGTTGGCGATCAGGACCTTCTTGAACATCACTGTGGCGCCCAGGACGGTTTGCGCTTTTGCAGAAATGCAGCGGTGCCCTCGATGCCTTCGGGCCCCCGCAACGCGCGGGAGAACACGCCCGCGGCTTCCTGCACCAGTGACGCGGGCGAGGCAAAGCGTGCCTTGGCGATCAACGCCTTGGTGGCCGCGATCGCGCCCGGCGCAGATTGCAGGATGCCGTGGACCACGCGCTGCACCGCCGCGTCGAGCGCGCCGGCCGCATGCACCTCGTGCACCAGGCGCAGCGCCAGGGCCTGCTGCGCATCGAGCTTGCCGCCGCTCACCGCGAGCCGTTTGGCTTCGCTGTAGCCCAGGCGCTCGACGAGAAAAGCGGCGATCTGCGCCGGCACCACGCCGAGGGTGGTTTCGGGCAGGCGGAACACGGCGGAGTCGCCGGCCACCACCACATCGGCCACGCAGGCCAGGCCGAAGCCGCCGCCCATCACCGTGCCTTCGGGCACCGCCACCAGCGCCAGTGGCGTGCTCGCGTATTCGACGCAGAGTTCGCCGAATGCGGCGTTGGTGGCGAGCATTGCCGGGCTGCCGGGTTCAGCGCCGGGTTCATCGGATGAAAGCCGTGCCGCGGCCATGTCCTTGATATCCCCGCCCGAACAGAAATGCCCACCGGCGCCGCGCAGCACGAGCACGCGCGTCCTTTCGTCGGTACCGCGATCGGCCTGCGCTTGTGCTTGCGCCTGCGCCTGCGCCAACACCGCGCGCAGCTCGCGCACCATCACGAGCGACATCGCGTTGCGCACCTCGGGCCGGTTCAGCGTGATGTGCAGCACCGGCCCGTCGTGCCGCAGCATGAGAGTGGATGCAGCGCCTTGCTCGATGTTCATTGCAGCTTGCCCGGCAGGGTGCCCTCGTACTTGCAGATGATCGACAACATGATCTCGTCGGCTCCGGCGCCGATCGAGGCCAGGCGCCCGTCGCGGTAGGCCTGCGAGATCGGGTTGTCGCGGGTGAAGCCCATGCCGCCCCAATACTGCAGGCAGGCGTCGGCCACCTCGCGGGTCAGGCGGCCGGCCTTGAGCTTGGCCATCGACGCGAGCTTGGTCACGTCCTTGCCGCCCACGTACATCTCCACCGCGCGGTAGGTCAGCGCGCGCAGGGCCTCGACCTCGGTGCGCAATTCGGCCAGGCGGAAGTGCACCACCTGGTTGCTCAGCACGCTGTGCCCGAACACCTGGCGCTCCCGGGCGTAGGCGATGGTCTGGTCGATCTGCCGGTCCATGGCGCGCAGCGCGCTGGCCGCGCCCCACAGGCGCTCCTCCTGGAACTGCATCATCTGCAGCATGAAGCCCAGGCCCTCCTGGCCGATCAGGTTGCGCCGGGGCACACGCACGTTGTCGAAGAAGAGCTGCGCCGTGTCCGACGAGTGCATGCCGATCTTGTGGATCTTTTGCTTGGCTATGCCCTTGGCGTCCATCGGCACCACGATCAGGCTCTTGTTCTTGTGCGGCGAACCCTCGGAGGTGTTGGCCAGCAGGCAGCACCAGTCGGCCTGCATGCCGTTGGTGATCCACATCTTGGTGCCGTTGATCACGTAGTCGCCGTCGACCGCCTGGGCGCGTGTCTTGGCCGCGGCCACGTCGGAGCCGGCGCCGGGCTCGCTCACCCCGATGCAGCCCACCAGGTCGCCCGCGATGCTGGGCGCGAGGAACTCGGCCTTCAGCTCGCTGCTGCCGAAGCGGGCCAGCGCCGGCGTGCACATGTCGGTCTGCACGCCAATCGCCATCGGCACGCCGCCGCAGTTGGCCTCGCCGAGCGCCTCGGCCATCACCATCGAATAGCTGAAATCCAGCCCCAGCCCGCCGTACTTCTCGTCGTACTTCACCCCGAGCAGCCCGAGTTGGCCGAGCTTCTTGAACAGCGCATGGCTCGGGAACTGCTCGGCCGCCTCCCACTCGGCCACGAACGGGTTGATCTCTCTCTGGCAGAACTTGACGACGGTGTCGGAGAGTTGGTGGTGCTGGTCGGTGAAGTTCATGGGTTACTCACTTTGCTGTCGTGTCTTTGTGACGAGGGGCGTCGCCACGCCGTGGCGGCGCGGCACAGACCGATGCGTGCGGGTTCGACGGCTGACCGACCGCGACAACGGAGTGCAGACAAAACGCCCGCGTGCGGTCAGGTCGCCCCATCACATCCTCGCCACACCAAACGTATTCGGCCTCAGCACCCGCGCTGACGCGTCAGCCGCGATCGCAAGGCACATGCCCAGCAGCCGCCGCGTATCGCGCGGGTCGATGATGCCGTCGTCCCATAAACGGGCGGTGCCGAAGAGCGCTGCGGACTCGGCGTCCAGGCGCCGGCGCAGCTGGTCGCTCATCGCCTTCAAGGCCTCGTTGTTGGCTTCGACGCCGGTGCGCGCGAGCTTTCCGCGGTTGACCATCTCCATCACCATCGCGGCCTGCGCGCCGCCCATCACCGCGGTGCGCGCGCTCGGCCAGGCGAAGATGAAACGCGGGTCGAAGCCGCGGCCGCACATGCCGTAGTTGCCGGCGCCGAAGCTGCCGCCAAGCACGACGGTGAACTTGGGGCAACGGGCGTTGGCCACCGCCTGGATCATCTTGCTGCCGTGTTTGATCGCGCCGGCGCGCTCGGCCGCCTTGCCCACCATATAGCCGGTGGTGTTCTGCAGGAACACGAGCGGCGTGCCGGCCTGGTCGCAGAGCTGGATGAACTGCGCCGCCTTCACCGAGCCGTTGGGCTGGATCGGGCCGTTGTTGCCGAGCAGGCCCACCAGGTGGCCGTGGATGCGGGCGTGGCCGCACACCGTGTCGGTGGCGTACACCGCCTTGAACTCGAGGAAATCGGAGGCGTCGACGAGGCGTGCGACGACCTCGCGCACGTCGTAGGGCTCGCGGTCGTCGGCGGGCACGATGCCGAGCAGCTCTTCGGCGTCGAACAGCGGCGCGGCGCAGGCTTGCGATGCGGCAGGCCGCGGCGCCACGGTGTCCCATTTCAGCTTGTCCAGCACATCACGCGCCACCGCGATCGCGTGGGCGTCGTTTTCGGTCAGGTGTTCGCCCAGGCCGGTGACCTCGGCATGGGTGAGTGCGCCGCCGAGTTCCTCGTCGGTGGCGTCTTCACCGATCGCGGCTTTCACCAAGGGCGGGCCGGCCAGGAAAATCATCGAGCGGTCGCGCACCAGGATCACCACGTCGCTCAAACCCGGCAGGTAGGCGCCGCCCGCGGTCGACGAACCGTGCACCACCGCGATCTGCGGAATGCCGGCGGCCGACAAGCGCGCCTGGTTCGCAAAGGTGCGCCCGCCGTCGACAAAGATCTCGGCCTGGTA
>JANNGZ010000038.1:0-1504 GCA_031404155.1 Burkholderiales bacterium
GCCGGCGCTATCCGCTACCAGCGTGGCCGCATTGAAGTGCTCGACCGCGAGCAGCTCGAACAGCGCACCTGCGAGTGTTATGCGGTGGCCAAGAAGGAATACCTGCGCCTGCGGCCCTTGCCCTCGGCGCAGCCGAAGCCTTGGGTAGCGCCCGTGCATGCGTTCGCGAGCTTGGGTTGATGCGGCGGTTGAGGCGCCGCCTGGGGCGCCAAGGAGTTGATGTGTATGTGTGCTGTCAGACCGACAGGCGAGCCCAGGGTGCACAGGCTCGGGGCATTGACAGGAACCATGTTCCCCACTACCGGGCGATCTCCAGATCACCTCCCTTTGGGTTCAGGGGCCCGCCACAACCGCGAGAAGATATATGCCCGCCGCCCAGAACCACCTGATCAAGCGCCTGCCGGCCAAAGACCGCGCGTCCCTGCTCGCCCTGTGCGAAACCGTGCCGCTGGTGCTGGGCGAAGTGCTGTACGAGCCCGGCAAGGCCACGCGCTACGTCTACTTCCCCATGCACGGCTTCATCTCGCTGGTGGCGCCGATCGACGGCAAACCGGCGCTCGAAGTGGGCATGGTCGGCCGCGAAGGCATGCTCGGCGCCCAGTTGGCGCTCGGTGTGGCCGTCGCGCCATTGCATGCGGTGGTGCAGGGCCCGGGCGAGGCCTGCCGCATCGGCACTGCCGCGTTCCGCGGCGAGCTGGCGTGCAACCCCGGGCTGCAGCGGGTGCTCAACCTGTACCTCTACGTGCTGATGGCGCAACTGGCCGGCGCCGCCGCCTGCTTGCGCTTTCACCTGATCGGGCCACGCCTGGCGCGCTGGCTGCTGATGAGCCAGGACCGCGCGCATGCCGACAACTTCCACGTCACCCACGAGTTCCTGGCCTACATGCTCGGCGTGCGCCGTGTCGGCGTCACCGCCGCGGCGAGCGCCTTGCAGCGCCTCGGGCTGATCGAGTACCACCGCGGCGAACTCAAGGTGCTCGACCGTGCCGGGCTGGAAGCCGCCGCCTGCGGCTGCTACGCCAGCGACGTGCAGGCTTATGCCGAGCAGCTGAAGTGAGCCGGTGGCGCGGGCTGCGCGGCGGCCCGCGACGGGCCGGGCCAGGCTGCCCTCATCGCGGATAGGGCGGCACGTGATTGCCGTACGCCAGGGCACTGGCCACCCGCAGCATCAACGGCATGTCGATTTGTTCGGCGTTGCGGGGCACGCTGTCGTAGTGGCACAGGGTGCCGACGATGGTGCCCTCGGGGTCCATCACCGGCACGCCGCAGTAGGCCGCGACGATCTTCTGTTTCGGGTGGCCGTCAAGGCGAGCGTCCTGCAACGCGTCGGCAGTGGTGAAGACGCCGCGGCTGTCGCGCACGAAGCAGCAGTAAGTGGCGGTCTCGGGCGCGTCGGCAATGCGCAGCACCTGCGGGTTCTCACGGTCGAAGTAAACCGCCGCGTTGGCGCGGCCGCCCTCGAACCTGTAGATGGCGATATAGCGGTAGTCAGTCAGGCCGAGCA
>JANNGZ010000039.1:0-3925 GCA_031404155.1 Burkholderiales bacterium
TCTGCGGGTCGAAGAAGATTTCGGCGTGCACCACCTGGTCGGCGGCGGCGCGTTGCAGGTAGGCCAACGTCATGTCCTCGAAGTCCTGCGCGGTGACCAGCACCGCGGCACCGGCGTAGTAGAGGTCGAGAAAACTTTGCAGGTCGCTGAAGGCGTAGGCCGCGCGCAGGGCTTCGACGCTGGGGTACGGCAGCGCCAAGCCGTTGCGCTGCGCGAGCGCGAAGATCAGCTCGGGTTCGAGCGAGCCTTCGATATGGATATGCAACTCGGCCTTGGGCATCGCGCGCAAGAGTGCCGGCAGGCGGTCGCGCGGGATGGCGTTGAAATCGATCATGGCGAAAATTCTCCGTCTCGCAGCGCTGTCATTCCCAGCAAAAAGGCCACCCTCGCGGATGGCCTTCATCGTCGAACCGCTGGTGCAGGCCGCCTACTTGGCGCCCGGCACCTTGCCCTCGACACCCTTGACGAAGAAGTTGATGCCGCCCAGGCAGGCCTCGTCGGCCACGGCGTCCGCTTTCAGCAACTCCACCCCGCTGTTGTCGCTGATCGGGCCCTTCCAGATGGCGTAGCTGCCGTCCTTCAAACCGGCCTTGGCCTTTTCGACCTTGGCCTTGAGCTCGGCGGGCACCTTGTCGGAGATCGAGACGATGTCGATCGCACCTTCCTTCACGCCCCACCAGGTGGCCGAGTTGCCGGCCCACTTGCCTTCGAGCGCGTCGCGGGTGGCCTTGAGGTAGTACGGGCCCCAGTTGATGATGGCCGAGGCCAGGTGGGCGTTGGGGCCGTAGGCGGTCATGTCGGAGTCCCAGCCGAAGGCCATCTTGCCGGCCTTCTCGGCGGTTTGCAGCACCGCGCTGGAGTCGGTGTTCTGGAACAGCACGTCGGCGCCGCCGTTGAGCAGCGACTGCGCCGCTTCGGTTTCCTTCGGCGGGTTGAACCACTCGTTGACCCACACCACCTTGACCGCGATTTTCGGGTTCACGCTCTGCGCGCCGAGGGTGAAGGCGTTGATGTTGCGGACCACCTCGGGGATCGGGATCGAGCCGACCACGCCGAGCGTGTTGCTCTTGGTCATGCCGCCCGCGATGATGCCGGCCATGTGCGCGCCCTCGTAGGTGCGGCTGTCGTAGGTGCGCATGTTGGCCGCGGTCTTGTAGCCGGTGGCATGTTCGAACATCACCGCCTTGGCGTCGGCGGCCACTTTCAGCATCGGCTCCATGTAGCCGAAGGTGGTGCCGAAGATCAGCGTATTGCCCTGGCCCACCATGTCGCGCAGCACCCGCTCGGCGTCGGCCGACTCCGGCACTTTTTCGACGAAGCTGGTGACCACCTTGGCGCCGAATTCCTTCTCGATCGCCTTGCGGCCGTTGTCATGCGCAAAGGTCCAGCCGCCGTCGCCCACCGGGCCGACGTAGGCAAACGCGATCTTCAGCGGGCCCGACGCGGCGGCGCTCGGCGCGGCGGCGGCCACGGCCACCTCGGGCGGCTTGGCGCAACCCAGGAGCTTGGGCCCGGGCGCGGCTGCCGGCGGGGCCTCCTTCTTGCCGCAGGCCGCAAGCGCCGCGGCCACGGCGAGCAGGGTCCAGCCGGAGAGGTGCAGCAAGGAGCGCCTGCCGGTGTCGGGTCGGTCGGTCATGGGGACTCCAGTTTGTGGTGAGCGGGTTGGGGTGCAGATGCGGGCTGGCCCGCAAGCGCGCGATGATACGAACGCTTCACGCTCCAGGGAAGAAGGGCTTGCCCAGCGATGCCGGCATGTTGATCTTGATGAAACTGGCGTTGCGCGAGATCAGCACCAGCACCGCAATCGTGGCCAGGTACGGCAGCATGGTGAGCACCTGGCTCGGCAGTTGAACGCCCTCGCCCTGCAGCGCAAATTGCAGCATCGTCACGCCGCCGAAGAGGTAGGCACCGAGCAGCACCCGCGCCGGGCGCCAGGTGGCGAAGGTGGTGAGCGCCAGCGCAATCCAGCCCTTGCCGGCGATCATGCCCTCGACCCACAGCGGGGTGTAGATCACCGACACATAGGCACCGGCCAGACCGCAGAGCGCGCCGCCGGCCATCACCGCGAGCAGGCGGATGCGCCGCACCGGAACACCGAGCGCATGCGCCGATTCCGGCGACTCGCCAACCGCGCGCAACACCAGCCCGGCACGCGAGCGGTAGAGGAAATACGCCAGCGCAAGGGTGACCGCCAGCGCGACGTAGACCATCGGGTGATGTTTGAAAAGCGCCGGGCCGACGAAGGGGATGTCGGCCAGCACCGGCACCTCGAAGCGGCTGCGTTCGCTCAAGCGCTCCTGTGTGTAGCGGATGCCGACAAAGGCGGAGAAGCCGGCGCCGAAAAGCGACAGCGCCAGCCCGGTGGCGTACTGGTTGGTGTTGAGCCAGATGACGAGGATGCCGAACACCGCCGCGAGCAAGGCGCCGGCGGCGATGCCGGCGGCGAAGGCGGCCCAGTCGCTGCCGGTATGCACCGCGGTGGCGAAGCCGGCGACCGCCGCCACCAGCATCAAACCCTCGGCGCCGAGGTTGACGATGCCAGCCCGCTCGTTGATCAACAGGCCCAGGCCGGCGAGCGCGAGGATCGTGCCGGCGTTGAGCGTTGCGGCGATGAGAAGGGCCAGCGCTTCCATGGTGCTACGCCTTCCCCCTTGACGGGGGAAGGTTGGGATGGGGGAAGGGGGAGGGAGGAACGCGCAAGCGCCAGCGCACCCGGAAGTGCACCAGCGTGTCGCAAGCCAGCAGCGCAAACAGCAGCAGCCCCTGGAACACGCCGGTGAGCGACTTGGGCAGCCCCAACCTGGACTGCGCGAGTTCGCCGCCGATGTAGAACATGCTCATCAGCAGGGCCGAGAACACGATGCCCAGCGGATGCAGGCGGCCGACAAAGGCAACGATGATCGCCGCGAAGCCGTAGCCCGCCGGCACATAGGGCGTGAGCTGGCCGATCGGCCCGGCCACCTCGAGTGCGCCGGCCAGCCCCGCGAGGCCGCCCGAGAGCAGCAGCGCCAGCCACAAGGCACGCCGCGACGAGAAGCCGGCATAACGCGCCGCACCCGGCGCGAGCCCGCCCACCTGCAACTGAAAGCCCGCATACAGGCGGAACAGCAGCAGCCACACCGCGCCGACGCCGACCAAGGCGATCAGCACGCCGATATGCGCACGCGAACCTTCGAACAGGCGCGGAATTTTGGTGGCCGCGGCAAAGGTGGCGGTCTGCGGAAAATTGTAGCCCAGCGGGTCCTTCCACGGCCCGTACACGAGGTAGCTCAACACCATCTCGGCGACGTAGACCAGCATCAGGCTGACCAAAATTTCGTTGGCGTTGAAGCGGTCGCGCAGCAACGCCACGATGGCCGCCCACAAGACGCCGCCGAGCACCCCCGCGAGCAGGATCAGGAGCACGATCCAGCGGCTGGTCTCGGGCCCCGCGGTGATCGCCACACCACCCGCGAACACCGCGCCGAGCACGTACTGGCCTTCGGCGCCGATGTTCCACACATTGGAGCGGAAACACACCGCCAGGCCGAGCGCGATCAGAAGCAGCGGCGTGGCCTTGATCGCAATCTCGCCCCAGGCCCGCGCGTCCTTGATCGGCTCCCAGAAAAAAACCGCGAGGCCACGCACCGGATCCTTGCCGAGCAGGCTGAACAGCGCCACACCGATGAGCACGGTGAGCACGAGGGCCAGCAGCGGCGACAGCGCCGACATCGCGCGCGATGGCTCGGCGCGCGCTTCAAGCCGGAGCATTCGCGTCCTCCGGGTTTTGCGGCTGCGTGTTTGGGTGGGCCGATTGGTAGTCCGTGCCATGGCCCGCGCCGTGATCCGTGGGCCACAGGCCCGACATCCACTCGCCGACCATCGCCACCGTGGCCTGCGCTACCGGCACGCTCGGCGACAGGCGCCCCCGCGCCATCACCACCAG
>JANNGZ010000040.1:0-31867 GCA_031404155.1 Burkholderiales bacterium
GCCGGGCGCAGAACATCGAGCGTCGCCAAGGGCTTGAAGCCGGGAGCGGTTTGTAGAATCGATTATCCATGAGGGCCCACGCCGCCCCGAACCCGAGCGCGCATGACCGACACCTCCATTACCGCCCCAATCGCCTGGCCCCACCCGCAACGCCGTGCAGCGTTTGAACAGTGGCTCGCGCCGCTGGCCGTGGCCCATGGCCTGGAGGTGCCATCGCTGCGCCCCGCGTCGGCTGACGCCAGCTTCCGGCGCTACCTGCGGCTGGACGGCGCGGGTGGCGGGGCGGGTAGTGGTGGGGGCAGCGGTGCGGGTGACGGCGCGGACAATGGCGCCGGCCGCGGCGTCCACAGAAGTTTCATCGTGATGGACGCGCCGCCGCCGCAGGAGGACGTGCGGCCCTTCGTGCACATCGCGGGCCTGATCCACGGCGCCGGCCTGCATGCGCCCGAGGTGCTCGCGCAAGACGTCGAGCACGGCTTCCTGCTGCTCTCGGACCTCGGCTCCCGGCTTTATCTCGACGCGCTGCGTGAGGCCAGTGCGGCGCAAGCCGATGCGCTGATGCGCGACGCGATCGGCGCCCTGGTGCAGTGGCAGCTGCGCGTCAAGGCCGACACGCTGCCGCGCTACGACGATGCGCTGTTTCGGCGCGAGCTGGCGCTCTTCCCCGACTGGTGCGTGGCGCACGAGTTCAAGCTCGAATGGAGCCTTGCGCAGCGCGCCAGCTGGGAGCGCGTTTGCACGCTGCTCGTGCAAAGCGCGCTGGCGCAGCCCACCGTGGCGGTGCACCGCGACTGGATGCCGCGCAACCTGATGGTGGCCGAGCCCAACCCCGGCATCCTCGACTTCCAGGACGCGGTGCGCGGGCCCTTGAGCTACGACGTCGCCTCGCTGCTGCGCGACGCCTTCATCTCCTGGGAAGAAGAGCGTGAGATCGACTGGGCCGCGCGCTACTGGGACGCCGCGCGCCAGGCGGCGCTGCCGGTGCCGGAGGACTTCGGCGAGTTCTGGCGCCAGCTCGAGTGGATGGGCCTGCAACGCCACCTCAAGGTGCTGGGCATCTTCTGCCGCCTGAAACACCGCGACGGCAAGCCGAAGTACACCCAGGACCTGCCGCGATTCTTCGCTTACGCCACCAAGGTGGCGCTGCGGTACCGCGAATTGCAGCCGCTGCTGGCGCTGATCGAGCCGATCTCCGGGCTGACGCGCCAGAGCGCGTATTCGATGCGCTGAGCGCGCGCCGGCCCGCGGCGCCGCCGAGCGCGGCCTCGAATGCCCAGCGCGTCGCGCGCCATCACGTTGCGGTCGAACGCCGGGTGAACTCACGCCGGCTGCGGCGCTGCGCGCGCTTGTTTGCAAAGCCCTTCAACGCGCTGTGTTGCATCCGCCGCCGAAACCTCCGCGTAGAAGGGTTCACCGAGGACGAACACGAGGGCAACGCGAAACCGCAAGCCCGCAGTGATCCGAATCGCCAAGCAGCTCTGTGTCACTGAACCGTTCACTTCAATCTGGAGAACTCACCATGAATGCCAAGCAACTGATCGCCCTGACCATCGCGATGCCCACCGCCCTGATCGGCTCCGCCGCTTTTGCCCAGGAAGCCAGCTCCGACGCCTGGATGAAGGCCGCGTCGACGCAAACCCGCGCCGAAGTGCAAGCCGACATCGCCAAGGCGCGCGCCAACGGCACCCTGGTGCTCGGCGGTGAAGCCACCCTCTTTGCCAGCCCGCCGGCCGCCCCGAGCAAGAGCCGCGAACAAGTGCGCGCCGAAGCCCGCAACCCCGCGCAACGCAAGCTGATCGCGGCGTTGTACGTCGGCGCCTGAAGCGCTCCCGAGCGCTCACGCTTCGACGCCGCTGCGCCTCGCCGCGCAGCGGCGTTGTCGTTTCAGCGTAGCGGCTTCCTCAATGTGCTGCGCTTGGCTCGATGTTGTGACTCCCGCTTTGCCGCTGCATGAGGCGCGCTGCACGCACTTCGAGTCGAGCGCGGTCGTGACCCGGTTCGCACCGGGTCAGGACCAACACGGCGCCTACGGGCAAGCCGCCATCACCTGCGCCACGCTCGCGGTGAGCCGCTTGCCGTACGGCACATGCAGGAACTCGTTCGGCCCGTGCGCGTTGCTCTTCGGACCCAGCACGCCGCAGACCATCATCTGCGCCTGCGGGAAGCCTTTTTGCAGCATGCTCATCAGCGGAATCGTGCCGCCCTGGCCGATGAAGCCGACCGGCGCGCCGTAGTGGGCGTTCGATGCGCCGTTGAGCGCATCGTGCAGCCAGGGTGCGAGCTCGGGCGCGTTCCAGCCGGTGGCGCCGAGCGCGCCCGCGCGGCCGTCGGGGTGGAAGGTCACCTTGGCGTTGTAGGGCGCGTTGTCTTCGAGCAGTGCTTTCAATTTCAGCGACGCTTCGTTGCCGTCCACGAGCGGCGGCAGGCGCAAGCTGAGCTTGAACGCGGTGTACGGGCGCAGCACATTGCCGGCGTTGCCGAGGTCGGGGAAGCCGTCGACGCCGGTCACGGAGAGCGTGGGTTTCCAGGTGCGGTTGAGCAGCGCCTGCGTGGTGTCGGTGGTGGTAGGCAAGGCAAAGCCGCCGTCGCCGCCGCAGGCCCAGGGGAAGCGCTTGTAGACCTCGTCCTTCAGGATCGCGGCGCTGGCCCGGGCCTGCTCGATGCGTGGGCCCGGAATCTCGCAATGAAAGCTCTGCGGCAGCAACTCGCCGGTCTTGCTGTCCTCAAGCCTGTCGAGCAGCTGGCGCAGGATGCGAAAGCTCGACGGCACCAAGCCGCTGGCGTCGCCCGAGTGGATGCCTTCGGTGAGGATCTCCACCTTCAACACGCCGCTGACCATGCCGCGCAGCGAGGTGGTGAGCCAGAGTTGGTCGTAGTTGCCGGCGCCGGAGTCGAGGCACACGACAAGGCTGACATTGCCCAGCCGCGGCTTGAGCACATCCAAGTAGGCCGGCAAATCGAACGAGCCGCTTTCCTCACAGCTTTCGATCAGGCCGACACAGCGCGGCCGCGGGATGCCTTGGGCATCGAGCGCCATGATCGCGGCGAGCGAGGCGTAGACCGCATAGCCGTCGTCGGCGCCGCCGCGGCCGTAGAGCAGGCCGTCGATCAGCTTGGGGGTCCACGGCCCGAGGTCGTTGCGCCAGCCGTTGAACTCGGGCTGCTTGTCCAGGTGGCCGTACATCAGCACGGTGTCGGTACTGCCCGCGGCACTGTGAGCCCCCAAGGCACCTGCGGCGCCGGCCCCCCGAGGGGGCGTGTCAGGGCTTGGGGCGGCCCGGCGCCCTGACGTGGCCGGCACCTCGAACAGGATCACCGGCGTGCGGCCTTCGAGGCGGATCACTTCGAGCTTCAAGCCGCTGAGCTTCTTGCCCTCGACCCAGGCCGCGGCGTCGCGCACCACGCGGTCGACATAACCGTTCTTGGCCCAGTCCTTGTCGAACATCGGGCTCTTGGCCGGCACCTCGATATAGCGCTTGAGCGCGGGCACGATCTCGTCGTCCCAGAGCCGGTCGGTGAAGTTGCGCAGCGCGTCGGCGGCGCCGGGTGCAAGGGCTGTGGCGGGCGTCGCGACGGTGTTCATTTCGGCGGGCTCCGTGGTGTGCATTGCGTCAGTGTAGGACTTCACACGCGTTGAAACCGCCGGTGTCGGCGGCCGGCCATCGACCTAGACTTTGCCGCCAACAAGGCTACTGCGGCTCGCCACGAGCAGCGCCGCGAAGAACATGAAAACTGCCATCGTTTCTTTCATCGCAGCAGCGTCGGCTGCCACCTTGACCGCCCTCGCTGCACCGCTGGCGCACGCGATGGACGCGCACCCCTGGGTCGCTGCGCCTCCGCGCCTGGCCAAGGAAACCTACTTCAGCAACCTGCGCGACGGCGCGACGGTCGAGGCGCCGTTTCTGGTCAAGTTCGGGCTCAGCGGCATGGGGCTCGCGCCGATCACCAAGGCACAAGCCCACACCGGCCACCACCACCTGCTGGTGAACCGCGACTTGCCGATGGAGTTCAGCAAGCCGCTGCCGTTCAACGACAGCTACATCCACTTCGGCAAGGGCCAGATGGAGGCCGCGCTGAACCTGGCCCCGGGCGAGTACACGCTGCGGTTGGTGCTGGCCGACGACAAGCACATTCCCAACTTCGTCTACAGCAAGCCGCTGAAGATCACCGTGACGAAGAAGAACGCCGGCGTAGAGCCGGCATCCTTGAGCAAGCCCGGCATCGAGCTGATGCTCTCGACCGCGCAGGCCAGCGTCGGCGAGCCGCTGCGGGTGCAGTTTCACGCCTCCAAGTTCAATGTCTCGCATGCCGCACTGCGTGAGGCCAACACCGGGCATTTCCGGCTGCGTGTTGCCGGCGAAGGCGGCAAGAGCGAATCGTTCGACTTCAGCGGCGGCCAGACCGAGACCTGGCTCAAGCCCCCGGCGGGGCGCTACACCGCAACACTGGAGCTGGTCGACAACCTCGACCCCAAGCTGGTGCTTGCGACCTCGGCACCGGCAAGCCTGACGGTCGCGGCGCGCTGACCCGCCGGCCGTATGCTCCCGGCGTCGACACGCTGGGAGCCCGCCGATGGCCGCGCCGATCACATCGCAGTTCAACGCGCGCAGCACCGCGCTCGACGTGGTGGCGGGGGTCGACCTCGCCGGCCGGCGCGCCATCGTCACCGGCGGCGCTTCGGGCCTCGGCCTGGAAACCTCGCGGGCGCTGGCCAGCGCCGGCGCCGAACTCACCCTCGCGGTGCGCAACCGCGAGCAGGGGGAGGCCGCCGCGGCGCCACTGCGTGCGGCCGGCGGCAAGGTGCAGGTGGCCCTGCTCGACCTCGCCGACCTGGCCAGCGTGGCGCGTTTTGCGCGCGACTGGGGCGATGCGCCGCTGCACATCCTCATCAACAACGCGGCGATCATGGCCTGCCCGCTGGCGCGCAGCACGCTGGGCTGGGAGTCGCAGTTCGCGGTCAACCACCTCGGCCATTTCGCGCTCACCACCGCGCTGCTGCCGGCACTGCAACGCGGCGCGCCGTCGCGGCTGGTCGCCTTGAGTTCGTCGGGCCACAAGATCAGCGCGGTGGACTTCGACGACATTCACTTCGAGCGCCGCGAATACAACAAGTGGAAAGCCTACGGCCAGGCCAAGAGCGCGAACGCCTTGATGTCGCTTGGCGTGCATCTGCGCCATGCCGCAGACGGCATCACCGCCAACGCGGTGCACCCGGGCGGTATCCTCACCGGCTTGCAGAAATACCTGCCGATCGAGGAGCAGCGCGCGCTGGGCTGGCTCAAGGCCGACGACACCCCGATCGACATCTTCAAGACCGTGGCGCAGGGCGCGGCCACCAGCGTCTGGGCCGCCACCGCGCCCGAGCTGGTGGGCCAGGGTGGGCTCTATCTCGAGAACTGCTCGCAGGGCTTGCCGGCGCCGAAGGACAACCGGGTCAGCGGCTATTCGCCGCACATCATGGACGCGGGTGCGGCCGAGCGGCTGTGGTGGGAGTCCGAGCGAATGCTGGCGGCCTGATGGGAACGTACGGTCAGTGGACTGAAACTGGGCGGCGCTATTCATCCCTTCGCCCTGAGCTTGCCGAAGGGCCAGCGAGGGCTTCCTTCGCCAAGCTCAGGACGGTCGGAAACGCAAGCTCAGCCCGAACGGAGTTTTATGCGATTGCTTGCGAATCCGTCTGAGAACCCGGCTTGCGAGCACCGCCCGAGCACCACCAAAGGCGGAGGGCGTGCCGCCCCTAGCGCGGAAAGCGCCGCTCGAGCCAGCCCAGCAAGGCCGCAACCACCTCGTCGCGTTCGGGCTCGTTGAAGATCTCGTGAAACAGCGGGTCGAAGCAGCGTGGCTGCACCGCCGACGGCGGCGCGGCGGCGGCGAAGGCTTCGCTGCCCGCGGGTGACACACAACGGTCGGCGCCGGCCCACATCAGCAGCGTGGGCACGCGCCACTGTGCAGCGCGCGCGAGGGCGAGTGCACCGCCGTCGACAATGAAGCGCACCAGGCGCGGTGTGATGCGGTCATGCACCATCGGGTCGGTCATGTAGGCCTTCACCACCGAGGGGTCGCGGCTGATCCAGTCGGGCTTGAGCCCGTTGTTCACCGCCAGCCCGGGCGCCAGCGGCCCGAGCGCAGCGAGCAACATTTTCTGCGCCCCGTTCATGCCGGCGTCCAGCGCCGGGGACGAGAGCACCGCGGCATCCACCTCACGCGACCAGTCCTGCGCCATGCCGCCCGCCGCAGCGCCGAGCGCTTCGGCGAGGAAGCGCGCCACCACCAGGCCGCCCATGCTGTGGCCGAGCAGCACCAGCGGCCTGCCGTCGGGCGGGCGCAAGGTATCGATCACCAGCGCCAGGTCGCGCAGCAGGTCGTCGTGGGCGCTCAGCCCGCCCCGCGGCCCTGCAGAAGCGCCGTGGCCCCGCTGGTCGTAGCCGGCCACGTCCCAGCCGGCCCGGTTCAGGTCGGCGGCCAGCACTTCGTAGCGGCCGATGTGTTCGCCCAGGCCATGCACCAGGATCACCATGCCGCGCGAGCCCGGGCGCCGCAGCCCCGGCGCGGCCCAGCTTCGCAGGTGCAGGGGAAGGCCGTCGTGGGTGCGCAGCGTTTGCATGGGCGCGCAGTGTAGGGTCGCGATGGGCCTGCACCTGTGGCGGAAAGCGGCGATTGACAGGCGCCGTGCGATGGGTAGCCTGCGCGCTCACCGACCCCCGGGAAGACCCGCGAAAGCGAATGCCATGAACGACTACTTCAAGCTCGACCTCGACGCTGCCAGCGGCATCGCGCAGCTCGAATTCAGTCGCCCCGAGCGGCTCAACGCCGTCGGCCCGGCGTTTTTTCCGGCCTTGCGCGACGCGGTGCAAACCTTGAGCGACGGCGGCCAAACCCGCGTGCTGGTGCTGCGCTCCACCGGCAAACACTTCTGCGCCGGCATGTCGCTGGACGTGTTCGCGAGCGGCCTGCCCGGCTTCGACACCGGCGACGCACGCGCGCGGCTGGCCTTCCAGGAGTTCCTGCGCCGGCTGATGCTATGCATCGACGTGCTCGACAGCGCGCGCTTCCCGGTGGTCTGCGCGGTGCAGGGCGGCTGTGTCGGCGCAGGGCTGGACCTGGCCACCGCCTGCGACATCCGTGTCTGCAGCGCCGACGCGTTTTTCACGGTGCAGGAAATCCACATTGGCATGGCCGCCGATGTGGGCTCGCTGCAACGCCTGCCCAAGATCGTGCCCGAAGGCATGGCGCGCGAGATGGCCTACACCGGCGACCGCATCGGCGCCGAGCGGGCGCTGGCCGTGGGCCTGGTGAACGCGGTGCTGCCCGACACCGCGGCACTGCATGAACACGCGATGACACTCGCCCGCGCGATCGCGGCCAAGAGCCCGCTGGCGATCGCCACCAGCAAGCTGGCGCTGAACTTCGCCCGCGACCATGGCACCGCGGAGTCACTGGCGCAGATGACGCTGCTGCAAAGCGCGGTGTTCGACATCGACGAGATGGCGGTGGCGATCGCAGCGTGGAAGGGAAAGCGCGAGGCCGAGTTCCCGCCGCTCCCCGCGGTGGCGCCCTTGTGAACGCCCACGGCGCGGGCGAACGCTCGGCGCGACGAACGCTCGTGACCTTGGGGTTCGTGATGGCCAGTGCCAGCGGCGGCGCGCAGCCCCCCGCGCAGAACGGCGCGAAGAGCGCCGCGCAGACCCCGGCGCAGGCCGCACCGCAGGCCGCGCCACCCCGGCCTGCCCGAGCGCCGAGCACCGGCGGTTCGACCTCTGGCTCGGCCATCGGAACGTCGGCCTGCTGCCCGATGGCAAACGCGCTGGCGAAAACCGCATCACCTCCGCGGCCGGCGGCTGCGCCCTGCTTGAGGCGTGGAGCGGCAACGGCGGCTTCTGCGGCAAGAGCCTGAACCTGTTCGACCGCCGCGACGGGCGCTGGCATCAAAGCTGGATCGGCAGCGACGGCACGCGCCTGGACCTCGCGGATGGGTTCCAGGCCGGACGCATGGTGCTGCAAGCCAGCAGCGCGCACACGCAGCACGCAGGAGCGACACAAACGCAGCGCATCACCTGGTACTCAACGGCGACGGCAGCGTGCGCCAGTCGTGGGAGCAGTCCGAGGACGCTGGCCAGACCTGGAGCGTGGCCTTCGACGGGCGCTATGTGAAAAGGCCGTGACGCGGCGGGACCGCCTGGCCGCTACCAGGCCGCGCCGAACTGCTGGCGCAACTCGTCGATCTGCGCTTCGCTCAAGGGCTCGGGCTTGCGCGCGCTGGCGAGCCACAGCTTCGCGGTCTCTTCGAGTTCTTCGAGCACCGCCGACGCTTCGGCCGGCGATTGATGCCACACATTGGGCCCCAGCCGCTCAAGCATCACCGCGCGAATCGGCGTGCCCCGGGCCGCCATCGCGCCGATGCGCTCGGCCACGAGTTCGGCCACCCGCGGGTCGCCGGGCCGGTGGTAGGGCATCAGCGGCACATGGCCCACCTTCATCACGAAGTAGGGCGTGATCGGCGGCAGGATGTCCTGCTCGCTCCACACGCCTTGCAATGTCAGCGCCACGAGCTGCGTGCTGTGGGTGTGGATCACGCAGCGTGCGTCGGGTGCAGCGGTGTAGATGCGGCGGTGCAGCGCGAGGGTTTTGCTCGCGCGATCGCCGCCGGTCTGCACACCCGCGGCATCGAGCCGGGCCAGGCGCGTGGGCTCGAGCGTGCCGAGGCAGGCGTCGGTCGGGGTGATCAGGAAGCCGCCGTCGGCCAGGCGCACGCTGATGTTGCCGGCGCTGGCGTGCACATGAGCGCGCTGGTAGAGCGAGGCGCCAACGCGGCAGATCTCGTCGCGCAGCGCGGCTTCTTCGCTGGGTTGATAGCTCACGGGCGACGTCGCAGGTTCGGGTTCAGCGCCGTGCGCAAAGCCGGGCTCACAGCAGCGCTCAAAGCCGCTCGAAGGCGCGCCTGAAAAAGTCGGTGCCGCCGAAGTTGCCCGACTTCAACGCCAGGTGCAGCCCGGGTTCCGGCGCAAAACACCAGGGCACGCCGGGGTCGATCTGCGGCCCGATGCGCAGGCGCCTGACGCCCAGCGCCTGCACGCAGGCGCCCGAGGTTTCGCCTCCGGCCACGAGCAACTGGCGCACACCGGCATCCACCAGGCCCGAGGCCACACGCGCCAGGGTTTGTTCCACCAGCGCACCGGCACGTTCGGCGCCGAGTTGTTGTTGCACCGCGTTGACCGCGTCGGGTGCGGCGGTGGCATAGACCAGCACCGGCGCCGATCCGAGCTGTGGCCGCGCCCAGTCGAGCGCCTGGGCCACCACATCCTCGCCCGCGGCGATGCGCAGCGGATCGACCCAAAACGCCGCACCGCCGCTGGCGATGAAGGCCACCACCTGCGCGTTGGTGGCCGCCGAACAACTGCCGCTGATCACCGCACGCGCGCCGCCGGCCGCAGGCAGCTGAGCCGCCGTCGGATTCGGGCTCAAGCCGTACAGCGCCGGTATCCCGATCGCCAGGCCCGAGCCCGCCACCACCAGCGCCAGGCCGTGCGATCCCTGCGCCAGCACCTGCAGGTCGGCATCGCTCACCGCGTCGGCGATCGCAAAGGCGAAGCCTTCGGCTTGCAACGCGGCGATGCGCTCGCGCACCGCGGCGGCGCCGCGCGCCACCACGCGGTGGTCGATCAGGCCGCAGCGGCTGTGGCGCAGTTGCGCCTGCATTACCCGCACCAGGTTGGCGTCGGTCATCGGGGTCAGCGGGTGCTGGCGCATCGGGCTGTCGGAGAGCAGCAGGTCGCCGACGAAGAGATGGCCCTTGAACACGGTGCGCGCGTTTTCGGGGAAGGCCGGCGTGACGATCGCAAACCGCGCGCCCAGGTCCTGCATCAACGCCTCGGCCACCGGGCCGATGTTGCCCTGCGGCGTCGAATCGAAGGTCGAGCAGACCTTGAAGTAGATCTGCGCCGCGCCGCGCTCGCGCAGCCAACGCGCCGCCGCGAGCGACTGCGCCACCGCGTCGGCCACCGGCGCGGTGCGCGATTTCAGCGCCACCACCACGGCGTCGACATCCGCCGCGGCATCGTCCGGTCCGTCCGGCGCTTCATCGCTCGGGACGCCGATGGTCTGCACCACGCGCATGCCGGCACGCACCAGGTTGTTGGCCAAGTCGGTGGCGCCGGTGAAGTCGTCGGCGATGCAGCCGAGCAGCAGCTTTTTGGGCGGGGGCATGGGGCCGGATTCTGATCGCTTCGGTGCCTGCGGTATGTCAGTGCTTTCGGGGCCGGTCAAGGAAACGCCGGGCCGCCCCAAGTTTCCTTGCTCCCCCTCGGGGGGCGCACGCCCCACGGCGTCCTTGGGGCCGGTCATCCGCGTTCGAACTTGAACACCGCCACGCTGGCGCGCAGGTTCGGCCAGCGCCGCACCTCGTAGCCGTTTTGCAGGCCGAAGCTGTCGATGATCGCCAAGCCGTTCTTGCGCGCCAGGATCTCGAAGTCGGCATGGGTGCCGAAGCGCACGTTCGGCGTGTCGTACCACTGGTAGGGCAGCACCTTGGTCACCGGCATGCGGCCCGACGCCACCCGAATCCGGTTGGGCCAATGGGCGAAGTTCGGAAAGCTCACGATGCCGAAGCGGCCGACCCGCGCGGTCTCGCGCAGCATGTTCTCGGTGTTGCGCAGGTGTTGCAGCGTGTCCAGCTGCAGCACCACGTCGAAGCTGCGGTCTTCGAAGAGGGCCAGGCCTTCCTCGAGGTTGAGCTGGATCACGTTGACCCCGCGCTGCACGCAGGCATGCAGGTTGGCGTCGTCTATCTCGATGCCGTAGCCCGAGCAGCCGCGCTCGCGGGTCAGCCGCGCCAGCAGCTCGCCGTTGCCGCAGCCGAGGTCGAGTACCCGGCTGCCACGGGGCACCAGCGCGGAAATCACATCGAAGTCGGCGCGGTCGCTCATGAGCTGAGCTCCTCGTCGAATGGGTACATACGCCGATCCCCCAAGGGGATGCGGGCCGGCTTGGCGAGCTGAGGCCGGACACAGACAGTCCCTGCGGACTGTCTGTGCCTGCCGAAGGCCATCGGCCTCCGGCCGGTGGCGGCCCGGCGCTCGGCCCGCAAGAGCTGCGCCGATCGAGCTCGTGTCATCTCCGCGTCTCCGCGCCAATGCGCTCGAAGTACGCCCGCATCACGCCGTGATAACGCGGGTCGTCGAGCAAAAAGGCGTCGTGGCCATGCGGCGCGTCGATCTCGGCGTAGCTCACCGGCGCGCGGTTGTCGACCAGCGCCTTGACGATCTCGCGCGAGCGGGCGGGCGAGAAGCGCCAGTCGGTGGTGAAGCTCACCAGCAGGAACTGCGGGCCGCGCGCCGCGGCGAAGGCCTTGGACAAGTCGCCGTCGAAGGCCCGCGCCGGGTCGAAGTAGTCGAGCGCTCGCGTGATCAGCAAGTACGTGTTGGCGTCGAAATACTCGCTGAACTTGTCGCCCTGGTGGCGCAGGTAACTCTCGATCTGGAACTCGATGTCCTGCGTGCTGTAGGCCAGGCTGCCGTTGCGCAACTGGCGGCCGAATTTTTCGGCCATCACATCGTCGGAGAGGTAGGTGATGTGGCCGATCATCCGCGCCACCCGCAGGCCGCGCCGCGGCAGCGTGTGGTGGGCGTAGAAGTGGCCGCCGTGGAAGTCCGGGTCGGTGACGATCGCGCGCCGCGCCACCTCGTTGAACGCGATGTTCTGCGCCGACAGGTTCGGCGCCGTGGCCACCGCGATGCAGTGGCGGATGCGCTGCGGATAACGCAGCGACCAGTCGATCGCCTGCATGCCGCCGAGGCTGCCGCCGAGCACCGCGGCGAGTTGCCGGATGCCCAGCGCGTCGAGCAGGCGGGCCTGCGCATCGACCCAGTCTTCCACCGTGACCACCGGGAAATCCGCGCCGTAGACCCGGCCCTCGGCCGCCGGGTCGGGGTTCGGGTGCATCGGCCCGGTGGAGCCGAAACAGGAGCCGAGGTTGTTGACGCCGATGACGAAGAAGCGTTCGGTGTCCAGCGGCTTGCCGGGCCCGACCAGGTTGTCCCACCAGCCGACGCCGTTGTCCTGGCCCTCATAGCGCCCGGCCACATGGTGCGAGGCATTGAGCGCATGGCAGACCAGCACCGCGTTGCTCTTCTCGGCGTTGAGCGTGCCGTAGGTCTCGTAGACCAGCGTGTACTCGCGCAGGCTCGCCCCGCTGCGCAGCGGCAACGGCTCGGCGAAAAATTTTTGCTGGGGATTGACGGTTCCGACGGAGGCCATGAAAAACCAAACCGGCGCCGCCTGCAAAGCGGACGCCGGTGCGGGCGACCTCACTTTTTTAGCGGCATTTGTTTAAGCGCCCGCAATCCAGAACAAATCGGCGCTGTGAGGCAAAGTATAGCGTCGGCCTGGCCGATGCAAGAGGAGGCGAGCATGGTCTGGTTCGAGGGTTTCGAGGCGCGGCATCACGCAGTCAACACCGGCATCCGCGTCTTCGCGCGCAGCGGCGGCACCCGCAGCAAACCGCCGTTGCTGCTGGTGCACGGCTTCCCGCAAAGCCATGTGATGTGGCACCGGGTGGCGCAGGCACTCGCGCCGCATTTCAGCCTGGTGCTGCCCGACCTGCGCGGCTATGGCGACTCCGACAAGCCGCCCGGCGCCGCCGACCATGCCAACTACAGCAAACGCACCCTGGCCGCGGACCTGGTGGCGCTGATGCACTCGCTCGGCCACGAGCGCTTCTTCGTCTGCGGCCACGACCGCGGCGCGCGGGTGGCGCACCGCATGGCGCTGGACCACGCAGGCGCGGTGGCGCGCTTGGCGTTGATCGACATCGCGCCGACGCTGGACATGTACAACGCCACCGACATGCGCTTCGCCTCGGCCTATTACCACTGGTTCCACCTGATCCAGCCCGCGCCGGGCCCCGAACGCATGATCGCGGCCGACCCGCTGCATTACCTGCGCTGGAAGCTCGGTGGCTGGGGCGCGCGTGGCACCGACTACATCGAACCCGAGGCATGGGCCGAATATCAGCGCTGCTTCAGCCGGCCCGAGACAATCCACGGCGCCTGCGAGGACTACCGCGCTTCGGCCGGCATCGACCTCGAACACGACCGCGCCTCGCGCCAGCGCGGCGAGAAGATCGGCTGCGACCTGCTGCTGCTTTGGGGCGAGCGCGGCGTGATCCACAAGCTCTTCGACCCGGTGGCGTTGTGGCGTGCGCAGTGCTCCGGCGAGGTGCTGCCGCAGCTCATGCCGGGCGGCCACTTTCTGCCCGAGGAGCTGCCGGTGGAGACGGCCGACGCGCTGCTCGGTTTTTTCAACAAGGCCTGAACGCGCAGCTACCATCCGGCGCCAACACAGCGCACCGGAGGCGCCCATGCACGGCTGGCTCGACCGACTCGACGCCCACTTTCCGGTGCGCTACAGCGCCTGGCTGTTCTGCGCGGTGGCCGGGCTGCTTTCCGCGTTCTGTTGGGTGGCGTTTGGGTTCGGTGGCTTCTGGGCGCTGCTGTTCCTGTTCCTGGTCGGCCTGGGCTGGCGCGACACGCAGCAGCAGCGCCACTCGGTGCTGCGCAACTATCCGGTGATCGGGCACCTGCGTTTCCTGCTCGAATTCATCCGCCCCGAGCTGCGCCAGTACTTCATCGAAAGCGACCGCGAAGCGGCGCCCTACTCGCGCCAGCAGCGCTCGCTGGTCTACCAGCGCGCCAAGGGCGATTCGGACAAACGCCCCTTCGGCACCCAGCTCGATGTGCAGGCCGCGGGCTACGAGTGGATCAACCATTCGCTGCAACCCAGCACGCTGGCCTCGCAGGACTTCCGCGTCACCATCGGCAGCGCGCCGCATTGCACCCAGCCCTACGCCGCCAGCGTGTTCAACATTTCGGCGATGAGCTTCGGCTCGCTCTCGGCCCACGCGATCCTGGCGCTCAACGGCGGCGCGAAGAAGGGCGGCTTCGCGCACGACACCGGCGAGGGCTCGATCAGCGCGCACCACCGCGCGCACGGCGGCGACCTGATCTGGGAAGTCGGCTCGGGCTACTTCGGCTGCCGCAACGAGGACGGCTCGTTCAACCCCGAGCGTTTCATCGCCGCGGCGCGCGAGCCGCAGGTGAAGATGATCGAGTTGAAACTCAGCCAGGGCGCCAAGCCCGGCCATGGCGGCGTCTTGCCGGGGCCGAAGGTCACGCTCGAAATCGCGCAGGCGCGGGGTGTGGCGCCGGGGGTGGACTGCTTGAGCCCGGCCAGCCACAGCGCGTTTTCAACCCCGCTGCAGCTGATGCAGTTCATCCAGCGGCTGCGCGAGATGTCGGGTGGCAAGCCCACCGGCTTCAAGCTCTGCATCGGCCACCCCTGGGAGTGGTTCGCGATCTGCATCGCGATGCTCGAGACCGGGATCACACCCGACTTCATCGTGGTCGACGGCGCCGAGGGCGGCACCGGCGCGGCGCCGCTGGAGTTCACCGACCATGTCGGCGTGCCCTTGCAGGAGGGCTTGCTGCTGGTGCACAACACGCTGGTCGGACTGAACCTGCGCGAGCGTGTGCGCATCGGCTGCGCCGGCAAGGTGGTGAGCGCCTTCGATATCGCACGGATGATGGCCCTGGGCGCGGACTGGTGCAATTCCGCGCGTGCCTTCATGTTCGCGCTCGGCTGCATCCAGTCCCAAACCTGCCACACCGGGCGCTGCCCCACCGGCGTGACCACGCAGGACCCGCTGCGCCAGGAGGCACTGGTGGTGCCGACCAAGACCGAGCGGGTGTTCCAGTACCACCAGAACACGCTGCGGGCGCTAAAGGAACTGGTACAGGCCGCGGGGCTGACGCACCCGAACCAGATCTCGGCCGCGCACATCGTGCGCCGCATGGCCAGCGGCGAGGTGAAGCTGCTGGCCAATCTGCTGCCCTTCGTGCAGCCGGGCGCGCTGCTGGCCGCGATGCGTGGCGAGGCCGACTGGCCGCACGAGGTTTACCGCGTCTACTGGCACCGCGCCTCCGGCGCGAGCTTCGCGCCGGCATAACCGACGGCCCCAAGCTCGCTTCGCTCGCGCCCCCCGAGGGGAGCTCAGGCCGCTTGGGAGCGGCCCGGCGCTGGCCTGAGATCGCGCTTGGCGCCGGGCCTATTGCGGCGGCGCGGTGTCGATGAAACTCTGCCGGGTGGCGAGTTTTTCGGCCAGGCGCTTCAGGTTCGGGTACTCGTCGCGCCAGTCGATATGCGCGAAGCGGAAGTCCAGGTAGCCGAGCGCGCAGCCGACCGCGATGTCGGAGAGCGTGAAGTGGATGCCGGCGGAGCACCAGGGCTTGTCGCCCAGGCCCTTGCTCATGGCTTTCAGCGACGCATGCATCTTGTCCATCTGGCGGTCCACCCAGGCGGGGCAGCGTTGTTCGTCGCTGCGGCCGGACCAGGTGAGCTCCAGGCGCGCGAGGATCAGGGCGTCGATCATGCCGTCGGCCAGCGCCTCCCAGGTGCGCACCTCCACCCGCTCGCGGCCCAGCGGCGGGATCAGCTTGCCCACCGGGCTCATGCTGTCGACATATTCGACGATGACCCGAGAGTCGAACACCGCCTCGCCTCCTTCGAGCACCAGGCAAGGCACCTTGCCCAGCGGGTTGCTCTTGACAATGGCATCGCCGGCCCAGACGTCTTCGAGCACAAACTGGTAGTCGAGCTTCTTTTCGGCCATCACGATGCGAACCTTGCGCACGTAGGGGCTGGTCAACGCACCGATGAGTTTCATTGTTCGACGGACAGCTGGGATGCGGCCGATTCTAGCCAGGGGTGCCGGCGCACCCGCCCCTTGAACAGGGGTGTGTCAGCGTTGCAGCGTCCAGTCCACGCTGCCCGGGCGGCCGGGCAGGTGCAGGCTCGCGGTGGCGGGTGCCGAGCGTGCGAGCACCTCGCCGCGCCGCACCACGAGCAGGCGCTGCGCACGCAGGCGTACCGCCTCTGCCGGCGAGCGCGCCTGCAGCAGCACGAAGTCGGCATGGCAGCCAACTTCGAGGCCGTAGCCCTGGAGGCCGAGGGTTTTTGCGGGGTTCACCGTCACCGCGTCGAAGCAGGCGCGCAGGCCGGCCTGCGAGGTCATCTGCGCCACATGCAGGCCCATCGCCGCCACTTCGAGCATGTCGGCCGAGCCGAGCGGGTACCAGGGGTCCATCACGCAGTCGTGCCCGAAGGCGACGTTCAGCCCCGCGGCCATCAGCTCGGGCACCCGGGTCATGCCGCGGCGCTTGGGGTAGCTGTCGCGGCGGCCCTGCAGGGTAATGTTGATCAGCGGGTTGGCCACCACGTTCAGCTGCGCCTCGGCCATCAACGGGATCAGCTTGGAGACGTAGTAGTTGTCCATCGAATGCATCGAGGTCAGGTGCGAGCCGGTGACCCGCCCGTGCAGTCCCAGGCGCTGGGTGTGCAAGGCCAGCGTCTCGACATGGCGCGACAGCGGGTCGTCGCTTTCGTCGCAATGCAGGTCCACCGGCAGCCCGCGCTCGGCGGCGAGCTCACAAAGCAGCTTCACGCTTTGCGCGCCCTCGTCCATCGTGCGTTCGAAATGCGGAATGCCGCCGACCACGTCCACGCCCAGGTCGAGCGCACGCTTCAGGTTGGCCAGCGCGTGGGGCGAACGCAGCAGGCCGTCCTGCGGGAAGGCGACGAGTTGCAGGTCGAGATAAGGCTTCACCTGCGCGCGCACCTGCAGCAGCGCCTGCACCGCGAGCAGGCGCTCATCGCACACGTCCACATGCGAGCGGATCGCGAGCAGGCCCTTGGCCACCGCCCAGTCGCAGTACGTCAAGGCGCGCTCGACCAGCGCCTCCTGCGTCAACTGCGGTTTCAGCTCACCCCAGAGGGCGATGCCTTCGAGCAGCGTGCCGCTGGCGTTCACCCGCGGCAGCCCGAAGCTCAAGGTGGCGTCGAGATGGAAATGCGCGTCCACGAACGGCGGGCTGAGCAGCCAGCCTTGTGCGTCGTGCACCGGCGTGCCTTCCGGCGCAGAAAGGTTCACGCCGACAGCGGCGATGCGGCCGGCCTGCACCAGCAGGTCGATGCCGGTTCGGCTGTCGGGCAGGGTGGCGTTGCGGATCAGCATTGGGGGTCCAGGCGGCGCCGGGGCTGCGCGCCTGCTCCGTTGGGCCAGTGCATGGCGCTACTTGGTGCCGAAGATGCGGTCGCCCGCGTCGCCCAGGCCCGGCACGATGTAGCCGTGGCTGTTGAGTTCGCGGTCGATCGCCGCGGTGTACACCGGCACGTCCGGGTGGTGCTCGTGGAAGTGCTTCAATCCCTCCGGCGCGGCGAGCAGGCAGACGAAGCGGATCGACTTCGGCCCCGTCTCCTTCAGCCGCTCCACCGCCGCCACGGCGGAGTTGCCGGTGGCCAGCATCGGGTCGAGCACGATCGCGTCGCGCTCGTGCATGTCCGACGGCATCTTGAAGTAGTACTCGATCGCGGTGAGTGTTTTCGGGTCGCGGTAGAGGCCGATATGGCCGACGCGCGCACCCGGCACCACGTCGAGCATGCCTTCGAGCAAACCCGCGCCGGCGCGCATCACGATCACGAACACGGTTTTCTTGCCGTCGATCACCGGGGCCTTCATCGTCTCCAGCGGGGTTTCGATTTCGATCAGCGAGGTGGGCATCTCGCGGGTGACCTCGTAAGCCATCAACATCCCGATTTCATGCAGCAGGCGGCGGAAGCTGTTGGTCGAGCGGGTCTTCTGCCGCATCAGCGTGAGCTTGTGCTGGATCAGCGGGTGGTTCAGGTGGTGGACGGTGGGCATGCGGGTTTTCCGTGTGCGTGGGTGGCCGGGGGCGTGGCTGCGAGCGCCTACGTTAGCGGCAGCGGCCCGGGGTGGCAATCGGGGCCGTTGCGTTTTCAGGCGCGGTGATAAGCAGCAAACGAGGCTTGCCGCAACACGCTCCGGCGGCGGCAAAATACAGCGGCCATGCCGACCCCGCCGTCACCCGCCGCCAACCAACGCCCGCTCGGCCTGCCGATGGTCTACCTCGTCGACGACGAAGACGTGGTGCGCGACGCGCTGGCCTGGCTGCTGCGCTCGCGCCGCCTGCTCTCCGAGGCCTACGCCAGCGCCGAGGGCTTCGAGGCGATGGTCGCGGCGCGCACCGCGGGGGCAAAGCTGCCGGACTGGCCCGACGCGCCCTCGTGCCTGCTGCTGGACATGCGCATGCCGGGCATGAGCGGTTTGACGCTCTTCGAGCGCCTGGCCGAACGTGGCGTGCTGCCGGCGCTGCCGGTGATCTTCCTCACCGGCCATGGCGACGTGACCACGGCGGTGGCCACGGTCAAGAGCGGCGCCTTCGACTTCGTCGAGAAACCGTTCTCCGACAACCTGCTGGTCGACCGCGTCGAGCAGGCGCTGGCGCTGAGCGGCCAGGCGATCCAGCGCCGCCTCGCGCGCAAACACACCGAGCGCTGCCTGGCCGAACTCACCGAGCGCGAGCGCGACGTGATGCGCCTGGTGATCGACGGCAAGCCCAACAAGCTGATCGCCGACGCGCTGAACATCAGCGTGCGCACCGTGGAGGTTCACCGCGCGCGTGTGTTCGAGAAGATGGACGTGTCCAGCGCGGTGGCGCTGGCGAACCTGCTGCGCGGAGGCTAAGAGGCCGCGGCGGCACCCGCTGCGGCCGCGTGCGCCGGCACAGCGCGCCGAGCGGACGCCCTGAGCGGGTGGCCGAACCGAGCAAGCCGACCGAGCCCGCTGCCCCGGTGGGCCAACGGTTATCGTTCGCCCATGCCCGCCCCCACCGACTTCAGCTTCTTCTGGCACGACTACGAAACCTTCGGCCTGGTGCCGCGGCGCGACCGGCCGGCGCAGTTTGCGGGCATCCGCACCGACGCCGAGTTGAACGAGATTGGCGCGCCGGTGATGCACTACTGCAAACCCGCCGACGACTACCTGCCCGACCCCGAGAGCTGCCTGCTCACCGGCATCCTGCCGCAGACCTGCCTCGAACGAGGCATAGCCGAAAACGGATTTGCCGACGCGATCGAGCGCGAACTGGCGCGCCCCGGCACCGTGGGCGTGGGCTACAACAGCATCCGCTTCGACGACGAAGTGACGCGCTTCCTGTTCTGGCGCAACCTGCTCGACCCCTATGCCCGCGAGTGGCAGAACGGCTGCGGTCGTTGGGACCTGATCGACGTGCTGCGCACCTGCCGCGCGCTGCGCCCCGAGGGCATCCAGTGGCCGACCAACGACGAGGGCCAGCCGTCGCTGAAGCTCGAACACCTGACCCGGGCCAACGGCTTGGCGCACGACAGCGCCCACGACGCGCTCAGCGATGTGCGCGCCACGGTCGCGCTGGCGCGCCTGGTGCGCGGCAAGCAGCCGAAGCTGTGGGAGTTCTGCCTGAAGCTGCGCAGCAAGCATGCGGTGAGCGACGAGATGGCCGCAGCGCAGCGCGAAGGACGGCCGCTGCTGCATGTCTCGGGCATGTACCCCGGCGAACGTGGCAACCTGGCGCTGGTGTGGCCGCTGGCGCCGCACCCGAGCAACAAGAACGAGGTGATCGTCTGGGACCTGGCCGAAGACCCGGGCGAGCTGTTCACGCTCAACGCCAGGGCCATCCGCGAACGGATCTACACCCGTGCGGAGGATCTGCCCGAGGGCACCACACGGCTGCCGCTGAAGACGATTCATCTCAACAAGAGCCCGGTGGTGGTGAGCAACCTGAAAACCCTCACGCCCCAGGTGGCGCAACGCTGGGGCATTGACGTGGACCTGGCGCTGCGCCACGCCGACAGCGCCGCCCGGGGTGCGGGCAAGATGGCCGGCATCTGGCCCGAGGTGTATGGCCGCCTGCCGCCCACCGAGCCGGTGGATGTGGATGAAGACCTCTACGGCGGCTTCCTCAGCAACACCGACCGCGCCCTGCTCACCCGGCTGCGCGCGCTCACCCCGCAGGCACTCGCCGACAAGCTCAGCGGCCGCGCGCCGGCGTTTGCCGACCCGCGCCTGGAGGAACTGGTGTTCCGCTACCGCGCACGCAATTTCCCTGACACGCTGTCTGGCGACGAACATCTGCGCTGGCATGAACACCGCGCCGGGCGGCTGCACCGGGGTGAGGGCGGCGCGCAAACGTTGGCGGCGTTTGCCGAGCGCATCGACACGCTGCATGAGGGCGCCGACGAGCGCGGGCAGGCGTTGCTGGCGGCGCTGGTGGACTACGCGGAACAGATCGCGCCTTGAGCTGAGAGCCCTTCATGTCGCTCGGCGAATTCGACCTCATCGGCAAGTACTTCAAGCACTCGGCCTCGAAGGGTGCTCGCGGCGCCCGCGTCGCATTGGGCATCGGCGACGACTGCGCGCTGCTCGTACCCACACCCGGCATGCAGCTCGCGGTGTCCTGCGACATGCTGGTCGAGGGCCGGCATTTCCTCTCCACCGTGGCGCCCGAACGCCTGGGTCACAAGGCGCTGGCGGTGAACCTGAGCGACCTCGCCGCTTGCGGCGCCAAGCCGCTGGCGTTCACGCTCGCGCTCGCGATGCCGCGGGTGGACGAAAGCTTCCTCACCGGTTTTTCGCGCGGGCTGTTTGCACTTGCCGACGCACACGGCATCGAACTCGTCGGCGGCGACACCACCGCCGGGCCGCTCAACATCTGCATCACCGTGTTCGGTGAAATGCCCGCGGGCCAGGCCTTGTTGCGCAGCGGGGCCCGGGCCGGCGACGAGCTCTGGGTCAGCCACGCGGGTGGCGGCGAAGGGCGCGGCGAGGGCGGCGGCATCGGTGACGCGCGCCTCGCACTCGAAGCCTTTCGCGGCCGCGTGGTGCTCGGCGCCGAGGCGTTCGAAGCCACACGCCGCGCGATGGAATGCCCCGAGCCGCGGGTGGCCCTCGGCCTGGCGCTGCGCGGCGTCGCGAGCGCGGCGATCGACATTTCGGATGGCCTCGCCGGCGACCTGGGCCATCTGCTCGCCGCGTCCGGCGTCGGCGCGCGCGTGAATGTCGACGAGTTGCCGCGCAGCACCTGGCTCGCGGCGATGCCACGCCCGCTGCAGCTCGAATGCCTGCTCGCCGGCGGCGACGACTACGAGCTGCTGTTCAGCGTACCGGCGCCGCGTCACGCCCGGGTGCTCGAAGCCGCCGCGGCGGCCGGGGTGGGCGTGCGCCGCATCGGCGTCATCGATGCCGGGTTGGGGCTGCGCCTGCACGATTCACGCGGCGAACCGGTCGAGCTGGCCGCGGCCGGCTTCGACCACTTTCGCAGCTGAGAAAACAGGTCCCGAGATGGACACCGCGTTGCCTCCGCCGTCTCCGCCGACGCCGAAGCCGTCGGGCTCGCCCGGCGCCACCGCGCCGCGCCGCGCCAGCGCCCGGTTGATGTTGGCGCACCCCGCTCACCTGATCGCGATGGGCTTCGGCAGTGGCTTGTCGCCCTGGGCGCCGGGCACGGTGGGCACGCTCTGGGCCTGGCTCGGATTCCTGGTGCTCAACCGCTGGCTTGGCGAACTGCATTGGGCGCTGGTCATCGCGGCGGCGCTGCTTGTCGGCTGGTGGGCCTGCACAAAAACTGCGCGCAGCCTCGGCACCGCGGACCCCAGCGCGATCGTCTGGGATGAGGTGGTCGCCTTCTGGCTCGTGCTTTGGCTGCTGATGCCGTCGGGCTGGCTGGCGCAGCTTGCGGCGTTTTTGCTGTTCCGCTTTTTCGACGCGGTGAAGCCCGGCCCGGTGGCCTGGGCCGACCGCGCCTTCAAGTCGCCTCCCGGCACGGCGCCGGGTTGGCGCGCGGGCTTCGGCATCCTCTTCGACGACCTGGTGGCGGCGCTGTGCACGCTGCTGGTGATCGCCCTCTGGCGCTGGGTCGGGTGATGAAGTTCGCCGACGACCTCGAAGCCCAGGTGCTCGAACTCGGCCGATCGCTTCGCGAACGTGGTGGCTTCGTCGCCAGCGCTGAAAGTTGCACCGGCGGTTTGATCGCCGCCGCTTGCACCAGCGTCGCCGGGTCGAGCGACTGGTTCGAACGCGGCTTCGTCAGCTACAGCAATGCGGCCAAGACCCAGATGCTCGGGGTACCCCCGGCGCTGATCGATCAACACGGTGCGGTGAGCGAAGCTGTGGCGCGTGCGATGGCCGAAGGCGCGCTGCGCCATTCGGCAGCGGACCTGGCGATCGCGGTCACCGGCATCGCCGGCCCCGGCGGCGCCACGCCGGGCAAGCCGGTCGGCCTGGTCTGGCTGGCCTGGGCGCGGCGGCGTGGCGGCAGCGAGGCCGAGCGCTTGCAGCTCGACGGCGACCGCGCGGCGGTGCGCGAGCAAACGCTGCGCATCGCGTTGGAGCGCCTGATCGAGCAGGCGAAGACGCTGTGAGGAAGAAGCCGTGAGGACGCAGTGGTGAGGGAGAAGCGGTGAGCGACGCGAGCGCTGGGCCGCTGGACATCGTCCTTTGCGGCGCCTTCGGCGACGACGAACGCGCCGCCTGGCTCACCGCGTTGGCCCAGGCCCTGCCCGAAGCGCGCTGGTGGAGCGCCAACGACGCGCCGCCCCGCACCGAGTTCGCGGTGGTGGCCAACCCACCGCCCGGCGCCTTGCAACGCTTCCAACACCTGCGCCTGATCCAGTCCTTGTGGGCGGGCGTCGACCGCCTGCTCGCCGACACCACCGTGCCGCATCAGGTGCCGATCGCACGCATGGTCGACCCCGCCATGAGCGCCGCGATGGCTGAGACCGCGCTCTGGGCGGTGCTCGGGCTGCACCGCGGCTTTTTCGCCTACGCGCAGCAGCAGCGTGATCGCCTTTGGCACGAGCTGCCGCAGCGGCGCGCGCAAGCGTTGCGGGTGAGTGTGCTCGGCCTCGGCGCGATGGGGCGCGCGGTGGCGCGGCGCCTGGTGCAGGGCGGCTACCGCGTCGCGGGCTGGAGCCTGCATGCGGCGCGCGACGCCCCGCCCGGCGTGGCCCGCACCGCGGGCGCCCAGGCGCTGCCGGCGCTGCTCGCCGCGAGCGACATCGGGCTCAACCTGCTGCCGCTCACCTCGGCCACACGCGGGCTGATCGACGCGGGTTTCCTCGCGCAACTGCCGCCTGGCGCGGGCCTGGTCAACCTGGCGCGCGGCGCGCATGTCGTCGACGCTGATTTGCTCGCAGCACTCGATGCCGGCCGGCTGCAACACGCGGTGCTCGACGTTTTCCACACCGAGCCGCTGCCGGCCGAGCACGCGTTCTGGCGCCACCCGCGGGTGACGGTGCTGCCACATGCGGCCGCCCTCACCGACGCGCGCAGTGCAGCGCAGGTGGTGGCGCGGAACCTGCGCGGCTTTGTGCGCGGCGAGGCCGTGGCGAACCTCGTGGAGCGTACTCGCGGTTATTGATGCCGGTTGGGTTCAAGCGTGACGCGGCGGCCGAGCGCGGGAAAGAGCATGCCCATACGCCGCGCGTGGCCGAGGACGGTGGGCGACCGGCTCCGTTCATGTCCCCCGTCCGGGCTTCGCCCGGCCTCCTCCTTTACTTCACTACGCCGGTCGCCCGCCCTCCTCGGCTGTCACCGTTGGGTTTAAATTCGAAAGGGCCAACCGCCACCGCGGCGGCCTGAGCGAAGCCGGCTGTGGCGCTGTGCGCAGCGAAGTAAAGGGGGAATGCACGGGCGGCAGCCCGTGCAGGAGGACATGAGCGGAGCACAGCGCCGCAGCCGGCTTCGCTCTCGCGATCCGCGCCAGGCGCAGTACCGCAATCGAATCGTCCCGGTCAGCCAGCCACTCGAGCACATCGCGAGCGCCCTTTGAGCTGTTGCATGAGCGACAAGCCCAGACCAGGTTGTCGCCACCATTTTCGCCGCCTCGCTTTGTTGCGATGAGATGGTCGACCGACAAGTGCTCCCGGCTTCCGCAGTAGCAACACGCTTGCTGCAACACCATTTTCAATCGCTCATCGTCGGCGAGCGGGCCGATGTTCATGCTCTGCTTGACCTGCCCGGCCAATTGCGGCTATGGGTCGTGGAGATTCAGTAGTCCCTTCGTGCCTGCGTACGGCACCGGAACCTGCCGACTTCCGCAGGCGCTCGATGTCGCTACAGCGCCAGTTGCAACGCCGGCCGCGTCGCCACACGGCCGTTCCTCGCCGCGGGCGGTGCCGCCACCCTTTGCATCACCAGCAGCGCCAGGCGTCGCAGCGCGGCCCAGGCGTCGAGCGGCCAGTCGGGGTGCTTCAGGCCCTTGACGATGCCATCGCAAACACTCGCGGCTTCGAGCAGGTGCGCCACCTGGTGGCCGGCCAGCATCGGCACCACGCGCTCGAAGAGTTTTTCCTTCGCGCCCCAGACCCGCTGCCCCTGCAAGGCCAAGGCCAACGGCTTGCCCTCGGCCACCGCGTCATGAACACGTTTTAGCGCGCGCAGATCCTCGGCCAGGGTCCAGTGCACCAGCACCGCGGCTTCGCCCTCGGCCTGCAGGCCGTCGAGCATGCGCAGGGCGCGTGCCACCTGGCCGGCAAACACCGCCTCACCGAGCTTGAACACGTCGTAGCGCGCCACGTTGAGCACCGCGGCTTCGACCTGGTCGAAACTCAGCACACCGGCCGGGTGCAGCAGCGCGAGCTTCTGAATCTCCTGGTGCGCGGCGAGCAGGTTGCCTTCGACGCGGTCGGCAAAAAAGCTCAAGGCGCGCTGGCCCTCTTCGCCGTCGGCCACGCGCTGGCCCTGCGCGGCCAGGCGCTGCGCCAGCCACTGCGGCAAGGCGCGGCGCTCCACCGGCTCCACCCGCAGCAACACGCCGGCGCGGTCGAGGGCGGCGAACCAGGCGCTCTTTTGCTGCTGGAAGTCGATCTTGGGCAGGTGCACGATCGTCACCACCTCGTCGGACAGGTTCTCGCAGTAGCGCTGCAAGGCGTCCGAGCCCTCCTTGCCGGGTTTGCCGCTCGGGATGCGCAGCTCGATCAGCTGGCGTTCGGCAAACAGGCTCATCGCCTGCGCCGCGCCGAGCAGGCTGCTCCAGTCGAAATGCGCGCCGCTGACCGTGAACACCTTGCGCTCGCTGTAGCCGGCCGCGCGTGCGGCGGCGCGGATCGCATCGGCTGCTTCCTGCGCCAGCAGCGGCTCGTCGCCGTACACCGTGTACAGCGGCTTCAGGCCACGGCCGAGGTGGGCTTGCAGTTGCTCGGCACGAACTTGCATCGGGCGCCCCGTCAGAGTGTCTTGATCGCGGCCAGCCGGCGCAGCACCTGGCTCACGATGTCGGCGTCCATCGCGCGGTAGAGCTGTGCCTCTTCCTGCGCCTTGGCCAGGGCCGCGGTTTCGGTGGTGCTCATGTCGCGGCTGAGCAGCAACTCCGAGGGCGCCAGCAGCTCGCGTCCGCTGGGCGTGGAGGCCCGAAAGCGAAAGCGTGTGCGCAGTTGGATCTCACGCACCTGGCCGGCGGCGGTGGAGGCGACGATGCTCTTCTCGCGCCCGTCGGTGAGCGCCTGCAGCACCAGCTCGGCGCTCGCCGGGTTGTCGTGCACCAGCACGCCGCTGTTGCCGAACTCGCGCTTCAACGCCTCGGCCAGCGGCGAGCGCAGCTCGAAGCCGTACAGCGCCGCGCTCTTGAAGGGCAGCGCGGTGGCGCGGCGCAGTTCGAAGCCGCAGCCGGCGACGGTGCCGAGCCCGAGACCGCCGGCGAGCCCCACGCCGCAGCGCAGCAGCAGCTCACGACGGCGGGCGCTGCGCACCGGGCTCACACCACCACGTTGACCAGCCGCCCCGGCACGATCACCACCTTCTTCGGTGCGCGGCCTTCGGCAAAGCGGGCGAACTCGGGCGCGGCCAGTGCGGCGGCTTCGATGGCTGCCCGGTCGGCAGCGGCCGGCACGCGGATCGCGCCGCGCGTCTTGCCGGCGACTTGCAGCACGAGCTCGATCTGGTCTTGCACCAGCGCGGCTTCATCGACCCGCGGCCAGGGCGCGTCGATCAACTCGCCGAGCTTGGCGGCAAAGCCGAGTTCCTTCCACAGGCCGTGGGCAATGTGAGGGCACGCCGGGTACAGGATGCGAAGCAGTATCGACAGGCCTTCACGCAGCGCCGCGTTCGACACCGCGCTACCGTCGTTGGCGAACTCTTCAAGTGCATTCAACAGCTTCATCGCGCCCGATGCCACGGTGTTGTATTGCAGGCGGTCGTAGTCGTGGCGGATCTGACCCAACAGCACATGCACCTCGCGGCGCAGTGCCTTGGCGGCCGCGCCGGCGGCGCTGAAATCCTCACCCGCGCCGCGCACGACCGCGGCCTGCCTGGCCGCGAAAGCCCAAAGCCGGCTCAGGTAGCGGTAGGACCCCGCGGCGCCCGAGTCGGACCAGGCCGCGCTCTGGTCCGGCGGGCCGGCGAACATCGTGAACAGGCGGGCGGTGTCGGCGCCGAATTTGCTGATGAATTCGCGCGGCTCGACGACGTTGTTCTTCGACTTGCTCATCTTCTCGATGCCGCCGAGCATCAAGGGCAGGCCGTCTTCCTTGGCCGTGGCGCCGACCGGCGTGCCGCGCTCGTCGTGCTTGACGTTGACTTCGCTCGGGTAGTACCAGCGCTTCTTGCCCGCCGCGTCTTCGCGGTAGAAGCTCTCGTTGAGCAGCATGCCCTGGGTGAACAGCTTGATGAACGGCTCGTCGAACTTGACCAGGCCGACATCGCGCATGGCCTTGGTCCAGAAGCGCGCGTACAAGAGGTGCAGCACCGCGTGCTCGATGCCGCCGATGTACTGGTCCATCGGCATCCAGTAATCGTTGCGCGCGTCGACCATGCTGTCCTTGGCGTCGGGGCACGCATAGCGCATGTAGTACCAGGCCGAATCGACGAAGGTGTCCATCGTGTCGGTTTCACGCTGCGACGCTGCGCCGCATTTCGGGCAGGCGACGTTGAGGAAGGCGGCGTGCTTGCGCAGAGGGTTGCCGCTGCCGTCGGGGATCAGGCCTTCGGGCAAGACGACGGGCAAGTCACCCTCGGGCACCGGCACGTCGCCACACGCGGGGCAATGGATGATCGGGATCGGCGTGCCCCAGTAGCGCTGGCGGCTGATGCCCCAGTCGCGCAGGCGCCAGGTTGTCTTCTTCTCGCCCAGGCCTTGCAGCGCGAGCAGGTCGGCGACCTTGTCGACCGCTTCCCGGTACGCGAGGCCGTCGAGCACGCCCGAGCCGATGCAGCGCCCGCGCTGCTTGTCGGCGTACCAGTCCTGCCAGGCGGCGGTCGAGTAGCTGAGCCCGGCAACGTCGATCACCGGCTTGATGCGCAGACCGTACTTGCGGGCGAAGGCGAAGTCGCGTTCGTCGTGCGCCGGCACGCCCATCACCGCGCCGTCGCCGTAGCCCATCAGCACATAGTTGCCGACCCAGACCTCGACGGCCTCGCCGGTGATCGGGTGCTTGACCGTGAGGCCGGTCGGCACGCCTTCCTTTTCCTTGGTCGCCAGTTCGGCTTCTGTCGTGCCGCCTTTGAGGCAGGTCTCGATGAACGCCGCAACCTTGGGGCGCGTTTTCGCCGCGTGCGCGGCCAGCGGATGCTCGGACGCGACGGCGCAAAAGGTGACGCCCATGAGGGTGTCGGCGCGCGTCGTGAACACGTACATCCGGCCCTCACCGATGAGTTGCTTCTTGTCGTCGCGGATGTCGTGCGGGAAAGCAAAGCGCAGGCCTTCACTCTTGCCGATCCAATGCTCCTGCATCAGGCGCACCCGCTCGGGCCAGCCGTGCAGGTAGCCGGGGCAGGCGGGGTCGGCCACGTTGGCCAGCAATTCGTCGGCGTACTGGGTGATCGCGAAGTAGTAGCCGGGGATCTCGCGTTTTTCCACCAGCGCATCGGAGCGCCAGCCGCGCCCGTCGATGACCTGCTCGTTGGCGAGCACGGTCTGGTCCACCGGGTCCCAGTTGACGACCTGGGTCCTGCGGTAGGCGATGCCCTTTTCCAGCATCTTCAGGAAGAACCACTGGTTCCAGCGGTAGTACTCGGGATCGCAAGTGGCCACCTCGCGGCTCCAGTCGATGGCCATGCCCAGCGGCTGCATCTGGGCCTTCATCTCGGCGATGTTGCCGCGCGTCCAGGCGGCTGGGGGTACGCCGTTCTCCATCGCGGCGTTCTCGGCCGGCAGGCCGAAGGCGTCCCAACCCATCGGCATCAAAACATTCATGCCCTGCATGCGCAATGAGCGGGTGAGCATGTCGTTGATGGTGTAGTTGCGCACATGGCCCATGTGCAGCTTGCCGCTCGGGTAAGGCAGCATCGAGCAGGCGTAGAACTTGGGTTTGTTCTTGTCCTCGCTGACGCGGTAGGCGTCGGTGGCGGTCCACTGGCCTTGAGCGGCGGCCTCGACCTCGGCGGGAATGTATTTCTCGTTCATGCCGCCGATTGTAGGTAGCGCTCGGGCGCTGCAATCGGGGTGGCGGCACCAGCGCGCCAGCGCCAGCGCCGCCGGCAGCACATTCGTGTGCGAGGCGGCGCGGCTGCGAGCTGCGCAGGCTGTGCGCGCCGGCGGGGCTGTCGGGCCGAGCCTCCAGCGCGGCGAGCAGTTCGTGCACGAACCAGGTGTTGCGCTCTTCGTTGGAGCAGCCGAAGGAAACACGGTTCGCCGCGGACGCGGTCATCGTGAGCACATGGTCCTGGGTCAGCCGCGGCAACATCGAACCCGAAAAACAGGCCGACACCAGCAGCCAGGTGCGGTTGCTTTCGAGCTGGTCGATCCAGGCCGAGAGTTTGGCCGCGGCGAGGAAGCGCGACTGGCGGTAGCGCGCCGCCTGCTCCACCTCCAGCATGCCGGGGTCGCTGTGGCTGGAAATCAGGATCACGAAGCGGTCGCTCGGCCGCCGGCTCGCGGCGAGCGCGTCGAAGACATCGTCCAGGTGATCGATGGTGGCCAGCGGCAACTCGCGCTCGCTGAAGCCTCGGCTCGCGCCGCTGCCGCCGCGGTCAAGGCGGTGCCGCTTCGGTGACGAAACCGATACGCGACAGGCCCGCCTTCTGCACCACACCGATCAGGCCGGCCACCTCGCCGTAGGGCACCCGCTTGTCGGCACGCAGCTGCACTTCCATCTGCGCGTCGCCGCGCGCCGCCGTCTTGATGCGCGCTTCAAGCGCGGATTTCTCGATCGGCTCGTCGCCGAAGAAGAGCTTGCCCTCGCCGTTGATTGCCAGCGCAATGAATTTCGGTGCGTCGGTGGGCGTGGCGCCGTCGGCGCGCGGCAGGTCCAGGCGGATGCTCGAAGCCATCAAGGGCGCGGTGATGATGAAGATCACCAGCAGCACCAGCATCACGTCGATCAGCGGCGTCATGTTGATGTCGCTCATCGGCTGCGGGCCGCTGCCGCGTTCGAGGCGGCCGAAGCTCACGGCGCAATGCCTTGCGACTGGTCGATGCGCATCTCGCGCAGGTCGTGCGCAAAACCCTCCAGCTCGGCCTCGCAGGCCGCGACCCATTTGCCGAAGATGTTGTAGGCCAGCACCGCGGGGATCGCCACCGCGAGGCCGGCGGCGGTCATGATCAGCGCCTCGCCGACCGGGCCAGACACCTTTTCGATCGTGATGCCACCGCCGGCGGCGATGCTGGCCAGCGCGTGGTAGATGCCCCAGACGGTGCCGAAGAGGCCGACGAAGGGTGCGGTGCTGCCGATCGAGGCCAACATCACCTGGCCGAATTGCAGATGCGCCAGGCCGCGGTGCAGTGCGTCGCGCAGGCGGCGGGTGAGTTGCGAGTCGAGGTGGGCGCTGGTTTCCAGCGTGCCGGCTTGGGGTGTCGCGGTGGCGGCGTCGAGCAGCGGTACCAGCACCTGTTCGCGGTCGAGCGTGGCCAGGCGCTTGCGGCCCGCGTCCATCGAGGGTGCGGCCCAGAACGCCGGTACCGCACGCACGATGTCGCGCTGCGCGCGGCGCAGCACCCAGCCCTTCCAGAGGATGACGACCCAGGCGCTGACCGACATCGCAAGCAGCATCACGGTGACCGCGCGGCCGACGCCGTCGCTGCCGGCCCAGAACGCCAGGAAACCGCTGTCGCTCATCGACGGGCGTTACGGCCGGGCCGCGGCGGCCGCGGCGTGGGGGTTCAAGCCGAGCACGTCGTCCATGCCGAACAGCCCGCTCCTGCGCTCGCGCAGGAAGCGTGCGGCGCGCAGGCTGCCTTGCGCGTAGGTGGTGCGGCTGGAGCTGCGGTGCGTGATCTCGATGCGCTCGCCGCTGCCGAGGAACATCACGGTGTGGTCGCCGACCAGGTCGCCGCCGCGCACCGTGGCGAAACCGATGCTCGACGGGTCGCGTTCGCCGGTGACGCCTTCACGGGCATAGACCGCGCAGTCCTTGAGATCGCGCCCGAGCGCCGCGGCGAGCACTTCGCCCATCTTCAGCGCGGTGCCTGAAGGCGCGTCGACCTTGTGGCGGTGGTGCGCCTCGATGACTTCGATGTCGTAGCCTTCGGCCAGGACGCGGGCGGCGGTGTCGAGCAGGCGCAGCACCAGGTTGACGCCGACGCTCATGTTGGGCGCCATCACCACCGCCGCATGGCGGGCGTGGTCGGCAATCTCGGCCTTCTGCGCAGCGCTGAAACCGGTGGTGCCGATGACCGCCTTGACCCCGAGCTCGCGGCACACCGCCAGGTGCGCCAGCGTGCCTTCGGGGCGGGTGAAATCGATCAGCACCTGCGCGTTTTGCAAGCCGGCATGCAGGCTGGAGCTGATCGTGACGCCGCTGCTGCGGCCGAGGAAGGCGGCGGCGTCCTCGCCGAGCGCCGGGCTGGCGGCGATGTCCAGCGCGCCGGCCAGGGCGCAGTCGTCGCTGGCCAGCACCGCCTCGATCAGCATGCGCCCCATGCGGCCGGAGGCGCCGGCGACGGCGATCTGCAGCTTCGCCGGCGCCGGCAAATTGGCGTCCGCGCCGCTCATTTTTCCAGCGGCGGGTACTCGCGCGCCGGGCCGCTCGGCGCCGACGCGGCGGCGGGCGCCTCGGCCTTCGCCGGCACCGGCAGTGCCTTGCGTTGCTCCTCACTGAGCTCGAGCAGCGGCGGCGTGCCGCGCGGCTTGACGGTGCTGATCGCGGCCACGAACTCGCGCTCGGTCGGCAGCTCAGGCGCCTCGATGCTCTTGAGCGTCTCGCCGTCGAAGAGCAACACCACGCTGCGCCGCTGCGGTTCGGCGCCCTGGCGGCGGATCGTGAACAGGTAGTCCCAGCGGTTGCTGTTGAAGGGGTCGGTGAGCAGCGGCGAGCCGAGCTGGTCGCGCACCTGCGCACGGGTCATGCCGGGCTTGACGCGCGCGGCCTGCTCCTTGGTGACCACGTTGCCCTGCACCACCTCGACCCGGTAGGGCGTGACCACGCCGAGGAAGCTGTCGGAGGACTGCAAGGCGGCGCCGATCGAGGCGCAGCCGCCGACGAGCAGCGAGCCGGTGGCGAGCGCGGCGGCGAGCAGCGCAAAACGGGCGTGACGGCGGGGCATGGGAGCGGGTGCGCGGCCGTGCGCGGGGCGCGGCGCTGGCTATGATCGGATGATTCTACCGGGCAGGCCGATGAGCAACGCCGACGATCTGAAGAGCAGCGGCTTGAAGGCGACGCTTCCGCGCATCAAGGTGCTGGAGGTGTTCCAGAACACCACGCAGCGCCACATGTCGGCCGAGGACGTCTACAAGGCGCTGATCGGCGAGGGCGCGGACGTCGGCCTGGCCACGGTCTACCGCGTGCTGATGCAGTTCGAGCAGGCGGGGCTGCTCTCGCGCAGCCACTTCGAATCGGGCAAGTCGGTGTTCGAACTCAACCAGGGCCAGCATCACGACCACCTGCTGTGTCTGACCTGCGGCCGCGTCGAGGAGTTCTACGACGCCGAGATCGAAAAGCGCCAGCAGGCAATAGCCGAGACCCGTGGCTTTGCGCTGCAGGAGCATGCGCTGTCGCTGTACGCCAATTGCACCAAGGCCGACTGCGCGCACCGCCCGAAATGAACTGAGGGCC
>JANNGZ010000041.1:0-9788 GCA_031404155.1 Burkholderiales bacterium
AGCGCTCAAACGCGTGAAGTAGCCGGCGCGGTTCGCCGTGCCGGCCGCCTAGAATTGCCCCCCGCGCCGGCTTAGCTCAGTTGGTAGAGCACCCGCCTTGTAAGCGGAAGGTCGTCCGTTCGATTCGGACAGCCGGCACCACCCGCGCGGCACCCGGCGCACCCCGCGCCAGTCACGGATCGGCCCCGGGCTTGCCGGTCAACCGCGGCGCACCCGCACCCGCACGTCCAGGCGCGGCCAGCCTCTGGATACAAGCTCGGCCTCCAGTTGTGGAATCATCTGGCGCAGCTTGGTCGCGCAGGCGGGGTTGTCCGCCAGCAGGGTCCAGGCGTCGGGTTCGACCGGCCCGGCCTGGACCGACGATCTCAATGCGGCGGGCAGCAGGGGCGCGATAGCCTCCAAGCGCGCCAGCGACTCGCGCAGGCGAGCCATGAGCGAAGCGAGCGGCGCGCTGTTGGCAAGCGCTGCGTCGATCGTGACGCTCGAAGCGGAACCACCCTTGGGTGCGGGCCGTGACATGGATTGGAGTGTATCGATGCAAGTCCTGATCACCGACGGCGCGATGGCGCGAACCCGGGCACTGCATTTCAGCCGGCTGCAGTTGCTGCTCGCGCTGGCCATGTTGATCCTGGTGCTGATGGTGCTCTCGGGCGCGATCTACCACTTCGTGTTCCTCAAAGCCGCGCGCAATGGCTGGCCGGTGGTGAGCCAGTTGGTCAAGCTCGGGGTCAAGGACGAGATCGCGCAGCGCGACCGCTTCATGCGCGAAAACCTCGATGCGATGGCGCAGAAGGTGGGCGAGATGCAGGCCAAGCTGGTCAAGCTCGAAGCCCTGAGCGACCGCGTCGCCGCGCCCGCGGGCCTCAAGCCCGACGAACTCAAGCCGCTGCAGCGTGGGGTGAAGGCCGCCTCGGGCGGGCAGGGCGGGCCCTTCGTGCCGCTCGATCACCCGAGCCTGGATGCGGTCAACGGCGCGCTGTCGCAACTCGACCAGATGATGGACGAACACACCGACGTGTTCACCTTGATCGAGTCGCGCCAGCTCGAAAGCCGCCTGGTCAAGCTGCTCTTGCCCAGCACCTCGCCGGTGATGGGGCCGGTGGGCTCGGGTTTCGGCTTTCGCTCCGACCCCTTCACCGGCCGCGCCGCGCTGCACACCGGGCAGGACTACCCGGCCGAGGTGGGCACGCCGGTGGCGGCTGCGGCCGGCGGCATGGTGCGCGCGGTGGAGGTGCATCCCGCTTACGGGCAGCTGCTCGAAATCGACCACAACAATGGTCTGGTGACGCGCTACGCGCACAACTCGCGCATCCTGGTGCGCCAGGGCGAGGTGATCAAGCGCGGCCAGAAGGTGGCCGAGATCGGCAACACCGGCCGCTCCACCGGTGCGCACCTGCACTTCGAGGTCCTGCTCGATGGCGTGCCGCAGAACCCGGCGCGCTTCCTGGCCGGGGCCGGCGCCGGCGCCGAGTCGGCGCGCCAAGTTGCGAAGGCGCCCGCACATGACGCGCCGGCGCGCACCCGCCGGGTGAGGGCGGCCTCCTCGGAGCAAGCCAGCGGGCACGTCAGCGGGCAAGCAAGCGCGCAAGCCGGCGAGCCTTCAAGTGAGCCTTAGGCGCCCGGTGGCCCGCTGGTCGGGCTGCTAAACTTCGCGCCTTTGCGCGGCGCCACCCGGCCTGTCGGGTAGTACTCACCGGTCGTCAACACGGGTAGTACTCACGGGGAAATGCAGACGGGGCCGGCACTGCGCCTTGCAAAACCTGAGGCACACCCTCAGTTGCCGCGAACCCGACGCACCCACAAGAACATCGTGCCCGCGACCGCCGTCAACCCGGCGTGACGCAGGTACCTCAGCCCCGACGCCGCATGTTGCCAAAACTTCTGACCTCGATATTTGGTAGTCGCAACGACCGCCTGCTGAAAACCTATCGGCGTGTCGCGGAGCAGATCAACGCGCTGGAGCCGCGCTACGAAAAGCTCGAGGACGCCGGCCTGCGTGCTCTCACCGACGAGTTCCGCCAGCGCGCGGCTGCGGGCGAGACACTCGATGCGCTTTTGCCCGAAGTCTTTGCCGTCGTCCGCGAAGCCGGCAAGCGCACTTTGAAGATGCGCCACTTCGATGTCCAGCTGATTGGCGGCATGGCCATGCACGAGGGCAAGATCGCCGAGATGCGTACCGGCGAGGGCAAAACCTTGATGGCCACTCTGCCGATCTACCTGAATGCGCTGGCGGGCAAGGGCGTGCACCTGGTCACCGTCAACGACTACCTGGTACGCCGGGATGCCGAGTGGATGGGCCGCATCTACACCTTTCTCGGCCTCACGGTGGGCGTCAACGTACCGGGCATGTCGCGCGAAGAAAAGCAGGCTGCCTATGCCGCCGATATCACCTATGGGACCAACAACGAATTCGGCTTCGATCTGCTGCGCGACAACATGGTCAACGACGTGGCCGACCGAGTGCAGCGCAAGCTGTACTACGCCATCGTCGACGAGGTCGACTCGATCCTGATCGACGAAGCGCGCACCCCGCTGATCATCAGCGGCCAGGCCGAGGACCACACCGACCTGTATGTGCGCATCGACGCGGTGGTGCCCAAGCTGAAGAAGCAGATCGGCGAGCTCGACCTGCGCACCGGCGAAGGCGTGATCGATCCGGGCGACTTCACCGTCGACGAAAAGGCGCACCAGGTCTTCCTCACCGAAGACGGCCACGAAAACGCCGAGCGCCTGCTCGCGGAGGCCGGCTTGCTGGTCGAGGGCGCGAGCCTGTACGACCCCGCCAACATCACGCTGATGCACCATGTCTACGCCGCGCTGCGGGCGACGCACCTGTTCCACCGCGACCAGCACTACGTGGTGCAACCGGGCGAAGATGGCGGCGGCGAGATCGTGATCGTCGACGAGTTCACCGGCCGCCTGATGACGGGCCGGCGCTGGAGCGACGGCTTGCACCAGGCGGTGGAGGCCAAGGAGCGGGTGAAGATCCAGAACGAGAACCAGACGCTGGCCTCGATCACCTTCCAGAACTACTTCCGCATCTACGAAAAGCTCTCGGGCATGACCGGCACCGCCGACACCGAGGCCTACGAGTTCCAGGAAATCTACGGCCTGGAAACGGTGGTTATCCCGCCCAACAAACCCACGATCCGCAAGGATGAACTCGACCTCGTCTACAAGACCAGCAAGGAGAAGTTCGACGCCGTCACCGCCGACATCCGCGACTGCCACGAGCGCGGCCAGCCGGTGCTGGTGGGCACCACCTCGATCGAAAACTCCGAGCTGATCTCGGGCCTGCTCACCCAGGCCAAGCTGCCCCACCAGGTGCTCAACGCGAAGCAACATGCCAAGGAGGCCGAAATCGTGGCCCAGGCCGGGCGGCCGGGCGTGATCACGATTGCGACCAACATGGCCGGCCGCGGCACCGACATCGTGCTCGGCGGCAATGTCGAGAAGCAGGTGCACTTCCTCGAAATCGACGAGAGCATCGTCGAGGCCGACAAGGCGCGCCGCATCCAGCAGCTCAAGGACGAATGGCAGGGCCTGCACGACAGCGTCAAGGCGCAGGGCGGCTTGCGCATCATCGCCACCGAGCGGCACGAGAGCCGGCGCATCGACAACCAGTTGCGCGGCCGCTCGGGCCGCCAGGGCGACCCCGGCGCGTCGCGCTTTTACCTGTCGCTCGACGACTCGCTGATGCGCATCTTCGCCGGCGACCGGGTGCGCGCGATCATGGACCGGCTCAAGATGCCCGAGGGCGAGGCGATCGAAGCCGGCATCGTCACCCGCAGCATCGAAGGCGCGCAGCGCAAGGTCGAGGCGCGCAACTTCGACATCCGCAAGCAGCTGCTCGAATACGACGACGTGGCCAACGACCAGCGCAAGGTGATCTACCAGCAGCGCAACGACATCCTCGAAGCCGACACGCTGGACGAGCAGATCACCAACCTGCGCAAGAGCGCGATGACCGACGTGGTGCGCACCTACGTGCCCGCTGAAAGTCTCGAAGAGCAGTGGGACCTGGACGGCCTGGAAAAAACGCTGCGCGAAGAGTGGCAGCTCGAGATCCCACTGAAGGCCGAGGTCGACAAGAGCGACACCATGACCGACGAGGACATCGTCGAGAAGGTGGTGACGGCCGCCGACGAGATGTTCGCCGCCAAGGTCGAGATCGTCGGCGCCGAGCAGTTCACGCCCTTCATGCGCATGGTGCTGCTGCAGTCGATCGACAGCCATTGGCGCGAGCACCTCGCGGCGCTGGACTACCTGCGCCAGGGCATCCACCTGCGCGGTTATGCGCAGAAGAACCCGAAGCAGGAATACAAACGCGAAGCCTTCGAGCTGTTCTCGCAACTGCTCGACCTGGTCAAGCTCGAGGTCACGCGCCTGCTGATGACGGTGCGCATCCAGAGCCAGGAGCAGGTGGCCGAAGCGGCCGAGGCGATCGAGGAGCGCGCCAGCCAGCTCAGCAACGTGACCTACACCCACCCGAACGAAGACGGCAGCGTCTCCGAAGAAGCGGGCCCGGCGACGGTGGTGGCGGAGATGCCCCCGAGCCAGGTTCCAAGGGCAGGGCGCAACGACCCCTGCCCCTGCGGCAGTGGCAAGAAGTTCAAGCAGTGCCACGGCCGGCTGGCTTGAGCTTGCTGGCCCGGGCCTCGGCTTGAGGCCCGGCTTGGCGATGTGCCCTCGTTCGCGTCAGCGCCGATGTTGCTTCAGAGCGCCCCGAATGCCGGGGCGCGCCCAGCCCGCCCGCCTTGGGGTTCAAGGAAAGTGGCGAATCCACATTTCCCTGAGAGCGCCCCCAGGCCGACGACTACGTCGTCCGCCCCCGAGGGGGTATGAGCAAAGTGGCAAAGCCACATTTGCTCATGAGCCCTGCGTGAGCCCCACTCGATCGAGCGATTGCGGCCGTGAACACAAGCAACCTTGCCGCCGCAGCGCGTGAGCTGCTCACACCGCGCCTGCGCCTGCAATACCCACGTGCAGAGCACGCCGCGGCGTTTGTCGAAAGCCTGAACCACAACCTGCCCGAACTGCGCTTCGTGGGCTGGGGGCAGCATCCACGCGACCTTGAATGGTCGCTGCGCTTCTGCGAAAACGCGGCCCACGCCGTCGACGCGGGAGAGACGATCGTCTTCAACGTGTTCGAGCGCGTCGGGCAGGCGGCGGCAGGGGCCTCTGGCGACCGCCACGCGGCTGCCATCGGCGCTCACATCGACCGCGACGCAGCCGACATCGGTGCCTACATCGGCCGCGTCGACCTGCACAGCTTCGACTTCGAGGCGCCGCGCTGCGAGGTTGGCTACGTCGGCGACAAGCGCTCGGCGGGCCGTGGCTTGATGCGCGAGGCGGTGCTCGCGACGATCGAGCTCGGCTTCGCGATCGGCCTGGCGCGCATCCATGCCTTGAGCGATGTGCGCAACGAGCGCGCCTTGCACTTCGCGCAGGCGCTCGGCATGACATTCGAGGGCACGCTGCGCGCCTTCGAGCGCGACCCCCAGGGCGAACTCGCCGACATGGCGATGTTCGCGGCCTGCCGGCCTGCGGCCTGAACACCGACGCGTCACGTGGCATGAAAAACGGGCCCCGTGGGGCCCGTTTTGTTTGGTGGCTCGCTTTGCCTTACGGCCGCGCGAGCGTGATCGTCGGCGAAGTCCAGGTCTCCCAATGGGCCGGGTTGCTCTCGTCGCCGAGCGCCTTGAGCACCGACAAGGTCACGATGTACTGGCCGTTTGGCGCGGTGTACTGCTGGCTGCCGTTCTTGCCCTTGCCGGAGAAGGTATTGCCGTCCCAGGTGAAGAGCGAGAAGCCGCCCGGAGTCGCATTGCGACCAACGTACTCGTCGTCGCTCACGCGATGCCAGGACTTGCCGGTCACGGCGTCGGTAGCTTCCAGGCGCACGCGGCGTGCGTGGTGGTCCAGGTGGACCACGAAGTACGGGATGTCGTTGCCGACCAGCGAGTAGCTTGCCCCTGCCGGTTGATTGACGAGATTCGGGCCCACCACCCTGGCCAGCCACGGGAATGCGTTCGCCGTCGGCGTCAGCACCACCGTGCTCTGGTAGTCGCCCTTGAAGCCGGCGAACGGCACCCGCACCACCGCGCCGCCGCCCTGCGGCGTCAGCACCACGTAGCCGCCATACAGGCTGCGATTGGGCAGGCCAGCGTTCGCTGCGACGGTCACGTCGAAGCTCGCGCTGCCGCCACCCGGCACCGTGACGCTGGGCGCGCTGAAGACGACGGCGGCCGGAGCGTTGAACACGCCGGTCAGAGCGTAGCTCGCGCCGCTCTGCGTGTTGGGGCCGGTGGCCAGCGCGCTCTCGTGAGACAGCGCGTAGGTGACGCTGGCACCACTCTCGTTCTTCACGCTGAGCGTGCGCGTCGTCGGCCCGGCCTCGCTTTCGCCCAGCGAGAGTTGGCCCGGCTCGACCACCGTGGTGGATTGAACCACGCCGACGATGTCGAGCATGCCGGCGCCTTGGCGGTGCGTATGGTCCAGCAAGCCCAGACTCGGACCGCCCGACCAGTTCTTCGGGTCCGCCGCGTTTTGCAGCCGGGCCATCATCCCGTTGGCCGAAATGTTGGGCTTGGCTTCGAGGATCAGCGCCACACCGCCCGCCACATGCGGTGAGGACATCGAGGTGCCCGACAGCGTGGCAGCGCCACCCAGTTCCAGCGGGTAGCTCGAAAAGATGCCGCCGCCCGGAGCGCCGATGTTGGGTTTCATGCCCAGGTCGGCGGCCAGGCCGAAGGAGCTGAAACCCGAGATCAGGCCACCGGTGCCGAAGGGGAAGCCCACATAGTCGGCGGTCCAGGTGAGGGTGGTGGGGCCGGCCACGATCAGCGCGTCGAGCGTGGCGCCTTGTGCGGCGGTGATACCCACGACCGGAACGGTGATCGCCGGAAGCGGACCGGCCACTGTGGCGTTCAGGGCGCCGGCGGCATTGTTGTACAGCACGACCGCAGCCGCGCCTGCGTTCTGCGCATTGGCGGCTTTGACGTAGAAGGTACAACCGCCGCGACGGATCAGCACCGCACGGCCAGCCAGGCTGCCGGCCGGCAAGGCGGTGCAGGCGTCGGGCGCGGTGGGCGGCAGGGTTGGCTGGCCCGCTGCGCCCGTCTTGGCCATGAGAAGGCTGCCGCTGGTTGGCGGCAATGGCGAGCCGTTGACCGCGTTGTAGCCATACGGCGTGCCATTCACGATGAACGAGCGCTGCGCGTTGTCGTACGACGCCACGCCGATCACCTTGGCGCCGACGCCGGGCGCTCCGGCCGCGAACAAGGCGTCGGGCGACGAGCCGCCCGGCCCGTTGTTGCCGATCGAGGCCACCATCACGACACCCTTGTTGACCAGGCGTGATGCGGCAACCGCGGTGGGGTACTGCGGCCATTGGCGCGCCGAACCCAGGCTCTGGTTGATCACCTGCATGCCGTCGGCATAGGCGCGTTCCATCGCCGCGAGGAGGATGTCGGAGTCGGTCGACCCGGCGCAACCGAATACGCGATACGCGCCGAGCGAAGCCCCGGGCGCCACGCCCTTGAGGCCGCCGCCGTTGGCGCCGACGATGCCCGCAACGTGGGTGCCGTGGCCGGCGCAATCGTCGGGGTTGTTGTCGGGCATGGGAACCGGGTTGTACGCGGCACTTGACGGGTCCGCGTTGTACGCGTCGCCGACAAAGTCGTAGCCGGCCACGACACGCGCGGACGGGAACGGCGTGGTGCCGTTGACGCCCGAGCCACCGAAGGCCGGGTGGTCGATGTCGATGCCGGTGTCGATGACGCCGACCTTGACGCCCTGACCGGTCAGGCCCAGCGTGTTCTGCGCGATGTTGGCGCCGGTCAGGGCGATGGCCGCTGCCAGGTCGATGGCGCTACCCGCCGCCTGCTCGGGTGTCGGGGCCTGAATTCTTTCAACCGGGTACATCGCCTTCACGCCGGGCAGTGCCGCGAGCTTGGCGCGGTCGGCCGGGTTGACGCTGACCGAGTAGCCGTTGAAGAGCACGTCGAAGCTGCGACGCTCGGTGAACCGGGCACCCGCGGTGGCCGCGCTGCGCTTGAACGCGGCCTTTTCATTGCGCACCGCGGCAAGGCTGTTGCCATCGGCCACAGGTGCGCCGCTGAGCTCAACGAACCAGAGGTTGCCTCCTTCGGCAGCTTCCACGGGTACGGAAGACTGGGCGTAAAGCGTCGGCGCGGCCAGCGACAGGATCGCTGCCGAGCTTGCGAGCACCAGGGACGCCAGGTTGGTTTTCATCCAGAGACTCCTTGTTGGGTGGACGACGCATGCTGCCCCCGAGCGCTGTGCGAGTCATTGGTGTTTTCGATATCGACGCAGAATGGCCTGCGCCCCTTGTTCGCGGGGGTGACATTGCACCGGCGCGATCGCCGACGAGCGAGCGGCGCGGCCCGAGCCAGAGCGCGTCCCACGCGGACCGCGGCCGGGAGCCGCGTCGTGGATCAGGGCGCCGGCAGCCAGTAGCTGCGGTCGCTGGCCGCGTCGTAGTGAAACGGGTTGTCCTCGTCGTCGCGCCAGAAGCGCCAGCGGGTGGTCAGCCCATGGCGCCAGGCCCGCAGATGCGCCAGCGTCGCGCCCACATCAGGGCTCCATCGCGTGTCGCGCATGTAGCGCCAGTAGGTGTGAATGAACGAGCCCTGCAAGTGTGCGCGGCACTCCGCCAGCGTGAGCGCGCGGTTCGTGGCCTGGTAGTCCGACACCTGCTGCCAGGCCAGCCCTTGCAGCAGCCGCGCCAGCGTCGCGTCGATTTCCGCGGGCACCCAGGCGCCGACGGGCGAGCGCGCGAAGACCGAGGCGTAGCTCACCAGCGCCATGTAGTAGGTGCCCAGGCGGGTCAGGTGCACGTCGTCGGTGAAGAGCCGGTTCAGCGTCTCGCGCACGCTGGCACCACTCAGGCCCGGCACGCCGGGCCCTTGCGTGGCACGTTCCACCAGGCCGGCCATGGCCAGGCCCGCGGGCAGCGAGACGATGCGGTCCGCCCGCCCCTCGGCGGCCAGGGACAGGTTGATGCGGGTGGCCACACATTGCCACACCGGCGACGCCGCGCGCTCGTAGGCGATCCAGCGCCGCGGGTCGTCCTTGTTGTCGATGCCGAGCCAGGGTTCGTAGAAGTAGGTGCGGCCGGCCGGGTTGGCTTCGATGAAGCGCTCGTGGTAGTGGCGCATGTAGCGCACCGTGTGGTTCCACTGCAGCGTGCCGAGCAAGTCATGCGACTCGGTGATCAGCAGCAGCCCGTAGCGGCCACCGCTCACGGTGCGGGGCTGGCGCAACTCGGCCAGCACATCCATGTTCATGCCCTCGCGGTTGGCGCCTTCGTGAAAACCGCGCCAACCCTCTTCGTTGTCGCCTGCCGCACTGCCGCGCACCCTTTCGCGTATCGACGAGCCGGGCTTGTACTGGCGGTTCCACTGCAAGGGCGTGCCCAGGCTGCTCGATATCGCTGCCAGGTCGTAGGGCAGAGGCTGGTCGGTGAGGCTGTGGCCCGAGACGAAGAGGCGTTCGCCGCTTGGGCGTGGGGGCTGCGCTTGCGCGCCGGCCGAAGGCGCAGTCAACATGGTGATCAGGGCGGTGAGGACAGCGTGCAGAGCAGGGCGCATGGTTCCGTGGCGTCGGCGACGAATGTCGCCGAGGGGGATGCCGATGAAGGGCGCGATTCTGGCAGCAGCCTCGGACCCGATCTGTGCGCTACACGTCGAACCGGCCGCCGCACCGGTCAGCGTGCAGACCCTAAACTCCGCGCCTCACTTCGAGCTGCCCACGCCATGCCCGTC
>JANNGZ010000042.1:0-2468 GCA_031404155.1 Burkholderiales bacterium
GAAGATCAAGCTGCCGGAGAGCGCGGCGCCGAGCGAAGCCGAGACGCCGGCCGCACTCGAAAAATCCGCCGCCAAGCCGCGGCGCAGCACCGCGACGGCCGCCGGCGCCGCGGCCACCGTGCCAGCCGGCGTGGTCGACCCGATGCAATGGTGGGGTGCGCTGACCAAGCAGTTCACCCAGCTCGCCGCCAGTGCGCTCAAGGACAGCAACACCGACGCCGCCAAGGGCCTGGCCGGTGCGATGGTCAAACAGAGTTTCGACGCCGCGGAACAAACCCTGAAGAAGGCGGCGCTGGCCCCGATGCAGGCCGCCACCCAGGTGGCGACGGCGGCGGGCGCGGCCGCGAGCACCGTGGCCGGCGCGCCTAAGTCGGCACGCAAACGCAGCGGCGCGCGGCGCTAGCCCGGCCACCCGGCATCGCCTGTCTGCCTGCAACGCCACGCAGCCTCCACCTGCCCAGCCCGTCTCCCGAGAAGCGAGTGCCGTGATGCCACTCTTCGTGCAGGGCCACGCCGGCCACCCCGACTGGCGCACTGCGCTGGTGTATGCCGGCGCGCAGATCGACGCAGCACAAGTGGCCGCCGCCGACCCGGGCGAACCGACCCTGGGCTTCGTTTACTTCAGCCACCACTACAGCCCGCATGCCGGCGCGCTGCTCGCCGCGTTGCGCGAGCGTTGGCCGGGCATGTCCTGGGCCGGCTCGGTGGGCATCGGCGTGCTCGCCAGCGGTGTCGAATATTTCGACGAACCGGCGTTGTCGCTGCTGCTCACCTCGCTGCCGCGCGGCAGCTTCAAGGTCTTCTCGGGCGCACAGCCGCTCGGGCGTTTTGGCAGCGACACCGCGCTGGTGCATGCCGACCCGTCCACCCCCGAGCTGGCCGAACTGGTGGCCGAAATGAGCGAGCGCACCGCCTCGCACTATGTGTTCGGCGGCCTGGCCTCGTCGGTCGGCGACGCGATGCATATCGCCGACGGTGTCTTTCGCGGCGGCCTCTCGGGCGTGGCCTTCGCGCACGAGGTGGGCCTGGTCTCGCGGGTGACCCAGGGCTGCCAGCCGATCGGCCCGGTGCGCCGCATCACCGGCGCCGAGCGCAACATCATCCACACACTCGACGGCGAGCCCGCACTCGACGCTCTCTTCGCCGACCTGCGTGCCGACGTCAACGAACCGCGCGCGGCGATACCGAAGCTGCGCGCCACGCTGGTCGGCATCTCCGACGCTCGCGACACCACGCTGGCCCGCCCGCGTCAGTTCGGCGAGGAGACCCGGGTGCGCCACCTGGTCGGCATCGACCCCGGCGCGCAGTCGATCGCGGTGGCCGAAGTGGTCGAGCCCGGCATGCAGCTCGCGTTCTGCCAGCGCGACATGCAGGCCGCGCGGCGCGACCTGGTGCGCATCTGCTCGGAAATTCGCGACGAGGTCGCCGAAGGCGCCGCCTCGGCCACGCTGCACCCCGCGGCGCTGGAGGACACCACGCTGGAGCACCCACCGGCTCGGCGCATCGTCGGTGCGCTGTACTTCAGCTGCACCGGGCGCGGCGGGCCGCACTTCGGCGGGCCTTCGGCCGAAGCGCAGATCGTGCAGCGCGCGCTCGGCGACGTGCCCCTCGCCGGCTTCTTCGCCGGCGGCGAGATCGGCCACCGCCACCTCTACGGCTACACCGGGGTGCTGACCGTGTTCACCGCGGGCTGAGTGACGCCTGAAGGCGTTGCGCGGCGGGCGAAGGCCGGAGCGCGGTTTCAGGTGCGGGCACACAGCGCCGGGCCGGGAGCGCCCAAGCCGGTTTTCGCATGCCAGTCCGATCTGCTTTGACAAGCCCCCGCGCGGAGCGCGCCGCGCAGCCGCTACAGTCGTGGCTGTCGCCTCCCCGGACGGCCCCCGCATGAACGCCCCGCTGCCCACCACGGCCCTGGCCGCCGACCCCCGCAACACCGTGCCAGAGCGCGCCGCGCGCCAGCGCCAGGTGGTCGCCGCACTCGCGCCCCTGCTGCCCGCGCACGCACTGCTCTGGACACCCGAGGACACGGTGCCCTACGAATGTGATGGCCTCACCGCCTACCGCCAGCGCCCGCTGGTGGTGGCGCTGCCGGAGAGCGAGGCGCAGGTGGCCGCGGTGCTGCGCGCCTGCCACGCGCTGAAGGTGCCGGTGGTGGCGCGCGGCGCGGGCACCGGCCTCTCCGGCGGCGCGCTGCCCGACGCCGCGGGCGTGACGCTCTCGCTGGCCAAGTTCAACCGGATCGTGGCAATGGACGCGGCCAGCCGCAGCGCGGTTGTGCAATGCGGTGTTCGCAACCTCGCGATCAGCGAAGCCGCCGCGCCGCTCGGCCTGTACTACGCACCCGACCCGTCGAGCCAGATCGCCTGCACCATCGGTGGCAACGTGGCCGAGAACTCCGGCGGTGTGCATTGCCTGAAGTACGGCTTGACGCTGCACAACGTGCTCAAGGTGCGCGGCTTCACGGTCGA
>JANNGZ010000043.1:0-2941 GCA_031404155.1 Burkholderiales bacterium
ACTCGACATGGGCATCGCTTTCCAGCGTCACCGCGAAAGGTGTGCCCAGTTGCACCGCGGTGGCGCCCAGCGCCTGCAGCCGCGCGATGTCGGCATGGCTGCGGATGCCGCCGGCGGCGATCAGCGGAACCTGCTTGTCGATGCCGGCGCTGCGCAGGAAGGCCAGCGACTGCGGGATGACGTTCTCGAAGTCGAAGCGCGGGTCGGCCAGGTCGGCGATCTTGGCCGCGCCCAGGTGCCCGCCGGCCAGGCGCGGGTGCTCGATGACAATGGCGTCGGGCAGGCGCTTCTTGCGCTCCCACTTGCGCACCAGCAGTTGCACGCCGCGCGCGTCGGACAGGATCGGCACCAGCAGCGCCTCGGGATGGTCCTGTGCCAGGTCGGGCAGGTCCAGCGGCAGCCCGGCGCCGACGACCACCGCGTCGATGCCGTTTTCCAGCGCCCGTGTGACCGAGGGCGCGTACTCGCCCACCGCGCGCATCACGTTGATGGCCAGCAGCCCGCGCCCGCCGGCGAGCACGCGCGCGGCGCGGATCTCGCGCTGCAGTGCCTCCAGGTTAGCCGCGTTGATGGCCAGCTTGGCCGCCTGCGTGGCGGCCTCGCCCGGCGCCAGCTCGTGCGTGCGCTCCATCAGGTCTGGATGGTGGCGGCGCAGGTCCACCGACGAGATCGTGCCCACCGCGCCGAGCGCGGCCACGCTGCCGGCCAGGCGATGCGCCGACACGCCCACGCCCATGCCACCCTGCACGATCGGCAGCAGCGTGCGAGCGCCCAGCCGCAGCGGCTGCAGGCCGCCCTGCAGCGCCTTGTGCATCAGGTCCAAGGCAATGAGGTCGGGGCCGGCTGTGGAGTTCATGGCGCGCGCGACAAGGCTCAAGCCGAGGCCGCTGCAATGGCAATATGCCCACCTTAGCCGAGCGAACTGCGAGGCAGCTTGACGCCGATCAAGCGGCCGCTTTACCGGGCAGCAGGGATCGGTGCCGACCATCACCCTCGACCGGCGCGAGCGCCGCAACGCGGTCGACCGCGTCGGAACCGAGCCTTGCGCAAGATCAAGAACGCCGACGCGGCGCTCATGCACCATGCCGCTCCATGAGCGCCACCATCGCACCCGACAGGGTTGAAGCCGCCCCCGTGCTGCCCGAGGCGTTGCTGCGCCGCTTCGATGCGCCGGGCCCCCGCTACACGTCGTACCCCACGGCCGACCGCTTCGTCGAAACCTTCGGTCGCGACGACCTTTGCAATGCCCTGCGGCAGCGCACACATGGCGCGGTGGCCGGCGGCACGGTGCCGCTGTCGGTGTACGTGCATATTCCGTTCTGCGAATCGGTGTGCTACTACTGCGCCTGCAACAAGGTCATCACCACGCACCATGAACGCGCGGCCGAATACCTGGACGCGCTGGACACCGAGATCGACTTGGTCGTCGCGCAGGCCCGTTCCGGCCAGCCGGTGTCGCAGTTGCACTTCGGCGGCGGGTCGCCGACCTTCCTGTCCGATGCCGAACTGCAGCGTGTGGTGGCGTCGCTGCGCCGCGCCTTCCACATCGACGACGGCACCGAGATGTCGATCGAGGTCGACCCGCGCACCGTCACGCCCGAGCGGCTGGCGCATTGCCGCGCGCTCGGCTTCAACCGCATCAGCTTCGGCGTGCAGGACTTCGACCCGCAGGTGCAGATCGCCGTGCACCGCGTGCAACCCTACGAGAGCGTGCGCGAGCTGATGGTGGCGGCACGCGAACTGGGCTTCAAGTCGATCAATGCCGACCTGATCTACGGCCTGCCGCGGCAAACGCCGCGCAGCTTTGCCCGCACCGTGCAGCAGATCGGCGAGTTGCGGCCGGACCGCATCGCGTTGTATGCCTATGCGCACCTGCCGCAGCGCTTCAAGCCGCAGCGGCGCATCGTGGCTGAAGAGCTGCCCAGCGCGGCGCAGCGCGTGGCCATGCTGGGTGACGCCATCGCCGGCTTCCTGCAGCGTGGCTACGACTACATCGGCATGGACCACTTCGCGCTGCCCGACGATGCGTTGGCCGTGGCCAAGCGCCAGGGACGGCTGCACCGCAACTTCCAGGGCTACAGCACCCAGCCGGACTGCGACCTGATCGGCCTGGGCGTGTCCTCGATCGGCAAGGTCGGTGCCCACTACTACCAGAACGCGAAGACGCTGCCCGAGTACTACGACGCGCTGCGCCAGCGCGCGTTGCCGGTGCAGCGCGGCATCGCGCTGACACGCGACGACGTGCTGCGCCGCGCGGTGATCATGGCGCTGATGTGCCAGGGTCGGGTCGAGTTCGAATCGATCGAGCTGGCGCACCTGATCGACATGCGCGAGTACTTCGCGCGCGAACTGGAGCAGCTTCAACCGATGGTCGAGGCCGGGCTGGTGGAGCTGGAGCCGGGTGCCGTGCAGGTCACCGCCACCGGCTGGTACGTGGTGCGCGCGGTGGCAATGGTCTTCGACCGCTTCCTGCAAAGCGACCGGCAGCCCGAGCGCTTCTCCCGCATCATCTGAACGACAGCCGGCCGCGCGGCACGGGCGTGCGTTGCGCGCAGCGTTCGAACTGGGCCAGGTCGTCGTTTGCGAAGCTCATCGTGCCAGGGCCGCCGCGCCGCGAGGCGGCGGCGTCATCGTATGCCGCGGCGCCGCGCCATCTCCTCGCCCATGGCGGCCTGGGCCACCGCGTCCAGGCACTGCGCCGCGGCCGGATAGACCAGCTCGTTCTCTGCCGCGATGTGCCAGTCGTACAGCCGCGCGAAGCGTTCCAGCGTGCCCTCGTCGGCCGGCTCGAAGCCTGGCCAGACATCGGCATCCACGCGCTGCAGCACCTCGATCTCGTCCACGCCGGCTGGAGTCACCAGGTTGAGTACGTCGCCGACGCGCGCCTTGAGCAAGGTTCGCGCGATCGGAGAGACCCAGCTCACCTCGCCGCGCGTACTAT
>JANNGZ010000044.1:0-4109 GCA_031404155.1 Burkholderiales bacterium
TGCTCGACCACGCGGCCCTGCTCCATCACCACGATGGTGTGCGCGTCCACCACGGTCGACAGGCGGTGCGCAATCACCAGCGTGGTCTTGCCGATCGAGGCACTTTTAAGCTCGGCCTGGATCGCGCGTTCGTTGGCCGAGTCCAGCGCCGAAGTGGCCTCGTCGAAGATCAGCACCGGCGGGTTCTTCAGCAGCGTGCGGGCGATTGCCACGCGTTGCTTCTCGCCTCCGGAGAGTTTGAGGCCGCGCTCCCCGACCATGGTGTCGTAGCCCTTTGGCGTGCCGGCGATGAAGTCGTGGATATGCGCCGCGCGCGCCGCCGCTTCCACCTCCCCGCGCGTGGCGCCCGGCCGGCCGTAGGCGATGTTGTATTGCACCGTGTCGTTGAACAGCACTGTGTCCTGCGGCACGATGCCGATGGCCAAGCGCAGGCTGGCCTGGGTCACCTTGCGCAGGTCCTGGCCGTCGATCGTGACGCTGCCTTGCTGCACGTCGTAGAAGCGGTAGAGCAGCCGCGCCAGCGTGGACTTGCCGGCGCCCGACGGGCCGACCACCGCCACGGTCTTGCCCGCGGGGATCTCGAAGCTCACCTTGTGCAGGATCGGCCGCGCGGGCTCATAAGCAAAGGACACGTTGTCGAAACGCACCACGCCCGTGCTCACCGCCAGCGGCCGGGCGTCACCTGCATCGGGCACCTCACGTTCGCGCTCGAGCAGCGTGAACATCTTGTCCAGGTCGGTCAGGCTCTGCTTGATCTCGCGGTACAACACGCCGAGGAAATTCAGCGGGATGTAGAGCTGGATCATGAAGGCGTTGATCATCACCAGGTCACCGAGCGTCATGCGCCCGGCCACCACGCCCTCGGTGGCCCGCCAGAGCATGGCCACCAGCGCCACCGCGATGATGGTTTGCTGCCCGGTGTTGAGGATGCTCAGCGTGGTCTGGCTCTTCAGCGCGGCGCGGCGCAATTTCTCCAGGCTCTCGTCGTAACGCCGGGCTTCGAAGTCCTCGTTGTTGAAGTACTTCACCGTCTCGTAGTTCAGCAGCGAGTCGATCGCCTTGGTGTGCGCCGCAGCGTCGAGCTCGTTCATCTGCTTGCGGAACTGGGTGCGCCACTCGGTCACGCTCACCGTGAAGGCGATGTAGAGCACCAGTGCCGCAATCGTGATCCAGGCGAACGCGGCGTCGAACTTCACCGCGAGCAGGGTCAGCACCATCGCCACCTCGATCAGCGTCGGGAAGATGCTGTAGAGCGAATACGAGATCAGCGAATGCACCGCGCGGGTACCACGTTCGATGTCGCGCGTCATGCCCCCGGTCTGGCGCTCCAGGTGAAAGCGCAGCGAGAGGTCGTGCAGGTGGCGGAACACCGACAGCGAGATGCTGCGCGCCGCGCCCTCGGTGGCCTTGGCGAAGATCAGCTCGCGCAGTTCGGTGAACAGCGAAGTGGACAGGCGCAAGGCGCCGTAGGCCACGATCAGCCCGACCGGCACCACCAGCAACGAAATCGGATCACCGGGTTTGACACCCAGGTTGTCCACCAGGTCCTTCAGCAGCAGCGGCACGCTCACGTTCGCCACCTTCGCCGCCACCATGAAGGCCAGCGCGATCAGCACCCGGAAGCGGTAGCGCCACAGGTAGGGCAGCAGCTTGGCCAGGGTGGACCAGTCGCTGCGCGCCTGACCTGCCTGCGGCTCCGCGGCGGAGATCAGCGGGGGACTGGCGGCAGCGCGGCGCATGGTGGGTTGGGTTCGATGATCGGTTCGGAGATCGGCCCGGCAAGGGTTCGGCGCATTGTGCGGGCGAACCCCCTGCGCGGGACCTCGCCCTACACTGCCCGGCCGGCCCTGCCCACCCGCTCCGTGTCCAAGCCCACCACGCCCGCCGCCTCCCGTTTCGCCGACCTCGGCCTCAGCGCTGCGCTGGTGCAGGCCGCCGCCGCTGCGGGCTGGTCGCGTGCCACCGCGATCCAGGCCGAAGCGATACCCGCGATCCTCGCCGGCCGCGACCTGCTCGGCCTCTCGCCCACCGGCTCGGGCAAGACCGCGGCCTTCTTGTTGCCGCTGCTGAGCTCGCTCGTCGCCAACCCCTGGCTGGCCGACGAGCGGCCGCGCCGCCTGCGGGTCTTGATCCTGGTGCCGACCCGTGAACTGGCCGCGCAGATCGGCGCCGCGGTGCAGGGCCTGGCGCCGCAACTCAAGGCGCTGGTGGCGGTGGGCGGCGTGGCGATCAACCCGCAGATGATGGCCCTGCGTGGCGGCGCGCACCTGGTGGTGGCCACGCCGGGCCGGCTGCTCGACCTGCTCGACCAACATGCGCTGCGCCTGGCCAGCGTCGGCGTGCTGGTGCTCGACGAGGCCGACCGCCTGCTCGACCTCGGTTTCGCCGACGAGATCGGCCGCCTGCTCGCGCTGTTGCCAAAGCGGCGCCAGACCCTGATGTTCTCGGCCACGATGCCCGACGCAGTGGCCCAGCTCGCAGCGACGGTGTTGCAAGACGACGCGCTGCGGCTGCAAAGCGCCGCGGCGAACGAGGACGCCGCACCGCTCATCGAGCAGCGTGTGATCGAGGTGGCCACCGCGCAGCGCACGCCCTTGCTGCGCCACCTGATCGCCAGCGAGCACTGGCCTCGCGTGCTGGTGTTCGTGGCCACCCAGTACGCGAGCGAACATGTGGCCGACAAGCTCAGGCGTGCCGGCGTGCCCGCCGCGGCCCTGCACGGCCGGCTCAGCCAGGGCCGGCGCAGCCAGGTGCTGGCCGATTTCCAGAGCGGCCTGCTCGGTGTTCTGGTCGCCACCGACCTGGCCGCGCGTGGCCTGCACGTGGACGGCCTGGGCGTGGTGGTCAACCACGACCTGCCGCGCTCGGCGGTGGACTACACCCACCGCATTGGCCGCACCGGCCGCGCCGGTGCACACGGCGTGGCGATCAGCTTCGTCTGCGCCGACGCCCCCGGCAGCGAAGCGCATTTCCGCCTGATCGAAAAGCGCCAGCACCAACGTCTGCCGCGCGAGCGGGTGGCGGGGTTCGAGCCGGCGGCATCGAGTACGGGGACTGCGCGGGACGACACGAACGCCGACCAGCTCGCCCACCCGGCCGCCCACCCGATCGGCGACCCGCACGGCGGCACCAAGGGCAAGCGCAAAAGCAAGAAAGACAAACATCGCGAGGCGGCGGCCGCGGTGTCGCGGCGCCTGGCCTGACGCCACCGCGCATCGCGCATCGCGCAGGTTCGATCCCAAACAGCGTACGGCGCGGGCGCGGGGTCAGGCCCTCACGCCCTCGCGCCCTCGCGCACTTACGCCCTCACCCTCTCACGCCAGCACGGCCACACGCTCGCGCCGCAGCGCGTCGGCGAGTAGGCTGTCGCCGCCGCGTTGCGCCGCTTCGATCAGCGTGAGGTCCAGCACATCGCGCTGCGCATGGCTGCCGCCGAAGCGGTGGGCGCGGCTGCGCAGCGGGCGCAGCAGCTGCACCGCCTCGGCATAGCGGCCGGCGCCGAAGGCGTGCACCGCGCGGGTGGCGTCCAGGCCCACGTCGCGCAGGAACATCACGTTGTCGCCGTCGCCAGCGAGCGCACGCTGCTGCGCGGCGAGCAGCTTCGAAGCGGAGTCATCATCACCGGCGCCGACGAAGGCCATCATTGCGTGCAGGTCGTTGAAGGCGTAGTTGCCGGCCTCGGCCAGCGGCGCCCAGCGCGCGGCCAGCGCTTGCCAGCGCGCGCCCACGTCCACACCACGCAGATGCAGGCGCCACAACAGCGCCGCCGCATCCACCAGGTCCAGCACCAGCGGCGACGCGGTGCCCAGGATCTTCTGGTCGACCAGCGCGAGCACTTCGTCGAGTTCGTCCAGGCCGAGGTGGAACAGCGCCAGATGCCACCAGTTGTGGATCGCGAAAAAGCTGCCCTCGCTCCACGCCGCCGGTGTGCCGCGCAGCCAGTGCACGCCGTCGCGGCGGCGCTGGCTCATCTCCAGCACATGCGTCACCGCGTGCCAGGCCCAGCCGTCGCGCGGCTGCAATTCCACCGCGCGGCGGCCGGCCGCTTCGGCACGGGCGTAGTCGCCGGTTTCTTCCAGGCCGAAGGCGTACATGCCGAGCACCGCGTG
>JANNGZ010000045.1:0-10729 GCA_031404155.1 Burkholderiales bacterium
GGCAGGGGTCGTGGTAGTAGACCGACCGCCGCGTCGTCGGTCTGGGCAGCTGGCCCGAGGCCTGGGCGAGCAGCTCGGCCAGCGACAGGATCTCGGTGGGCAGCGACACGCCCTCGCCGGGATACTGGCCCGCGCTGCCGCAGACGCCGGCCCCGCCTGCCGAGGCGCCGCCGATGGCGCAAGGCCGCATCGATCGGCTGGTGATCGTCGCGATCGACCCCGGCCATGGCGGTGAAGACCCCGGCGCCATCGGCCCGAGCGGCCTGCGCGAGAAAGACGTGGTGCTCGCGATCGCGCTCCAGTTGCGCGAGAGGCTCAACGCCAACACCGGCATGCGGGCGATGCTGACCCGCGACGCCGATTTCTTCGTCCCGCTCGGCCAGCGTGTCGCGAAGGCGCGACGGGTGCAGGCCGACCTGTTCGTCTCGATCCACGCCGATGCGTTCTTCACGCCGCAGGCGCGTGGCGCTTCGGTGTTCGCGCTGTCCGACAAGGGCGCCAGCAGCAGCGCCGCGCGCTGGATGGCCGAACGCGAGAACGCGGCCGATCTGGTCGGCGGCATCAATGCCAAGGCGGCCGATGCGACCGTGATGCGCACCCTGCTCGACATGAGCACCGCAGCGCAGATCAAGGACAGCCTGCGTCTGGGCAACGAGGTACTGGGCCGCATCGGTCAGGTCGGCCGCGTTCTCGCGGTCGGCCATCCAGCGCGCGGCACTGCTGCTCGCGCCCTTGTCGGACAGCGCGAACACCGACGCACCGCGCGCCTGCGGCGGGAAAAAGGCGTCGGCGTGGATCGAGATGAACAGGTCGGCCTGGACCCGGCGCGCCTTGGCGATGCGCTGGCCGAGCGGGACGAAGAAATCGGCGTCGCGCGTCAGCATCGCGCGCATGCCGGGGTTGGCGTTCAGCCGCTCGCGCAACTGCAGCGCGATGGCGAGCACCACGTCTTTCTCGCGCAGGCCGCTCGGGCCGACGGCGCCGGGGTCTTCGCCGCCGTGGCCGGGGTCGATGGCAACGATGACGAGGCGGTCGATACGGCCCTGCGTCATCGGCGGCGGGGCGGCTTCGGGTGCCGGGGTCTGGCGCGCCGGAACCGAGGCCGAGGCCAGCGGCGGCAACGCAGGCGGCCCGCCAACCACCGGCGCGGCGGGCAGCGGGGGTTTGCCGAGCTTGCCGATCAGCTCGCCGAGCGCATCTTTCACTGCCGCGGCGGCTTGCTGCTCAGCCAGTTCTTTCTCGCGGATCAGCGCCAGCAGCGGGTCGGGCGGCGTGGTCGGGTAGAGGTCGAACACCAGCCGGTCGCGGTAGGCCGCCACCGGCGCGAGGGTGAACACCTGCGGCGCGGTGTGCTGCTTCAGGTCGAACACCAGGCGCACCACGCGCGGCTGGTTCTGGCCGACGCGAACACCGGCAATGAACGGGTCGTCGCTCTGCACCTTGCCGACCAGTTCGCGTAAGCCCGGGCTCAGCTCCAGGCCGTCGATGTCGACCACCAGCCGGGCCGGATTGTCGGCCACGAAGTGCTTCGCCGTGAGCGCTGCGTCGGATTCGATCGTGACCCGGGTGTACTCGTCGGCCGGCCACACCCGCACGGCCACGATGCTCGCGCCCCAGGCGAGTTCGCGCGCACCGAGCAGCAGCACGAGCGCGCCGCCGCGCGTGAGCAGGCCGCGCCGCGAGGTCGTCATGGCAGCAGCGCCAGGCCGCGGGCACTTTGGGCGCAAAAGATGGCCGTGCGCCCATCATCGTCGCCGATGGCAATGTCGATCGACAGATCGGCCGTGGGCAGCAGGCCGGCCGCCTTCTCGGGCCACTCGGCGATCTTCAAGCCCGGGCTCGCATACACATCGCGAAAGCCGGCGTCTTCCCACTCCTGCGGGTCGTCGAAGCGGAAGAAATCGAAATGCCAGATGTCGCCGCCAGCCAACTCATAAGGCTCCATCACCGCGTAGGTCGGGCTCTTCACGCGGCCCTGCACGCCCAGCGCGTGCAGCAGGTGACGCACGAAGGTGGTCTTGCCCGCGCCCAGCGGGCCGCGCAACTCAACGGTGGCCTGGCGCAACGCCGGCCGCGTGGCCAGCCTCTGCGCCGTGGCGGCGCACGCCGCCTCGTCGCGCCAGTGCGCGCTGCGGGTTCCTAGAATCGGCGGATGGGAGTCGAGGCTCAAACGGTGGATGGCGCGAAGTTGCTGGCGCAAGTGCGCGCGTGGGCGACGGAGCTTGGATTTTCCCAGATCGGCGTGGCCGACGTCGATTTGTCCACCGCCGAGCCGGGGCTCACCGCCTGGCTCGCGGCCGGCGCGCACGGCAGCATGCACTACATGGCCGCGCACGGCCTGAAGCGCGCCCGCCCGGCCGAGCTGGTGCCGGGCACGCTGCGCGTGATCACCGCGCGCATGGACTATCTGCCACGCAACACGCCGGAAGGCTGGCAGGCCGTCGAATGGCAGCGCCTGGCCGAGCCGCAGCAGGCGGCGGTGTCGATCTACGCCCGCGGCCGCGACTATCACAAGGTGCTGCGCTCGCGGCTGCAGGCGTTGTCGGCGCGCATCGCTGAGGCGATCGGCCCGTTCGGCCACCGCGTGTTCACCGATTCGGCGCCGCTGCTCGAAGCCGAACTCGCCACCCCGCAGCGGCATCGGCTGGCGCGGCAAGCACACGCTGGCGCTGCACCGCGAGGCGGGCTCGATGTTCTTCCTCGGCGAGATCTGCGTCGACATTGCGCTGCCGCTCACCGAACCCGCGACGGCACACTGCGGGCAATGCACCGCCTGCATCGACGTCTGCCCGACGCAGGCCATCGTCGGCCCGTACCGGCTCGACGCGCGACGCTGCATTTCCTACCTGACGATCGAGCACGACGGGCCGATCCCGCCCGAGCTGCGCGCGGCCATCGGCAACCGCATCTACGGCTGCGACGACTGCCAGCTTGTCTGCCCGTGGAACAAGTACGCGCAGCGCAGCCCCTTGCCCGACTTCGACGCGCGCGAGCCGATCGGCAACGCCGCGCTGCTGGCGCTGTGGGCCTGGAGCGAAGATGAATTCCTGCATCACACCGAAGGCAGCGCGATCCGGCGCATCGGGTACCAACGCTGGCAGCGCAACCTGGCCGTTGCGATAGGCAATGCACTGCGAGCCGGGCCGAGCCACGAACTCGGGCACGCCCTGAGCGAGCGGCTTGCGGGCGCCAGCCCGTTGCTGGCCGAGCACATCGTTTGGGCGTTGGGCCAGCGGCCGGGTCAGTCAGCATTTCAAGCGGAGTGCTAAAGTAAGGATTCCTTACTTTCGTCGAAAGCAGATTGTGCTTGCGAAGATCACCGCCAAGAACCAGCTCACGCTGCCGAAGAGCGTCACGGCGTCCATCGGCGCCACCGAATACTTCGATGTGGTCGCCCGCGACGGCCAGATCATCCTGACGCCGGTTCGCATCCAGCGCGGCGACGCGGTGCGGGCCAAGCTGGCCGAGCTCGGCCTCGGCGAGGCCGATGTCCCGGCGGCCGTGGCGTGGGCGCGCAAGCGACGCTGAGGCAGCGCCGTGCCCGCCAAGGCCTCGAAGCCGCCGCTGGTGGTGTTCGATACCAACGTCGTGCTGTCCGCGCTGGTCTTCGCCGGTGGCCGACCGGCCTTGCTGCGAGCGGCCTGGCAAAGCGGGCGCTGTGTGCCGATCGCCTCAACGGCCACGGCGGCCGAGTTGATGCGCGTCCTGGCCTATCCGAAGTTCAAGCTGTCGGCGGCCGACCGTGAGGAGTTGCTGGCCGACTACCTGCCCTGCTGTCGCAGCGTGCGCATTCCCGCCCGCTTGCCCAAGCTGCCGCGGTGCCGCGACCCGAACGATCAAATGTTCATCGAGTTGGCGGCCATCGGCGGGGCGGATTTTCTTGTCTCGGGCGACAAGAATCTGCTCGCGCTGGCGCCTGATTTCGGCCAGCGCATCGTGACCGTCGACGCCTTCCTCGGTCACCTGGGTGCGGCATGACCGGCCAGCGGCGCCATCGCGCGGCAGCGCATGGCAACGGGCGAGCGGAGCCCTGCCGCAGCGCACAGCGGGCTCGGCCGCCGGCCCAAGAGCACGCTCTCGCAGCGGTGGGACCAGTGCTTCATCGTGAGACTCGACGTTCGCGTTCAGCGCTCGCGGGGCCCGGCCTGCGCAGCCTGACCATTTCGAGCGGCTCCCGGCCCACAAACCAGCGCCGGCACTCGACGAAGCCGAACGCCGCATAGAGGGCCAGCGCCGGCGCGTTGCCCGCCCCGGTCTCCACCGTCATCGGCTGGTCACCGTGTCGCTTCACCACCGCCGCCATCAGGAGCGTTGCAATGCCTCGGCGTTGAGCGGCCGGGGCAACGGCCAGCGAAGCGATGTTCATGGCGCCCGTCTCTTCATCCGGCCCGACGCTGACCGCACCCACCAGGCGCAAACCGTCGAACGCTGCGACAAACCGCTCTTGCGCGGCCTGAACATCCCGGACCGTGCGCTCGAGCGGCGGAAAGCTGGCGGCACCCAGCAGGGCCGCTTCCTGCGCATACGCAGCCAGGTGAACGGCGTGGATTCGCCCGGCGTTCGACGCCAGCCGGTGATCGATCGCTGCGATGCGAACCCCGCCTTGAGTGGCCTTCGAGATCGAAGTCGATCGCACGCCTGCGCTCCTGCCGGTGGTGGATGTGGGTCGATGTTCGCCGCCGGCAACGCATGCGACCGCCAGCCAGTGTGCCAGTGAGTGCCGTTCGCTGGCGCGGCTGCGGGTATGCTGTCGCCCGCGCGACTCTCCGGCCTGCCGGAGCCCGCCATCCCACCGCCGCAACCCATTCACCGCAGGACACACCATGACCCGCAGCTTCCTTCCCTCGATCACCCGGGCCGCGCTCGCCGCGCTCGGCGTGGCACTGGCCGGCGCCGCCTGGGCCCAAACCTATCCGGCCAAGCCGGTGCGCCTGATCGTGCCCTTCGCGCCCGGCGGCACGACCGACATCGTGGCCCGCGTCACGGCCGAGAAGATCAACGCGCCGCTCGGGCAGACGATGGTGGTCGAGAACAAGGCCGGCGGCGGCGGCTCGATCGGCGCGCTCGAGGTGATCCGCGCCGCGCCCGACGGCTACTCGCTGGGCATGGCCACGGTGTCGACCACGGCCGCCAACCCGGCCATCAACCCCAAGATCGCGTACAACCCTATCACCGACTTCACGCCCATCATCAATGTGGCGGCCACGCCCAATGTGATCGCCGTTCACCCCTCGTTCCCGGCCCGTGATTACAAGAGCTTTCTGGCCGAGCTGAAGGCCAACCCCGGCAAGTACAGCTTTGCCAGCAGCGGCACCGGCGGCATCGGGCATCTGCAGATGGAGCTGTACAAGAGTTTGACGGGTGTGTTCGTGGCTCACATCCCCTACCGCGGTGCGGGCCCGGCGCTGAACGACACGGTGGCGGGCCAAGTGCCGATTATTTTTGACAATCTGCCCTCGGCCTTGCCCTTCATCAAGGATGGCCGATTGATCCCCATCGTTGTTGCCGCACCCCAGCGCCTGAGCCAGTTGCCCAATGTGCCGACCTTCAAGGAACTGGGCCTGGAGCCGGTCAATCGGATGGCCTATTACGGCATCCTTGGCCCCAAGGGTTTGAGCAAGGAGGTAGTGGACAAGGTCCATGCAGCGGTCAAGAAGACGGTGGAGTTGCCGGACGTGAAAAAGCGCATCGAGGACACCGGCTCCATCATCGTGGCCAACACGCCTGAGCAGTTCGCCGCCCAGATCAAGGCCGAGTTCGAGGTCTACAAGGCCGTGGTAGCGCAGCAAAAGCTCAAGCTGGAGTGATGACGACGGCCGCCACCAGCCTGCAAACTATCAACGGCTTCATTGAGGCCTTATGGCTGGAAGACGGCCTGGCCGCCAACACGCTGGAAGCCTACCGGCGCGACCTGAGCCTGCTGGCCGACTGGCTGGCGGCGCAGCCGGACGCCAAGGCTCTGGACCAATGCCTGGAGCCGGACCTGCTGGCTTACGCAAGCGCGCGGCACGCCGGCAGCCGTGCCACCAGCTCCAACCGGCGCCTGAGTGTGTTCAAGCGCTATTTCCGCTGGGCCTTACGCGAGCAGCGGATTCTGGCCGACCCGACGCTGCGTTTGCAAAATGCCCGCCAAGCGCTGCGTGTCCCCAAGCTGTTGAGCCAGCAGCAGGTCGAGTTGCTGTTGGCCGCACCCGACACCACCACCACACTGGGCCTGCGGGACCGCGCCATGCTGGAGTTGATGTATGCCAGCGGCCTGCGGGTGACCGAGCTGGTGACACTGAAAAGTGTCCATGTCGGCTTCAAGGAGGCGGCCTTGCGCATCACCGGCAAAGGCTTGAAAGAGCGGCTGGTGCCCTTTGGCGAAGAAGCCCATGCTTGGTTGATGCGCTATTTGCAGGAGGCCAGGGCCAATCTACTCAAGGGTCAGCGCTGCGACGAGCTCTTCGTCACCATGCGCGGCGCCGGCATGACAAGACAAATGTTCTGGACCCTGGTGAAAAAGTACGCCGCCCTGGCCGGCATCACCAGCCCCTTGTCGCCGCATACCTTGCGCCATGCCTTTGCCACCCATTTGCTCAACCACGGCGCCGACCTGCGCGCGGTGCAATTGCTGTTGGGCCATGCCGATCTGTCGACCACGCAGATTTACACCCACGTGGCGCGCGAGCGGCTGAAAGCTATTCACGCTCAGCATCATCCGCGCGGCTAGCTCGCTTCAAGGAAGCAGTGGCAGCGCCGATGGCGGTTTGATTTCCTCCAGGCAAATCATCGAGCGCACATCGGCCACGCCTTTGATTTGCATCAGCCGGTCGGTCAAGAATTGCGACAGCGATTTCAAATCCTTGGCGACGACCTTGAGCAGGTAGTCGCAGTCACCCGAGACGGTGTGGCATTCCAGAATTTCGGGGAAGTCGCGGATCAAGGTCTCGATCTCGCGTACCCGGTCAAAGGCCTCGCCGTCAATATTCAGGCTGACATAGGCCGTCACGCCCAGTCCCAGCGTCTGCGGCGCCACCAAGGCGCGGTAGCCGCGCAGCACGCCGCGCTCCTCCAGCGCCTTGACGCGGCGAAAGCACTGCGGCGCCGACAAGTGGATCTGCGCCGCCAACTCCACATTGGAGGCGCGGCCGTCACGCTGCAGCACTTCAATGATCTTGCGGTCGATGGCGTCGAGCTTTTCTGTGTGCATTGGTGTGAGTGGACGGGATGGTGCAGGCTGCAGGATAGCTGGCGGCGACAATCCGGCCATGGACCATAGCTTTCTCTCCGCCTTCATCCTGCTCTTGCTGGTTTTGGACCCGCTCGGCAGCCTGCCCATTTTTGTCTCCATCATGAAGACCGTGCCCAAGGAGCGGCGCGCGCGAGTGGCGGGCCGCGAGGTCGGCATTGCCGCTAGCGCACTGCTGGCCTTTATGTTCTTTGGAGATGTGTTCTTGCAGGTGATGCACCTCTCCGAGCGCTCGCTGGAGGTAGCCGGCGGGGTAATTCTGTTGATCATCGCGATCAAGATGATTTTCGGCAGCGCCGGCGAGTCGGCTTACGGCCTGGAACCGGGCCGCGAGCCGTTCATCTTCCCGCTCGCCGTGCCGCTGCTGGCCGGGCCGTCGGCGATGGCGACGGTTTTGCTGCTGGCCTCGCGCCAACCCGAGCGCATCTGGGACTGGATCGGCGCCTTGTTGGCGGCGATGTGGGTGTCGGGCTTGACGCTCTTGATGGCCGACCGCATCCGCCGCCTGCTCGGCGACTCGGTGATCTCGGCGATCGAGAAACTGATGGGCCTGGTGTTGACCGCCATCGCAGTCGAGATGGTGCTGGCGGGGCTGAAGCGCTATTTCGTGGGTGGTCTTTAACGTGTGCCGGCGACGTCGATGTGAATCCCGCCATATGAAATCGCGCTTGCGCATCGTGAAGTGAAGTCATGCTGCGCTGCCGCAATTTTTCTCATCATGGGAAAAGTCTTTTCACAATCAGAAATTTTGTTTGTAAGTTATTGATTTTAAATGATTATGTTTTTAGTCTTATATAAGACATAAGTCTCCCGCTGAGGCCCGAAGAGGACTAAATTTAGACCCAGCAAGAAGCTTTTTTCTTCCCTCAGCCCAGCAGGAGTAACTCATGACGAACTTGACCCGTGACCAGCAAATCGCCGCCCTTGAAAAAGACTGGGCCGAAAACCCACGTTGGAAGGGCATCACCCGTGGCTACAGCGCCGCCGACGTCGTGCGCCTGCGCGGCTCGCTGCAGGTCGAGCACACGCTGGCCAAGCGCGGTGCCGACAAGCTCTGGGGCTTGATCAACACCGAGCCTTTCGTCAACTCGCTGGGCGCCCTGACCGGCAACCAGGCGATGCAGCAGGTCAAGGCCGGCCTGAAGGCGATCTATCTGTCCGGCTGGCAAGTGGCGGGTGATGCCAACAGCAATGGCGAGATGTACCCCGACCAGTCGCTCTACTCGGTCGACTCGGTGCCCAAGGTGGTCAAGAAGATCAATGCCACGTTTGCTCGCGCCGACCAGATTCAATGGTCAGAAGGCAAGAACGACATCGACTTTTTCGCCCCCATCGTGGCCGATGCCGAAGCCGGTTTCGGTGGCGTGCTGAATGCCTTTGAGCTGATGAAGGCGATGATCGAAGCGGGCGCTGCCGGCGTGCACTTCGAGGACCAATTGGCCGCGGCCAAGAAATGCGGCCATATGGGCGGCAAGGTCTTGGTGCCAACGCGTGAAGCGGTCTCCAAGTTGGTCGCCGCCCGTCTGGCCGCTGACGTGATGGGCACGCCCACCGTGCTGCTGGCCCGCACCGACGCCGAAGCCGGTGACCTGGTCACCAGCGATATCGACGCCAACGACAAGCCGTTTTGCACCGGCGAGCGCACCATCGAAGGTTTCTACCGCACCAACAACGGTATCGAGCAGGCGATCAGCCGTGGCCTGGCCTATGCGCCCTATGCCGACATGATCTGGTGCGAAACCGGCAAGCCCGACTTGGCTTTTTGCCAAGCAGTTCGCCGACGCCATCCATGCCAAATTCCCCGGCAAGCTGCTGGCCTATAACTGCTCGCCTTCCTTCAACTGGAAGAAGAACCTGGACGACGCGACCATCGCCAAGTTCCAGCGCGAGCTGGGTGCGATGGGCTACAAGTTCCAGTTCATCACGCTGGCCGGCTTCCACAGCCTGAACCACTCGATGTTCGAGTTGGCCTATGGCTATGCCCGCAACAATATGAGCGCCTTTGTCGAGCTGCAGGAGAAGGAATTCGCGGCGGCCGAGCGCGGCTTCACCGCCGTCAAGCACCAGCGCGAAGTCGGCACCGGCTACTTCGACGCCGTCACCACGACGATTGAGCGCGATGCCTCCACCGCCGCGCTGAAGGGCTCGACCGAAGATGAGCAATTCTTCGATGCCAAGCATGCTTGATTGAGCGGTTCTTGAACGAGAAAAACCCGGCTTGCCGGGTTTTTTGTTTTCAAAGGCGCGGTCTCGGACCCCTGCTTACATCGACGCCAGCAGCATTTCAGAATAGTCAGCGGCACTGGCCAAGCGCGGGTTGGTCTTGTGGCAATGGTCGAGCAGGGCGGCTTCTGTGACGGCGTCGAACTGAGCCGGCTTGACTCCCAAGGCGGCCAGTCCCGCCGGCAGTCCCAGCCTGGCGTTCATTGCGCTGATGGCGTGCGCCAGCTCCACACCGTTGCCGCCGTCGCCATTCAAGCCCATCGCCTGCGCCATCCGCGCCAGCTTGTGTTCTCGCTGCATGCCGAGGGCACTGGCATTGAAACGGATCACCGCCGGCAGAAAGAGCGCATTCAGCGTGCCGTGGTGCAGGCGCGGATTGATGCCGCCGAGCGCATGGCTGAGCGAATGCACGCAACCCAGACCTTTTTGAAAGGCCAGCGCGCCCTGCATGCTGCAGCTCATCATTTGCCAGCGCGCCTCGCGGTCGCTGCCATCAACGGTGGCGCGCTCGAGATGGGCCCAGCCCCGGCGCAGGCCGTCCAGCGCGATCGCCTCGGCCGGCGGGTTGACCGCGTCCGACATGAACGTCTCCATGCAGTGCGCGATCGCGTCCATGCCGGTGGCCGCCGTCAAACCCGGCGGCAGGCTCAGCGTCAACTCGGGGTCGCAGATGGCGGCCTTGGGCAACAACACCCAGTTGTGAAAGCCGAGTTTGCGGCCGTCGTCGACGATCAGGATCGCGCCGCGCGCCACCTCGCTGCCGGTGCCGGCGGTGGTGGGCCCCGCGATCAGCGGCGCGACGTGAGCGCCGATCTTGGCGCTGCCGCCTTCGATGGTGGCGTAGGCGCACACTGCGCCTGGCCGACGGGCCCGACGAGGTGCACCACCTGGTGGTGGGCCGCCATGAGCTGGGCCTGCACACCAGCCTGGAAGACGACGCGGCGCTGTCGGCTTCGTTCCGCAGCTGAACCGTTTTTGGCCCTCCCGAAAGCAGCCCATGGACCTGAGTTATTCCGCTGAAGAACTGGCCTTTCGCGACCAGGTGCGCGCCTGGCTGGAAGCCAACCTGCCCAGCGACATTCGCGACAAGGTGGTGGGCTACCGTGGCTTGAGCAAGGACGACTACCAGCGTTGGCACCGGATTCTGGCGACGCAGGGCTGGTCGGTGCCACATTGGCCCGAGGCGTGGGGCGGCACGGGCTGGGACATCACGCGACGCTACCTTTACGAAGAACAGTTTGGCCTGGCCGGCGCGCCCATGCTGGCGCCGTTTGG
>JANNGZ010000046.1:0-3927 GCA_031404155.1 Burkholderiales bacterium
GCCCAGAGAGGACACCACACCGCCGGTGACGAAGACGAACTTGGGCATGTCGTGCAGCGCCGGCAGCCAGTGCACGAACGCTGTGGTGGTAAAGCGCGATTGTATCGGCGCGGGTCAGGCCGCTCATCCGGGCCCCATCACAGCCGCCCGCCGGCGCGCGCTGTGCCGGCCGCGCCACGGGGCAGGGAAATCACCTGGCGCCGATCAAGTGTCGCCACGCGCCGCATTTGCCGCCGCCGCGACGCCTTGCGACCCGAGGCGACAAATAGGGCGCTGAAGTCGCAGCCGGTCGCAGCACCGTGACGCGAGCCTTCATCGCGGCGCAGCGCCGCTGAATAGATTTTGCCTAAGCGGGCCACCCGCCCGAAACACCCCTGCCCACGAGGAGCTCTCATGCTGAACACCACGAGGATTGTCCAAAGCCTGGCGCTCGCTTTCGGCGGCGCCGCGGTGCTTGTGCCGTCGCTGTCGGTTGCGCAGGCCCCCGCGCCGGCCGCCGCGCAGCGGATCGAGATCACCGGCTCGGCGGTCAAGCGTATCGACGCTGAAACCGCGTTGCCGGTCACCATCGTCAGCCGCGAGGACATCGCCCGTTCGGGTGTGACCACCGCGGCTGAATTGCTCGACCGCATGACCGGCAACAACGGCGGCGGCTACAACGTGGCCCTGGCCATCGGCGACGGCGCGCGGCCCGGCTTTGCCGGCGCGTCGCTGCGTGGCCTGGGGTCGAACACCACGCTGGTGCTGCTCAACGGCCGCCGCCTCGCGGTCTATGCGTTCGACGGCGGCGGTGTCGACCTGAACTCGATCGCGCTCGGTGCCATCGAGCGTGTGGAGGTGCTGCGCGACGGCGCGTCGGCGTTATACGGCGCCGACGCGATTGCCGGGGTGATCAACTTCATCACGCGCAAGGACTTCCGTGGCCTGGATGTCGGGGCGCTGGCGCGCATCCCGCAAAAACAAGGCGGCAAGAGCTACCAGGGCACCGCGACGCTGGGCTTCGGCGACCTGGCCAAGGACCGCTTCAACATCTTCGGCAACCTCACCTACGACAAGGCCGACCAGCTCAAGGCCTCGCAGCGCGAGTTCTCGAAAACCGCCTTCCTGCCCAATGCACCGGGCGGTGCCTTCGACCGCACCAGCGGCAACACCATCCCGGCCAGCCTGCAAACGCCGGCCAACGGCGTGCTCAACCCGGGTGTGCCGAACTGCCTGCCACCGGCTTCGTTCCAGACCGCGCCCACCGGCGCCTGCCGCTTCGACTACGCCTCGGTGATCGACATCCTGGTGCCGCAGGACAAGATCGCCGGCCTGTTGCGCGGCACCTTCCAGCTCACGCCGAACGCCGAGCTCTACGCCGAATACAACAAGACGCGCACCGAGTCGATCTTCCGTATCTCGCCGACCCCGGCTTCGTCGGCCACCACCTTCAATGGCGACCCGGTGTTGTACCCGGCCGGTGGCCGCTGGTACCCGCACGCGATCAACCCGGCCACCGGCCTGTCGGAGCCCGGCGTCCTGAACCACCTGGACGGCAGCAACGCCTTCGTGCCACTGGCCGGCAACCTGCCGATCTTCTGGCGCACGCTGGAAGCCGGGCCGCGCACCAACAAGTCGATCGCCAGCCAGGACAGGCTCGTGCTCGGCGGCAAGGGCAGCTTCGGCCACTGGGACTACGACGTCGGCTACATGCGCTCCACGAGCAAGGTCACCGACAACTACACCGAAGGCCAGCTCTTCGAGTCCAAGCTGCTGAATTCCACCTGCACCACGCCGCCCTGCGGGCCACTGTCGCCGGGTTATGCGGTGGGCACGCTCAACCCGGACATCAACCCCTTCGGGCTCAACGACGCGGCGGGCCTGGCGGCCCTGCGCGCGGCGCTGGTGCTCGGGCCGGTGCGCATCTCCAAGTCCACCCGTTCGTCCTTGGACGGCAAGATCAGCGGTGAGCTGGGCAAGCTGCCGGGGGGGCCGATTTCGGTCGCGGTCGGCGGCGAGCGGCGCAATGAAAAGTTCGATGACCGGCCGCTCGCGGTGCTGAACTCCGGCGACATCATCGGTGGCGGCGGCAACCAGGCGCCGATTGTCGGCAGCCGCGACGTGACCGCCGTGTTCGCTGAGCTGGCGCTGCCGGTGTTCAAGGGCTTCGAGGGCCTGGTGCAGGTGCGCCATGACCGCTACAGCGACTTCGGCAGCACCACCAACCCCAAGCTCGGGGTGCGCTGGCAGCCGACGCCACAAATCCTGCTGCGTGCGTCCGCGGGCACCGGCTTCCGCGCGCCGACCCTTCCCGACCTGCTCGCGCCGGTGACCCAGACCAACACCGGGGACAACTACAACGACCCCTTCTATGAAGCCAAGGTCGGCGACTGCTTCGACGCCGCCGGCAACCCGACGGTGAACAACACGCCGCAGTACTGCAACGCGCAGCTCACCGTGAACCAGGGCGGCAACACCGCGCTGCAACCCGAAAAGTCGCGCCAGGCCACCATCGGCATGGTGTTCCAGCCGACCCGGGACATCTCGGTGTCGGTGGACCTGTGGCGCATCAAGATGAAGTCGCAAATCCAGATCCCGGATGCGGACAAGCGGCTCGCCGACTACATCGCGCATTTCCTGGCGGACCCGACCGCGGCCTACGACCCGACCACGGCCAAGCTGTCGCCGGCCGGCCGCACCGCACTGCAAGGCAACCCCGCCGGCCTGGGCATCAACATCGACCCGGCCACCGGCTTCCTCAACTTCGTCTCCTCGCAGTTCGAGAACCTGGGCAGCACCACCACCACCGGCGTCGACCTGAGCATTCGCGCCCTGGTGGCCAAGGGTTCGTATGGCGAGTTCACCGCCGGCCTGGACACCACCTACCTGGATTCTCAGATCCAGGACGGTGTCGAACTGGTGGGCACCTACGCCCCGTTCGGCCCGGTGGTGCGCTGGAAGCACAGCGTCTCGCTGGGCTGGAAGCTCGGGTCCTGGGACAGCAACTTGCTGCTCAACCATTCCGCGGGCTACCGCGACCAGGGCGGCACACGCGACGTGGCGCCCTGGGAAACGGTGGACATCGGAGTGGCCTACCGCGGCATCAAGGACCTGACGCTGCGCCTGGGCATCAGCAACCTGCTCGACAAGAAGCCGCCGTATTCGCGCCAGGGCGACTACTTCCATGTCGGCTACGACCCGACCATCGCCGACGCGCGTGGGCGTACCTTCAACCTGGGTGTGAACTACCAGTTCCGCTAAGGCGCGGCCCCGATCCGGCGCGGCCGCCGATTGGCCCTCGGCGCATCAGGCCGCGTGTTCAATGACCCGGCCCAAGCCGCTGTCCGCGGCGGGCGCACCGTGCACTGTGGGTTCGGGCCGCTCGGCGTCGATTGCGACGCAGAGGCGATAACCCAGCCCGCGCGCCGCTTCGATCGCGAACGCGCTCACGCCCACCTCGCGCAGCCGGTTGCGCAGGCGATGGACATAGACATCGATGCTGCGCGAATGAAGCTCGCGCCCGCTGGGCAGCGCGGCGACCAGTGCTGCGCGCGGCACCACCTCTCCGGCATGCGCCATCAGTTTGGCGAGCAGCGCGGTCTGCACGTCCGTCAACTCGACGATGCGGCGGGCCGCGGGCGAGGCGTTGTCGGCATTGTTCAGCAGGCGCCTCTGGCGGCGGCTCAGAACCCAGCCGCCGAGGCCCGGATGGTGAAGCTGCGCCGGCTCACCAGCATCGTCCGAGTGCCCGGCGCCGGGTGCTGCCGCGGCAGCGCTCGGTGGCGTCGCCCGCAGCCGCAGCAGCGCGCCCAGGTGCGCGCGCAAGCGGCGCGGCGCCAGCGGCCGTGTGAGGTAGGCGTCGGCGCCGAGTTCCAGCGCCACGATCTCGTCGATTTCGTCGGCGTGCGGCGCCACCACCACGATCGGGCAGCGCAGCGCCGCGCGCAG
>JANNGZ010000047.1:0-7965 GCA_031404155.1 Burkholderiales bacterium
GCCAGCGCCGGCGCCACGCTGCGGCCGAGCATCTGCGCCGGGTAGTTCCACGGAATGATGTGCGCGGTGACGCCCAGCGGCTCGCGCAGCAGCGTCACCTGGTGGCCGTTCAGGAACGGGATCGCCTGCCCATGCACCTTGTCGGCCGCCGAGCCGTAGAACTCGAAGTAGCGCGCCAGCACGTTGATGTCGCTGCGCGCCGTGGTCATCGGCTTGCCGGTGTCGCGCGCCTCGAGTTGCGCCAGCTCTTCGGCATGGTCGAGGATGGCCTGCCCGATCTTCATCAGCACGCGCCCGCGCTCGGTGGCGTTCAGGCGGCCCCAGGGGCCGGCGAGCGCGGCGCGTGCGGCCTGCACCGCCAGGTCAATTTCGTGTGCGCCGCCGGCGGCGATGCGGTCGAAGGTTTCACCGTCGGCCGGTGCGACAACGGGCAGGGTGCGCTCATCGCGCGCGGCGAGCCAACGGCCGCCGACGAACATCTTCTTCATGGGCATCTCCTTCGATTGCGAGTCCGGCGACACTGTAGGCCCCTGCCGCCCGCGCGTGAATTGGAAAACGGTCAACGCGGCATTGATGGGAGTGGAAGGCCAACACCTGCGATGTCCGCTCAAGCAAATGTGGCTCTGCCACTTTGCTTGATCCCCGCGGGGGGCGGCCGGCCCCGGCTGGCCTTGGGGCGATCATGTGCGGCGCTCGTCGCGCAAGCATAAGTTTGGCGCAGGTCAAAGTCTGTGCATAGCCTGTGGCCTGCTGTTCAGCGGTGGCACCAACGACCGCAAGTTCCGCGCGTTCAATGCCTCGAGCGGCAAGCTGCTGTGGGAGACCGCCACGCCCTCGGGCGTGACCGGCGTGCCGACCTCGTTCGAGGTTGACGGCGCGCAGTACGTGGCGGTGCAATCGGGTTGGGGTGTGGACGCGCAGCGCATGCAAAATGGCGTCGACACGCTGACCAAGAAGGTGCACCCGGTGCCGCAAGGCGGCACGGTGCTCACCTACAGGCTCGGGAGCTAGGTTCACCTAGCGCAAACCCTCAACCCTTTCGGCGTTGTTCCCTTGCGCCGGGCGAGCAGAATACAGCCCGCCCGGCGCAAGAGGGGAACATGGCGTGATCGTGGCGCCGAGGCCGCGAAGCTGTTCGAACACTTGATCAGGAGAACCACCGATGACTGCATTGATCGTCAATGGCAAAAACCGCGAGGTGAAGGCCGACCCGTCGACCCCGCTGCTGTGGGTGCTGCGTGAAGACCTGGAGCTGACCGGCACCAAGTTCGGCTGCGGCATGGCGCTGTGCGGCGCCTGCACCGTGCACCTCGACGGCCAGCCGATTCGCTCGTGCTCGACGCCGATTTCGGCCGCCGTCGGCAAGAAGGTGACGACGATCGAGGCGATCGGCGCCACCGCGACCGGCAAGAAGGTGCAGCAGGCGTGGCAGAAGATCGACGTGCCGCAATGCGGCTACTGCCAGTCCGGCCAGATCATGGCCGCTGTGGCGCTGCTGCAGGCCAAACCCAAGCCCACCGACGCCGATATCGACGCCGCGATGAGCGGCAACATCTGCCGCTGCGGCACCTATCCGCGCATTCGCGCAGCGATTCACCAAGCCGCCGGCACGAAGGGAGCTTGAGATGACTGACAGCTCAACCCCCAACACGGCCGTTTCCCGCCGCTCGTTCCTGCAAGCCGGTGCCGCCACCGGTGGCGCGCTGATGATCGGCTTCAGCCTGCCCAGCCGCGCGCAGATGGGTGAGGTCAGCGCGATGCCCAACGCCTGGGTGCGCGTGACCTCCGACAACAAGGTGACGATCCTGTGCGCCCGCTCCGAGATGGGCCAGGGCGTCTACACCTCGATGCCCACGCTCGTCGCCGAGGAGTTGGACGTCGACATCTCGAAGGTGCAGGTGCAAGTCGAGATGGCGCCGGCCGGCGAGGCCTATATCAACGCGATGCTCGGCGGCCAGCTCACCGGCGGCTCGACCTCGGTCAAGGACGCCTACGACAAGCTGCGCATCGCTGGCGCGCAGGCGCGCGCGGTGCTGGTGCAGGCCGCGGCGCAGAAGTGGAACGTGGCCGAGGACACGCTGCGCACCAAAGACGCCTGGGTGCTCGGCCCCGGCGGCAAGAAGGCGAGCTATGGCGAGCTGGCCGCGGCAGCCTCCAAGCTGACCCCGCCGAAAGAGCCGAAGCTCAAGCCCGCCAAGGACTTCCGCTACGTCGGCAAGCGCATCGCGCGTTTCGACACACCGGCCAAGTGCAACGGCACGGCCGAGTTCGGCATCGACGCCAAGGTGCCGGGCATGAAGATCGCCGCGCTCGCGCAGTGCCCGGTACAGGGTGGCAAGGTGGCGAGCTTCGACGCCGCCAAGGCCAAAGGCATGCCCGGCGTGCGCCATGTCGTGCAGGTCACCGACGGCGTGGCCGTCGTTGCCGACACCTACTGGCAGGCGCGCCAGGCGCTGAACGCGGTCGATATCAAGTGGGACGAGGGCGCGGGCGCGAAGATGAGCTCGGCCGGTCTTGCCGCCGAGTTGCGCGCCGCGGTCGACAAGCCCGGCGCCACCTTCAAGAAACAAGGCGACGCCGAGGCCGCGCTGCAAAGTGCGGCCAAGAAGCACGAGGCGAGCTACGAAATTCCGTTCATGCCGCACGCCACGATGGAGCCGATGAACTTCATCGCCGACGTCAGGGCCGACTCGTGCGTGCTGGTCGGGCCGACGCAGTTCCAGCAGCTCGCCCAAGGCATGACCGCGGGCTTGTTGAAGATGAAGCCGGACCAAGTGAGCGTGCGCACCACGTTCCTGGGCGGCGGCTTCGGCCGGCGTGTCGACGTCGACTTCGTGCTGCAGGCGGTCGAGATCTCGAAGGCCGCGGGCGTGCCCGTGAAGCTGGTGTGGTCGCGCGAGGACGACATGACGCACGACTTCTACCGCCCGGCCAGCGTGCACAAGCTGGCCGCGGCGCTGGACGCATCGGGCAAGCCGACGGCGCTGAAGTTCTCGCATGCCGGCCCGTCGGTGACCAAGCGGCTCTTTTCGGCCTTCGTCAAGGACGGCATCGACCCCTTCATGCTCGAAGCCGCGCCGACGCCTTACGACATTCCGAACCAGCTTGGCACCGTGATGATCCACGACACCGGCGTGCCGGTGGGTTACTGGCGCTCGGTGTCGCACGGCGTGAACGTGTTTGCCAACGAGTCGTTCATCGACGAGCTGGCCGCCGCGGCGGGCAAGGACCCGGTCGAGTACCGGCGCTCGATCCTGAAGGACCCGAAGTACCTGCGCGTGCTGGACCTGGCGGTCGAGAAGTCCGGCTGGGGCAAGCCGCTGCCCGCGGGCCGCAAGCTGGGCATCGCGTTGATGGAGGGTTACGGCACCTACCTCGCCCAGGTGGCCGAGGTGTCGGTGGCCGGCACCGAGATCAAGGTGCACCGCGTGGTGGTGGTGGCCGACCTCGGTGCGATGGTCAACCCGAACATCGTCGAGCAGCAGATCGAGTCGAGTGTCATCTTCGGCATGTCCAGCGCGCTGTACGACGAGATCACGGTGGAAAACGGCCGCGTGATGCAGACCAACTTCCACAACTACCGCGTCGCGCGCATGAACGAGTCGCCGAAGATCGAGATGCACCTCATCGCCGACGGTGACAAGCCCGGGGGCATCGGCGAGCCGGTGACCGCGCTGGTCGCGCCTTCGGTGGCCAACGCGGTGTTCGCGATCACCGGCAAGCGGCTGCGCAAGCTGCCGTTGAAGCTGGCCTGATGCGCTGACGCCCGCTCTGCCGCAGCCTCGAGGAAGCCCGCGTCGCCGCGGGCTTTCTTCCTGGTGAGTCCGTAAACTCGCCCGGCGCAAGCTCCATCATTTCGGCGTCGCTTGCGCGAGGCGGGTTCACCGATTGAGTTCACTTGCCGGAGAAAGCTTGTATGCGCCGCATCGTTGCCGCCGCCGTGCTCGGCTGCTGCGCCGCGCTTCCGGCCGCGGCGCAGGACCACGAGCGTGAGGCGCGCTGGGCCGACGAGACGCTGGCGACGCTGGTCGGAGGCGACCCGGTGCGAATCCAGCAGCGCAGTGGCCACCGCTTCCTGGCGCTGTATACCGAGCCCGACAAAACGCAGCCGGCGCGCGGCGCGCTCATCGTCGCGCATGGCCGCGGCTGGGCGCCTGACTACGATCTGTACGGCGCCCTGCGCATGAAGCTCGCCGACGCCGGCTTCGCGACGCTGTCGATCCAGCTTCCGGTGCTGCCGGGGACGGCCAAGATCGGCGACTACCTGCCGACCTTCCCGGCTGCCGACGAGCGGTTCGCGCTCGCCGCCGACTGGCTGCGCGCGCGCGGGCATCGCGACATCGCGATCGTCTCGCACAGCCTGGGCGCGACGATGGCCAACCACTACCTCATCCGCAACCCCGAGTCGCCGGTGGGCGCGTGGGTCTTCATCGGCATCATCAACGGACTGGAGGACATGTTCCGAGTTCGCGTACCGGTGCTGGACGTGTTCGGCGAACACGACTGGGCAGTGACCAAGGTCGGCGCCGACGAACGCCGCGCCCAGATCGCACGCATCGCCGGCTCGCGGCAGGTCGTGGTGGCCGGCGCGCAGCACTTCTTCGAGGGCCGGCAGGACGAGCTGGTGAAGATCATCGCCGGCTTCCTCGACGACGCGTTCGCTTTGCGGCGGCAACGGCGGCCGTGAGAGCGCGCCTGTCAAGGCGGCGCTGCCGATCACATGGCGGGCGCCTCACCGCCACCTCACCGCCACCGCCACCGCCACCTCACCGCCACCGCAACGCGACCGCAACGCAAGCTCAGCGCGGCATCGTCTGCGCCACGGAGTCCCGCCCGCGCAGTTCACGCGACATCGCATCGAGCGCCGGCAGCGCCGGCAGCCACTGCGCATCGGCGAAGCGAAAGCGCAGGTAGTCGGTCGCCACCACGGCCGTGATGGCGTCGAGCGTCGGCGCGCCCTCCTTCCACAGCGGCGTGCGCGCGGCGATGGCTTCCAGCCGCGCCATGCCCTCGGCCATCGTGCGGCGGCGGCGCAGGCCGACCGGGGTTTCGTCGAACAGCACCGGCGCGGTCACCTTGCGGATGATGATGGTGTGTACCGCGGCGTCGATGACGCCGAGCGCGATGCCGGCGCGCGAGAGCACGCCCGCGCTGTCGCGGCCAAGCAGGTCGGGCCAGTCGGGCGCGGGGCGCGTGCGTTCGAGCCAGTGCACGATGAGCAGGCTTTCGGCCAGCGGGGTGCCGTCGTCGAGGACAAGCGTTGGCACGCGGGTGGCAGCGTTGGCGTCACGCAGCCGCGCATCGTCGGCCCAGGGGTCGACGATCGTCGGCTCGATCACGAGCCCTTTTTCGATCATCGCGATGCGCGCGATGCGCACGTAGGGCGAGGTGGTGTTGGCGAGCAGTTGCATGGCTGAGAACTCCTCAGGCGATGGCGCCAAGCTGCTTGAGCATGCCCAGGTTGTCGAGCAGCGCCCAGTGCTCGATCAGCCGGTTGTCGCGGATCTGGAAGAGGTCGAGCACGCCGATGTCGATCTTGCGGCCGGTGGCGGCCATGTCGCCGAACGCGCCGGTGTGGGTGGCCTGCACGCGCAGGCGCACCAGCACCTTTTCGCCCTCGGCGACGAAGTCTTCGAGCGGCAGTTGCATGTCGGGGAAGGCCGGCAGCAACGCGTCGTGCAGCTGTAAAACGCCCTGCGGGCCGCGCACTTCGAACGGCAGCCCGGGGTCGTGGCGGACGAACGTAGGTGCAATGTGGCGGTCCATCCACGCCGCGTCGCGCTTCAGAAAAGCGGTGAAGTAGTCGCGGCAGAGTTGCTTGTTCGATTCGAGGCTCACGTTGATCTCCATGTATGTGAGGTTAGACCGCGACGACGTCGAAGCCCAGGCGCGGGAAGTGGATGTGCAGATCGCCGGCCTGCGGGTCGCGGTGCAGGATCACGACTTCGCTGTCGCTCGCGGCGACGAGGGTGCCGCTGACCGGCACACGCGCGTTGTCGTCGGGCGTTACGGTCACCGGGCAGCCGGCGCGCAGGCCGCCGGGGTCGCCGTTCGGATCGAGATGCATCACCGGCGCGGGTGTGGCGGCGCGGGCAGCTTCGAACGCGGCTTCGGGCGTCATCGGCGTGCTGCGGCCGTGGCCGAAGGCCGCGATGCGCTCGTACCAAGGCACGAGCGGCGCCAGCCCGAGCAGCGCGTCGACCTCGGCCGGGCAGTTCTTGCGCAGCAGATACGTTGTCTGCCAGCAGGCCAGGTCGGCCACGCTCGGCGCGTCGCCGAAGAGGAAGCGTCTGCCGTCGGCTTGTCCACCCACCAGCGCCGCCTTCAGCCACGCGTACTGCGCGCGAACGAACTGCACGTGCTGCTCGAACTGCGGCGCCATCGCGGCCTTGCCGATGTCGATGCCGAGGTAGCCTTCCTTGCGGTCCTTGATGAACTCGGGCGGGATGTGCTCGCCGATGTAGTGCACCAGCACGCCGATGGTCGGGATCCACAGCTGCCGCTCCCAGGCGAAGGCCAGTCCCTGGGCCAGGCCGCGGCTGCCCGGCGGATTGAGCGTGGTCTGCGGCTGCAGGCGGTCGAGTGCGGGCAGGATGATGTTCGTATCGCAGTAGATGTCGGCGCCGACTTGCAGCACCGGCGCGCGCCGGTAGCCGCCGGTCAGCGGCGCGAGCAGCGGCCGCGGCGGCAGGCCGGGGATGTCCACCGAGTGCCACGCCAGGCCCTTGAAGCCGAGCGCGGTGCGCAGCTTCTCGGAGAAGGTCGAGAACTCGTAGTGGTGCAGGATCAGGTCGCTCATGGTGAAGGTCTCCTTTGGGGGTTCAGCCCGCCGGCGTGAAATCGCCGGCGGGCCTTCGGCAGGCGTGCGACCCCTTCCGGGCTCGCACGTCCGGCCTCAGTACATGATGTGACCGCCGTCGACGACGATGGTCTGGCCGGAAACGAAACCCGCCAGATCGGACAGCAGGTACAGCGCGGTGCCGACCAGGTCGTCGGGCTTTTGCTCGCGCGCGATCGCGCGCGCCTTCAGGAAACTCTGCTGCCACTCGACGGGGCGGTTCTTCGTCGCGTCGGTGATGACGAAGCCGGGCGCGATCACGTTCACGCGCACGCCGTTCGGGCCGCACTCCTTGGCCAGGCCCTTGGTCATCGACAGCACCGCGCCCTTGGTCGCGACGTAGTGCAGATAACCCGGCTGGCCCGCCACCGCCACCACCGAGGCGATGTTGACGATCGAGCCGGCTTTCCTCTCGCGCATCGCCGGCATCACCGCCTTGCAACATTGCCACACGCCCTTGACGTTGACGGCGAAGATGCGGTCCCACTGCGCGTCGTCGAGCTCTTCGAACGGCGTCAGCTTCACCTCGCGGAAGTAGGCGGCGTTGTTGATCAGGCCGTCGATGCGGCCGAAGCGGCCCAGCGCGGCGGCGGCCATCGCGCGCACTGAAGCGTCGTCGGCGACGTCCACGCGCAGCGCCAGCGCCTTGGTGCCGGCGGCCTCGACACGAGCCACGGTTTCGTCGGCCGCGTTCATGTCGGCGACGACGACGTTGGCCCCTTGCTCGGCACAGCCGACGGCGAAGGCCTGGCCGATGCCGGTGGCGGCGCCGGTGACGATGATGGTGCGATCGGCGAGCAGGTTGTTGGCACTCATGGGTGGGGTTCCTTGGGGTTCAGGGTTTTGGTTTCGTGCTGCGCGCCTCGGCCACGGGGCAGCGGCGATCGCCTTCGCATTCGTCCACGCGCAGCGTGCGCACGATGCGTTCGCGCGGCGGGCCGGCGATGTCGACCTGCAGCGCCCACACGCCGTTCATTTCGAGCTCCAGCACGCCGCGGTACTCGCCGGGGCGCCCGGTCGGCGTCGCGGCGACGGGCTTGACGGTGTGCGCCATCGGCATCGACGGCATCGACGCGGCGAGCGTGACGCGGGCCTGATCGAGCGGCGCGCCACTCGTCGCCACGCGC
>JANNGZ010000048.1:0-14833 GCA_031404155.1 Burkholderiales bacterium
TGGAGTCGTCAGTGCTGCCCGAGCAGCGAACTTATGTCCAGTGCGGTGAACCGCCGCACCGCTGATCGCCAGTACCCGCGCGGCCTCCCGGCCTATGCCAGGCCAGTACTTCTCATAACCGAGGTCTTCTCATAATGGCCGCAACCCGCCGTCCGCAGCCATCGTTGCGACGCGGTAAAGACATGCAGCAGCAAGCGCGCTCGCCGGCAGCCCATGCACCAACGGCCTGCTAGCAGCCGTACCCACCTACCTCTGCGGCATGTCCTTCACCGAGTACCCCAAGCTCACCGTCGCATCCCCCGGTATCCCCGGCATCGACACGTTCCACTCGTCCCAGGCCTGGCGCATCGCGGCCAAACGTGCGGGCTCGCGCACCGCGCGGTTGCTGCGCTCGCGCTCGTCGGCGCCAATGTCGAACAGGTACTCGTGGCCGTCGACCCTCAAGTACTTCCAATCGCCGAGCCGATAGGCACGCTGCGCGCGATGGTTCATGCGCCAGAACATCGGGCGCTCGAACTCACGCGACGCGTCGCGCAGCACCGGCAGCATCGAGACACCGTCCAGCGGGTGCGCCGCGTGGGCTTGCACCCCCGCCGCGTCGAGCATCGTGGCCGACCAGTCCATCGTCAGGCAGTGCTGCGCGCTTGTGCCGCCGGGCGCTATCGCTGCGGGCCAGTGCGCGATCCACGGCACGCGGATGCCGCCCTCGGTCAAGTCCATCTTGCCGCCCACCAGCGGCCAGTTGTCGCTGAAGCGTTCGCCGCCGTTGTCGCTGGTGAAGACCACGAGGGTGTCCTCGGCGCAGCCGGCGTCGCGCAGCGCTTGCATCAAGGCGCCGATGCCTTCGTCCATGTGGTGCAGCATGCGGCGGTAGGTTTCGATGTTGCCGCCGTGCAGGTGGAAGATGTTGGCCTTGATCTCCTGCGCGAGTGCGGCGTCGCCGCGTGTTTCCCAGGGCCAGTGCGGTGCGGTGTAGTGCAGGCTCAGGAAGAAGGGCGCTGAGCCTTTCGCGGTGCGGCTGAGCCATTCCACCGCGCGTTGCGTGAACAGGTCGGTGAGGTAGCCGTTTTCGAAGTGCTCCTGCTCGCCGTCGTACAGGTCGTGCACGCCGCGGGAGTCGCAGTGGGTGAAGTAGTCCACGCCGCCGGACACCGGGCCGTAGAACTCTTCGTAGCCCGAGCGCAGCGGGCCGAAGGTGGGCGGGAAGCCGAGGTGCCATTTGCCGATGAGCGCGGTGCGGTAGCCGCTGGCCTTGAGCAGCGAGGGCAGCGTGGGGTGCTCGGGCGGCAGGCCAAGCGTGGTGCTGCTGCGCGTCTTGCTGCTGATCGGCTCCTCGGCCGCGCCGCGCAGGCGGTACTGGTAGCGGCCGGTCATCAGCGCAAAACGGGTCGGCGAGCACACGGGTGAGTTGGCATATCCCTGCGTGAATTTGATGCCCTGTGCCGCCAGGCCGTCGAGCACCGGCGACACCGCGCCGAAGCTCGCGCGCCGGCCGCCGTAGCAGCCGAGGTCCGCGTAGCCGAGGTCGTCGGCGACGATGAAGACGATGTTGGGGCGCTCGCTCATGCGCTGGCTCATGGCTGCGGGTGTTGGCAATGCGGCATGCGCGGCCTCAATCCGCCTGGAAGCCCGAGGCCTTGACCGGACCCTCCCACATTGCAAAGTCCGCGCGCTGCACCGCGGCCAGTTGCTCGGCGCTGGAGCCGATCGGGTTGAGGCCGAGTGCGCCCAGCTTGTCGCGCAGCGCCTTGTCCTTCATCGCCGCCTGCACCGCGGTGTTCAGGCGCGCGACCGTGTCGCGTGATACGCCCGCGGGTGCGTACATCGCAAACCAGGCCACGGCGTCCACCGCCACGCCCTGTTCGCGCAGCGTGGGCACGTCGGGCAGTTGCGGCGCGCGCTGCTTGCCGGCCACCGCGATGATGCGCACCTTGCCGGCGCGGTGCTGCTCCAGCGCTTCGAGCACAACGTCCACGCCGTAGCCCACGTGGCCGCCCAACAGCGCGGTCATCAACGGCGCGCCGCCCTGGTAGGGCACATGGTCGAGCTTGACGCCGGCCGCGTCGCCGACCATCAGCCCCAGGAAGTGCGGCACCGTGCCGTTGCCCGGCGAGCCGTAGTTGGCGCTGCCCGGGTCGCTCTTGACCTTGTCGCGCATCTCGGCGATGGACTTCACGTTGCTCTTGGCGCCGGAGACGATGGCGAACTGGAAGTCGGCGAGCTGGCTGATCGGGGTGAGGTCCTTCACCGGGTCGTAGTTGAGTTTGCGGAACACATGCGGGAACAGCACCACCGGCCCGCTGGGCATCACGATCACGGTGTTGCCGTCGGTAGGCGCGTACTTCAGTTGCTCGATCGCGATGCGGCCTGCCGCGCCGGGCTTGTTGTCCACCACCACGTTCTGCCCACCGAGCGGCTCGCGCATGCGCTCGGCCAGCAGCCGCGCGATCACGTCGGCCGAGCCGCCCGGCGGGAAGCCGACGAGGATTTTCAGCGGTGGCTTGTCGGCCTGCGCGAAGGCGTGCAGCGCGGGCAAGGCCGTGCCGGCAAGAGCGGCAGTGACGATCAAGAGGCGGCGTTTCGAGGTCATGGGGGCTACTCCAAGCGTGTTGTTGCGGGCGATTGTTCGTCGATTCGGTTTATCGATCAAACCCGCCGCGACAACTGCTGCACATACTCATGCTGCGCGGTATTGATGGTGGAGATGCGCAGCTCCACCACCTTGTCGCCGAAGGTCAAGGCGCTGCGCCGCACCTGCATCACCGGGCTGCCCGGGGCCACGCCGAGCACCCGCGCGGCGCTGCGGTCGGCGGCCACCGCGCGTGCGCGTTCGAGGGCGCGCAGCACGGTGATGCCGAACGCCGTCTGGTACAGGTGGTAGATCGTGGACGGCCGCTCGCGCAGGCGCTTTTCGGTCAGGCCCTTGAACAGTGAGGCAGGCAGCCACAGGCGGTCGTGCACCACGGGGCGGCCCTGCAGCAGGAGTTGGTTTTCGATCGCGAACACCGGCTCGCCGGGGCGGATTTCCAGGCCGGCGGCGACGCCGTCGTCGGCGCGGGCGCGTTCGAAAGAGAGCAGCGCCACCTCGGGGGCGTCGCGCACGCCGTCACTGCGCTCGACATGAAAAAACTGGAACAGGAAGCGGTCGGCATTGTGCGTGGCCACATAGGTGCCGCGGCCCTGGCGGCGCACCAGGATGTGCTCGGCCACCAGTTCGTCCACCGCATGGCGCAGCGTGCCCACCGCCACGCCGAGCGAGGCCGCGAGCATGGTTTCGCTGGGCAGCGCGGCGCCGGGCGCGAGGCCGCCGTCTTCGATCGCGCGCAGCAATGCGCGTTTGGCCGCGCGGTACAGCGGCATGCCGGCGGCGTCGGGCGTGATCGAGGCGAAAACGGCAGGGCGGACGGCGGCGGCGCTGGGCATCGGGGGCATTGTCGCGGTGCCCTGAGGATTCATGCAAGTCATATGAATGACTTGGTTGACAGCGGCTTTGCGGTGTCTACACTGGCCGCCTTTCGGGTTGCTGCCAGGAGAGTTGCGAATGATTCACTTTGTGTTGCACGACGCCAAGGACACGGTGGCGGTGGTGGTGGTCGAGGGTGTGAAGGCCGGCATGGAATTGAAGGGCTGGATCATGGACGAGGACCGCATGACCGGCGTGCTCGCCAAGCAGGACATCCCGATCGGCCACAAGGTGGCGCTGGCCGACATGGCGGTCGGCGACACGGTCTGGAAGTACGGCATCGACATGGGCAAGGTGGTCGCGCCGATCAAGGCCGGCGAACATGCGCATGTTCAGAACATCAAGACCAAACGCTGGTGATTCGTTCCCTCCCCCTGCCACACGCAACCCCACACCCCATCCCAACCTTCCCCCTTCAAGGGGGAAGGAGCCATTCAGGACACCGACCCATGAGCGTCATCTCCCAATCCACCACCTTCCTCGGCTACCGCCGCGAAAACGGCCGCGTCGGTATTCGCAACCATGTGATCGTGCTGCCGCTGGACGACTTGTCGAACGCCGCGGCCGAGGCGGTGGCGCACAACATCAAGGGCACGCTGGCAATTCCGCATCCGTACGGCCGGCTGCAATTCGGTGCCGACCTGGAACTGCACTTCCGCACCCTGATCGGCACCGGCTGCAACCCGAACGTGGCCGCGGTGGTGGTGATCGGCATCGAGGACGGCTGGACGAAGAAGGTGGTGGACGGCATCGCCAGCACCGGCAAGCCGGTGGTCGGCTTCGGCATCGAAGGCCATGGCGACCACGACACGATCATGCGGGCGAGCAAGGCCGCGCGCGAATACGTGCAATCGGCGAGCGAGAAGCAGCGCGAGGTCTGCCCGATCTCCGAGCTGTGGGTGAGCACCAAGTGCGGCGAGAGCGACACCACCAGCGGCTGCGGCGCCAACCCCACGGTGGGCGACGCGTTCGACAAGCTGCACACGCTGGGCAGCACCCTGTGCTTCGGCGAAACCACCGAGCTCACCGGCGGCGAGCAGATCGTGGCCGCGCGCTGCGCCAACGACCGAGTGCGCGAACAGTTCATGTTCATGTTCAACCGCTACCAGGAGGTGATCAACCGGCACAAGACCAGCGACCTCTCGGACAGCCAGCCGACCAAGGGCAACATTGCCGGCGGCCTGACCACCATCGAAGAGAAGGCGCTGGGCAACATCCAGAAGATCGGCAAGAAGTGCACCGTGGACGGCGTGATCGACAAGGCCGAGATGCCGACCCACCCCGGCCTGTGGTTCATGGATTCGAGCAGCGCCGCGGCCGAGATGGTGACCCTGTGCGCGGCCTCGGGCTACGCAGTGCACTTCTTCCCCACCGGCCAGGGCAACGTGATCGGCAACCCGATCCTGCCGGTGATCAAAATCTGCGCCAACCCGCGCACGGTGCGCCTGATGAGCGAACACGTCGACGTGGACACCAGCGCGCTGCTGCAACGCGAGCTCACCCTCGACCAGGCCGGCGACAAGCTGCTCGAATGCATGCTGCGCACCGCCAACGGCCGCCTCACCGCAGCCGAGGCGCTCGGGCACCGCGAGTTTGTGTTGACGCGCTTGTACGAGAGTGCCTGACGAGAGTGCCTGAGGCAGCGCAGTGAAGATCGTCATTGCCGAATTCATGGACGAGCGCGCGGTGGCGCAACTGCGCCTGCAACACCAGGTGCTCTACGACGCCAAGCTGGTGGATGACGCGCCGCGCCTGATCGCCGAGGCGCGCGGCGCCAGCGCGCTGGTGGTGCGCAACCGCACCCAGGTGCGCGGCGAGTTGCTGGCGGCGCTGGTCAAGTGCAAGGTGGTCGGCCGCCTCGGCGTCGGCCTGGACAACATCGACGTGGCCGCTTGCGAAGCGCGAAACATCGCCGTGGTCCCGGCCACCGGCGCCAACGCGCTGGCGGTGGCCGAATACGTGGTCGCCACCGCGATGCTGCTGCTGCGCGGTGCCTACCTCGGCACCGCAGACGTGGCCACGGGCAAATGGCCGCGCAACGCCTTGAGCAACGGCCGCGAGATCTCGGGCAAGACACTCGGGCTGATCGGCTTCGGCTCGATCGGCCAGCTCACCGCAAAGCTCGCCAAGGGCCTGGGCATGACCGTGATCGCCTTCGACGCGGTGATGGATGCCGACCACCCTGCGTTTGCCGAGCACGGCGTGCGCTGCGCCGGCCTGGCCGAGGTGGTGGCCGGCGCCGACGTGGTCAGCCTGCATGTGCCGCTGGTGGATTCCACCCGCGGCCTCTTCGACGCCAGGCGCATCGCGCGGATGAAACCCGGCGCGGTGCTGATCAACACCGCACGCGGCGGCATCGTCGACGAGGAAGCGCTCGCGGCCGCACTCAAGGCCGGCCACCTCGGCGGCGCGGCGATCGACGTGTTCGAGACGGAGCCGCTGCCCGCGAGCCCGCATTTCGTCGGCTGCCCGAACCTGCTGCTCACGCCGCACATTGCGGGCGTGGGTGTGGAGTCCAACGAGCGGGTGAGTTTCTTGATTGCGCAGAAGGTGCTGGAGGCGCTGGGGTGAGCGCGCCGGGCCGCCCCAAGCGCGAACGCTCCCCCTTGGGGGGACCGCGCGCAGCGCGTAGGGGGTCGTGATTGGCCAAGGTCTCGCTGGACGAAGCGCGCTTGCTGGTGAGCCGTGCGTTGCGTGCGGCCGGCGCCAACGAGGGGATGGCCGATTGCACCGCGCGCGCGCTGGTGCTCGCCGAATCACAAGGGCTCGGCTCGCATGGCCTGTCGCGTGTGGCGCAGTACGCCACGCACCTGCGCAACGGCCGTGTGAACGGCGCCGCGCTGCCGAGCGTGGCCCGCGCCAAAGGCGGCGCGGTGCTGGTGGACGCGCACGAGGGCCTGGCCTTCGCCGCTTGCAAGTTGGCGCTGCGCGAGGCCGTGGCGCGGGCGCGGGAAAACGGCATTGCCTTTGCCGGTGTGACCAACAGCCACCACTGCGGCGTGGTCGTCGACCACCTGCGGCCGGTGGCCGCCGCGGGCATGGTCGGCATCGGCTTCGCGAATTCTCCGGCCGCGATGCCGGCGGCCGGCGGCAAGCATCCGATCTTCGGCACCAACCCGGTGGCCGCGGTGTTCCCTCGGCGTGACAAGGATGCGCTGCTGATCGACCTGAGCTTGAGCGAAGTGGCGCGTGGCAAATTGATGGTGGCGGCCAGGGAGGGCAAGCCGATCCCGCTCGGCTGGGCGCTCGATGCCAGTGGCCAGCCGACCACCGACCCGGGTGCAGGCATGACCGGCTCGATGTTGCCGTTCGGCACAGGGGCCGCGAGCAGCCCGGGAGCCGCCTCCAGCCCCAAGGGCGCGATGCTTGCGCTGATGGTCGAGTTGCTGGTCACCGCCTTGATCGGCGCGCAGTTCGGCTTCGAAGCGTCGAGTTTTTTTGTCGATGAAGGCAACCGCCCTCGCATCGGCCAGGCCTTCATCGTCATCGACCCTGGCGCACTCGCCGGCTCGGCGTCCTACCTCGACCGCGTCGAGGTGTTGGTGGCCGAGATGCTGCGCGACGCGGGGGTACGCCTGCCGGGTGCGCGGCGCGAGGCGCTTCGGCGCCAGGCCGAGCTGGTGGGCATCGAGATCGCGGACGGCCTGCTCGCGCAGTGGCGCGCGGCGTGAACATCGTGGCCGCCGCCGTCGCTCCGGTTTCGGTCGTGGCGTATGGAAATCACCGACACAAGCCGTTGCGGCCAAGACTGACACTGCACGGGCCGAGCCTTCATGCTGCGACGCGGCGTCGCCAGCCGCCGCCGCTTCCCACCCTCGTTCCGATGCCGCCTCCGGTTCGTAATCGATGAGCGCAATCTCCGTCCGCCGCTGGGCCTATCGCACCGCCGCCTCGCTCGGTGCGGGGTACGTCGTCTACGTGCTCGGCCTCAAGCTGGCGAAGCTGGCCACCAGCGGCCCGCTCGGCGAGGTGGGCGAGTTCCTGCTGGTGCTGGCTTGCATCACCGCGTTCGCCGTTGGCCTGCTCGCCGACGAGTCGGTGAACACGCGCGAGCCCGGTTGAACCCAGCCCACCGAGCCGCCCCGAACGATCCCACCCCGCGTCAGAACCAACCACCCGGAGACGACATGAACACGATCGAAACCCTGCTGCAAGCGCGTGACGAAGAGCGCCGCAACTTCCTGCTCGCCGCGCGCAAACACGGCTTCACCGTGGCGGTGATGGGCCTCACCGGGGGCTACCTGTTCGACGGCCGCGCGCTCGCGCAGACCGCGGTCGACGAGGAGAAGAAGCAGAAGGCGGCCAAGATCACGATGCTGTTCGCCACCGAATACAAGCTCGAGGACTTCGTGAGGTACCCGGTGATGCAGGCGCGCTACAAGGAGAACATCGAGAAGGAATCGAAGGGGCAGATCTACACCAAGCTGCACCCCGCCGGCCAGCTCGGCGTGGGCGCGGCGCTGGCGCAAAAAATCCAGGCCGGCACGGTGCAGGGCGGCGCGGTGTCGCTGTCCAACTTCAGCCCCTACGCGCCGGCGGTGGACCTGATCAACATCCCCTACTGGTGCGGCGACAACCAGCGTTTTGCCAACCTCGTCACCAGCCGCGCCTGGGACAAGGACATCACACCGCGTGTGGTGGCCAAGGGCTACAAGCCGCTGTTCTATTTCACGGTGGACCCGCGCACGATCGCCAGCCGCAAAGGGTTCAAGCTGATCAAGACGCCGAGCGACATGCAGGGCATGAAGATGCGCGTGCCGCCGTCCAAGCTGCTGCAAACCTTCTACCGCCTGGCCGGCGCCAACCCGACCGTGGTGCCCTGGGGCGAAACCGCCACCGCGATCAAACAGGGCGTGGCCGACGGGCTCGACCCGGCGATCGCCGCGCTCGCCACCTTCGGCTTCCAGGACTTGCTCGGCCATATCTCGTACATCCGCTCGGTGCCCGACGCGCAGATGTTCGCCGCCAACGCCGCCTGGTACAGCGCGCTGCCGGCCGACATCAAGGCCGCGTTCGACATCGCCAACGAGAAGACCCAGATCGAAACCTTTGCCCAGATCGAGAAGGCGCGCACCGAGTCGATGCGCCTGCTGCGTGCCGGCGGCTGCGAGTTCTACAACCCGAGCGACGCCGAAATGAAGCAATGGCAGGAGGTCTGCGGCGAGCAGCGCAAGGAGTACGACGAATTCAAGATCGCGTTCGCCGGCTCGCTCGCCACCTTCGACTCGTTCAAGGTCGCCGCCAACACCAAAGGCCCGATCACGGTGCCCGACTTCAAGCTCTGAGCATCGCTTTCGCCAAGGGCAGAGAACGAATCCGACGCGAATGCACCGAGCCCTCCAGGCCCTCAACCGCGACGCCGAACGCTGGGCGATGCTGGTGTTCTATACCTTCTGCTGCGTGGTCATCGTGCAGGAGGTGGTGCGCCGCTTCGTCTTCAACTTTTCCTCGGCCTGGGGCGAGGAGGCGGCGCGTTATGCCTTCATCTACCTCGGCTGGATCGGCGCGGCCTATGCGGTGCGCGAGCGGGCGCATATCCGCTTCGACATCGTGATCAGCCGCGTTGGCCCGCGCGCGAAAGCTGTACTGTTCATCTTCGCCGAGCTGGCCACGATCGCGTTTGCGTTCATCGCGCTGTACTGGAGCCTGCACACGGTGCGCCAGTTGCTCGAGTTCGGCGGCACGACGCCGGTGCTGCGCGTGAATAAGGTGTGGTTCGAGGCGGCGGTGCCGATCGGCTTTGCGCTGGTGGTGCTGCGCAGCGCGCAAGGCATTGCCCGCGATATGGCCGACCTGCGTGCCGGCCGCGAAGTGTTCGCCGGCAAGGCGATGTTCGAAGAGTAAATGACAACCGCTGGACATCTTCGATGTCGCCAGCCGCGAGACTCGGCCGGCGCTCTTGGCGTCCAAGCCGGCGCAGGCCGGCTCGGAGCCGCGCCAATCGCTCCCCCGAGGGGAGCGCGGCCCGCTTGGGAGCTGAGTGCCGCGGCTCAAAGTCCGCCTGCGCGGACTTGGACGGCACGAAGGCCAGCGGGCTCTGGCCGATGGCGGCCCGGCGCGGGCCGACGATGAGCGCCGTTGTCTGGTCGGTGCTGGGCATCGTCGCGCTGCTCGCGGTCGGCGTGCCGTTCTGGGTCTCGATGGGCCTGGGCACTTTTGCGATGCTCGCCTCGACGCAGGCACTGCCGCTCACCCTGATCGGCGAGGCGCTGTTCGACGGCGTCGACTCGTTTGCGCTGATTGCGATTCCACTGTTTATCCTCACCGGCGACGCGATGGTGCGTTCGGGCCTGGGAGTGAAGCTGCTCAACTTCGCGGAAGCAAGTTTCGGCTCGCTGCGCTCAGGGCTTGGCACCTCGGCGGTGATGGGCTGTGGTTTGTTCTCCTGCATCTCGGGCTCGGACGCCGCCGACGCCGCCGCGGTCGGCCGGCTCACCATGGACCGCCTGGTCGAACGCGGCTACCCCAAGACTTATGCCTGCGCGCTGATCGCCTCGGGCGCGTGTACCGGCATCCTGATTCCGCCGTCGATCGCCTACATCATCATCGGCCTGGTGCTCGGCGTCTCCGCGTCCACGCTGTTCCTCGCCGCGTTCATTCCGGGGGTGATCGTGCTGGTGGGCGTGATGCTCACGAACGTGGTGCTCAACCGCATCCACGGCTACGAAAAGTCGACCGAGAAGTTCAGCGGCGCACGATGGTGGCGCGCACTGTGGGACGCGCGCTTCGCGCTCGCGATCCCTTTGATCATCCTCGGCGGCATCTACTCCGGTGTGTTCACGCCGACCGAGTCGGCCGCCATCGCGGTCACGGTGGCGGTGGCCACCGGCCTGGCGCAAAAGGAGCTCAAGCTCGCCGACTTCCCGGCCATGCTCGGCACCTCGGCGCGGGTGTGTGGCGTGGTGCTGCCGATCATCGCGGTGGCGCTGCTGTTCTCGCAGGCGCTCACGGTACTGGACGTGCCGCAGGGCTTCGTGGCCTGGGTGATGAGTTATGGCACCGACCGCACTTCGGTGATCCTGCTCTTCCTGGTCATCTGGATCATCGCCGGCATGTTCATGGAAGCCGGCCCGAACATCGTGGTGCTCGGGCCGCTGCTCTGGCCTCTGGCCGAGAAGGTGGGCTTCGACCAGGTGCACTTTTGCATCTTCATGATCACCACGCTCGGCCTGGGTTTCATCACGCCGCCGTTCGGCTTGAATCTCTTCGTGATGTCGGGCCTGACCCGCACGCCGGTGTCGGACATCGCCGCGAAGGCCTTGCCGTTTGCGCTGGTGATGGTGGCCATCTCGGCGCTGATCGGTTTTGTGCCGTCGATTTCCCTGGTGCTTCTCGGGCGCTGACCCGGCGCCCGCCTCCTTGACGAGACCCCCATGAGCCTGACCTACCTCAAACGCGCCGCCAAGACACCCGATACCGAAACCGCCAGCGCGCGCAAGGTGGTCCACGACATGCTCGCCGCGATCGATGAGCGCGGCGAAGCGGCGGTGCGCGAGTACGCGAAGCAGCTCGACGGCTGGAGCGGCGACATCGTGATGAGCGCGGAGCAAGTAGACGCCGCGCTGCGCGAAGTGCCAGCGCGGGTGCGCGCGGACATCGACTTTGCGGTGGCGCAGGTGAGCGCGTTTGCGCAGGCGCAGCGCGAGTCCATTGCCGACATCAGTGTCGAATTGCACCCCGGTGTCACCGCCGGCCAGCGGGTGGTGCCGGTGAACGTGGTGGGCTGCTACGCGCCGGCCGGGCGCTACGCGCATATCGCGTCGGCCTACATGACGGTGGCCACCGCCAAGGCCGCCGGCGTTCGCACCGTGATCGCTTGTTCGTCGCCGTTCCGCGGCGGTGGCATGCACCCCTATGTGCTCTACGCCTTCAAGGCCGCGGGGGCCGATATCGTGATGACACTCGGCGGCGTGCAGGCGATCGCGACCCTCGCCAATGGCCTGTTCACCGGCCAGCCTGCCGACGTGGTGGTCGGCCCGGGCAACAAGTTTGTCGCCGAAGCCAAACGCGCGCTGTTCGGCAAGGTGGGTATCGACGTGTTCGCGGGGCCGTCCGAGGTGGCGGTGATTGCCGACGATTCGGCCGATGCCGCGATCGTCGCCAGCGACCTGGTCGGCCAGGCCGAACATGGCCACGAGAGCCCGGCGTGGCTGTTCACCAGCTCGCGCGTCTTGGCCGAGCAGGTGATGCGACGCGTGCCCGAATTGATCGACACGCTGCCACCCACCGCGCGCGACGCCGCCGGCGCGGCCTGGCGCGACTACGGTGAAGTGATCGTCGCCGACACGCGCGAAGAGCTCGCCGCGGTGTCCGACCGCCACGCCAGCGAACACCTCGAGGTGCATGCCCGCGACCTCGACTGGTGGCTGGCCAGGCTCACCTGCTACGGCTCGCTATTCCTCGGCGAAGAAACCACCGTGGCCTATGGCGACAAGACCAGCGGCCCGAACCATGTGCTGCCCACGAAGGGCGCGGCGCGCTACTCGGGCGGCCTGTCGGTGCACAAGTTCATGAAGACGCTGACCTGGCAGAAGATGAGCCGCGAGGCGACGCGGCAGATCGGTGGCGTCACCGCACGCATCTCGCGCATTGAGGGCATGGAAGCGCATGCGCGCACCGCGGACGACCGGCTGGCGAAGTATTTCCCGGGTGAGTCTTTCGACCTGGGTGAGCCGGTGAAGGTCTAGGGTGAAGACGGTTCCCCAGCCGGGCACTGCTTCCGGCTCGTTGCGGCGGTTCCGAATCGTCGGCCGTTTCCGAGTGGTCGGCGCGTCGCGGCACGCGGTGCCCGGTGGGGGCTCGTTCTGGGTCGGTCGTGGCTGCGCGCCGACTCCGCTGCGATGCTCGGCTTGGGGTCGCGCCGCCGAACCCGCTACGTTCACTTCGTTCACTGCACTCGGACAGCCGCGGCGAGTCAGATCACGAAGCGCGCTTCGCGCGCCGACCCCAAGCCTGCGCTTCTCGCCGCCCCAGCTGAGCGCGTTATGAGTCACGCGAATCAAGCGCCGCAGCGGAGCCCCTGAGATGCCGCTGCACGCCGAGATCACCAAGCGCTTCGACCTGAGCGGAAAACGCGCGCTGGTCAGCGGCGGCAGCTCGGGCATCGGCCTGGCGATGGCGCGTGCGCTCGGGCTCGCGGGTGCGCGGGTGCTGCTGGTGGCGCGGCGCGAGGCCGAGTTGTGCGCTGCGGTGCAGGTGCTGGGCAGCGAAGGCATCGACGCCGGCTTCCTCTGCGCCGACCTCAGCCAAAACAACAGCTACCACGAGACTGCGGCCCAAGCGCGGGCCGTCCTTGGCGGTATCGACATCCTGGTCAACGCGGCGGGTGTGAACCTGCGCGAACCCTTCTGTGACGTGACGCCCGAGACCTGGCAGACGCAGCTTGCGCTGCACCTCGGCGCGCCGTTTTTCCTCACCCAGGCGCTCGCGCCCGGCATGGCCGCGCACGGCTGGGGGCGCATCCTGAACATCGCGTCGCTGCAAAGTTACCGTGCCTTCCCCCACAGCGCGCCCTACGGCGCGGGCAAGGGCGGGGTGGTGCAGCTCACCCGTGCCATCGCGCAGGAGTGGGGCGCGCGCGGCATCACCTGCAATGCGATCGGGCCGGGCTTCTTCCCCACCGCGCTCACCGCCGCCGTGTTCAACAACCCGGAACTCGCGCAGCGCCACGCGGCGCACACCGCGCTCGGCCGCAACGGCGCGCTCGACGACCTGATCGGCGCCACCGTGTTCCTGGCCAGCGACGCGTCGGCCTACATCACCGGGCAGACGCTGATGGTCGACGGTGGTTTCACCGCCAAATAGCAGCACGCAAAAAGCCGCGGAGGCATCGACGATGAAGGCCCTGGTCTACACCCAACCCCACGAGATGCAAGTGCAAGAGCGGCCGATGCCCGAGGCCGCCGCCGGCGAGGTGGTGCTCAAGATCGAGGCGGTGGGCATCTGCGGCTCGGACATGCACGCCTGGCACGGCCACGACCCGCGGCGCCAGCCGGGGCTGGTGCTTGGGCACGAGTTTGTCGGGTCTGTGCATTCATCGTCGGCACCCGGCTTCGAGGTCGGCACCCGCTTCACCGGCAACCCGCTGATCACCTGCGGTAGCTGCGAATACTGCGTGCAGGGTCGCAACAACCTGTGCTCAAACCGCAGCATGGTCGGCATGACCCGCGCCGGTGCGTTTGCCGAGTTCATGAGCATCCCGGCCGCGTCCCTGATTGCGATGCCGCAGGCGATGCCCGCACGCGTGGCCGCGCTCACCGAGCCCGCGGCCACCGCCTGGCACGCGATCAACCTGTCGATGCGGGTGCTTGCGCGGCCGCTGCATGAATGCCGTGCGCTGGTGATCGGCGGCGGCGCGATCGGCATGCTCGCGGCGCTGCTGCTCCAGCGCCTGGGCGTGGCCGCGCTCAGCGTCAGCGAGCCGAATGCCTTGCGCCGTGCGTCGCTGAGCACGCAGGTGGCCTGCGACACGCTCGACCCGCGAGTGGCCGCGCCCGCCGAAGCGGCGTTCGAGTTTGTGCTCGACGCGGTCGGCAGCAAGCTCACCCGCAGCCAAGCTTTTGCATCGGTGAAACCCGGCGGCACGATCATGCATGTGGGCCTGCAGGACTGGGCCAGCGAGATCGACATGCGCCGCCTCACGCTCGCCGAGATCACGCTGCTCGGCACCTACACCTACACCACCGCCGACCTGCGCGCCACGGTGGACGCGCTGCACCGCGGCCTCTTCGGCGACCTGTCGTGGGTGGAGCAGCGGCCCTTGAGCGAGGGGCAGCAGGCTTTCGTCGACCTGCACGAAGGGCGCAGCGCGTCGGCTAAGTTGGTGCTGCTGCCGTGATTGCGATGAGCGTGATGAGCGTGATGAGCGAGACCACAGCGCGATGAAAGCGATCCGCTTCCCCGGTGCCGATGCGATCGAGTTGATCAGCGACGCACCCTGGCCCGAACCCGCGGCCGGCGAATTGCTGCTGCGCGTGACCCGCACCGCGCTCTGCGGCAGCGACCTGAAGCTCTGGCACCGGGGTGCGTTGCACACGCCGGGGCACGAGATCTTCGGCGAGGTCGACGCGCCCGGCCACGCGCTGCACCAGCGCCGCTGCCTCGTCTTCATGCCGGTGCACTGTGGCCACTGCATCTGTTGCGCGCGCGGCGACACGCACCTGTGCCTGACCGACTCGATGCTCGTCGGCTGGAACCGCGCCGGCGGTTATGCGCAGGCGCTGGCGGTGCCCGAGCCCTGCCTGATGCCGGTGCCGGACGACATCGACGACGACCTCGCCCCGCTGCTGCTCGACACCATCGGCACCGCGGCGCATGGCCTGCGCACCGCGCGTCCGCTGCTGCCGCCACCGCGTGAATGTGAGGTGCTGG
>JANNGZ010000049.1:0-2992 GCA_031404155.1 Burkholderiales bacterium
GACAAGGTCGCCGTGGTCTTCGGCTGCTGGACCAGCGTGAGCCGCAAGAGCGTGCTGCCGGTGTTCGAGCAGACCAACTCGCTGCTCTTCTACCCGGTGCAGTACGAAGGCGAAGAGCTGAGCAAGAACGTGTTCTACACCGGCGCCGCGCCGAACCAGCAGGCGATTCCGGCGGTGGAATACCTGATGAGCAAGGACGGCGGCTCGGCCAAGCGCTGGGTGCTGCTCGGCACCGACTACGTGTACCCGCGCACCACCAACAAGATCCTGCGCGCCTTCCTGAAGGCCAAGGGGGTGGCCGACGCCGACATCATCGAGGAGTACACCCCCTTCGGCCATGCCGACTACCAGACCATCATCGCCAAGATCAAGAAGTTTGCCGGCGAGGGCAAGAAGACAGCCGTGGTTTCGACGATCAACGGCGACTCCAACGTGCCCTTCTACAAGGAGCTCGGCAACCAGGGCCTGAAGGCCACCGACGTACCTGTGGTGGCGTTCAGCGTGGGTGAAGAAGAGTTGCGCGGCGTCGACACCAAACCGCTGGTGGGGCATCTCGCGGCCTGGAACTACTTCCAGTCGATCAAGAACCCGACCAACGACGAGTTCATCAAGAAGTGGGCGGCCTACGCCAAGGCCAAGAACATCCCGGGCCACAAGGACAAGGCGCTGACCAACGACCCGATGGAGGCCACCTACATCGGCATCTACATGTGGAAGCAGGCGGTTGAAAAAGCCAAGAGCACCGACACCGACAAGGTGATCGCGGCGATGGCCGGCCAGACCTTCAAGGCGCCCTCGGGCATCACCTCGAAGATGGACGAGAAGAACCACCACTTGCACAAGAGCGTGTTCATCGGCGAGGTGAAAGCCGACGGCCAGTTCAACACGGTGTGGAAGACCCCGGGGCCGGTGGTGGCCGACCCGTGGAGCGACTACATCGCGGAGAACAAGGGCAAGAAGAACGAGCCCGAAAAGAAGTGACAGCTCCCGGCTCGCTTTGCTCGCGTCCCCCGGGGGGAGCTCAGGCCGCCTGGGGCGGCCCGGCGCTGGCCTGAGAACGGGTCGCGCACATGAGCTTCCACAGAGGCCTCCTCGGAGGCCTTTCCTTTGCCCGTGCGCTTGCGTTCGCGCTGGCTTCAGCGTTCCTGCTGGCTTCAGCCTTCTCGGGCGCCGCGTTCGCACTCACCCCCGACCAGGCCCTGCGCATGGCCACGGGCGAGAGCGACGAGCGCATCGCGGCGCTGAACGAGGTGGTGGCCAGCGGCGACACCGCGCTGGGCGCGTATGTGCAGGCGATGCTCGCCGACGAGGTCAAGCTCGCCGCCGGCAAGGCATTTGTGGTGCGCGAGGGCAAGGCGGTCGACGCGGCGACGGGCGCGGCAGCCGCGTTGCCCGACGGCGCCGAGGACGTGGTCAACAACAACCGCATGCGCCGTGAACTCGAAGCCGCGCTCGCGGCCCTGAAGCTGCTCTCGCCCGAGCGCGAACAGCGCGCGCAAGCGATCGCGCAGATGGTGGCGCAGATGAAGGACCAGGCCGACGAAAGCAAGCTGGCCCTGATCGAGAAGGCGGCCGCGGCCGAGGCCGATGCGGCGCTGAAGGACCAGCTCGAGCTGTTGAAAGCGGCGGTGTTGATCTCGTCGCCCGACAAGGCGCGCCGCCTGCAAGCCGCCACGCTGCTCGCCGGCAGCCAACAGCCGGCCACACGCTCGTTGCTGATCGAAAAACTCGGGCTCGAAAAGGACACCGAGGTGCACGCCGCGATCTCCAGATCGCTCAGCACAGTGCAGTCTCGCCTGGCTTGGGGCGAGCGGCTCGGTGTGCTGTTCACCGGCATCAGCCTGGGTTCGATCCTGCTGCTGGTGGCGCTCGGCCTGGCGATCACCTACGGCCTGATGGGCGTGATCAACATGGCGCATGGCGAGCTGATGATGATCGGCGCCTACGCCACCTATGTGGTGCAGAACCTGTTCAAGGCCTACCTGCCCGCGGGCGCGTTCGACTGGTATGTGCTCGCCGCGATCCCGGCGTCGTTTCTTGTCGCCGCGCTGGTCGGCGCCGCGCTCGAACGTAGCGTGATCCGCTGGTTGTACGGCCGGCCGCTGGAAACGCTGCTCGCTACCTGGGGCATCAGCCTGATGCTGCAGCAGGCGGTGCGCTCGAGCTTCGGTGCGCAGAACGTGGCGGTCGAAAACCCGGGCTGGTTGTCGGGCGGTGTGCAGGTGCTGCCGAACCTGACGCTGCCCTTCAACCGCCTCGCGATTCTGGTGTTTGCCGCGCTGGTGCTGGTGGGCGTGGCGCTGTTGATCTCGCGCACACGCCTGGGTTTGTTCGTGCGCGGGGTGACGCAGAACCGGCGCATGGCGGCTTGTGTGGGTGTGAACACCGCGCGCGTCGATACGTATGCGTTTGCGCTCGGCGCGGGAATCGCCGGGCTGGCGGGTTGTGCGCTCTCGCAGGTCGGCAATGTGGGGCCGGATCTGGGGCAGGGCTACATCGTGGACTCGTTCATGGTGGTGGTGCTCGGTGGGGTGGGGCAGTTGGCGGGGACGGTTTATGCGGGGCTCGGGCTCGGGGTGCTGAACAAGTTGTTGGAGGGGTGGTCGGGGGCGGTGCTGGCCAAGATCATGGTGTTGGTGTTGATCGTGGTGTTCATTCAGAAGCGGCCGCAGGGGATTTTTGCTTTGAAGGGGCGGGGGGCGGACGCATGAGTTCTGTGTTCGCCTTCGTTGAGGTTGGCGGACCCTGCGGGTGCGGCGCCCGGAATTCGGCCGGGCGGGCCGAGTTCCTTTTCTTTGTCGGGCCAAAGAAAAGGAACCAAAAGAAAGGCCTTAAGACGATTTGTTCGTCACGCAACGCTGAGCCTAGAGGGCGTTCAACACACGGTGCCTTGGCCGGAAAAGAGTGCGGTTGCTGTGAGCCCACCACACATCGTCCGGCCTCTCGGGGGCTGTTTGGCCGCAGAGATGGCGGCGTATGCGCCTTGCTCGAC
>JANNGZ010000050.1:0-11882 GCA_031404155.1 Burkholderiales bacterium
CCAAGCGCGGCGACGTCTACCTGCGCAGCCTGCTGATCCAGGGCGCGAAGTCCGCGGTGATGACGGCGCACAAACGCTCGGACCCGATCTCGCAGTGGACTGCCGCGCTGCGCGATCGCGCCGGCTGGCAGAAAGCCGCCGTGGCGCTGGCCAACAAGAACGCCCGCATCCTGTGGGCAGTGATGACCAAGGGCGAGGCGTTCGACCCTCGGCACGTCAGCGCCAAGCCGAAGCCGGGTGTGCCAACGCCGGCGACACCTGCGGCCATGGCCGCATAGCTCGCAACGAATCCATCACGCAGCAGGCATCAGCCAGAAGGTGAAGTGACAGGTCAGACCGGCAGCGGGCAAGCTCGACTAACCCTTGGTGGCTCGACTCGTCGATGTCCACGTGAGCGGAATGGAGCCCCGCTGAGCGGTTCGCATCTGGGTCCGCACACCAGGCCACAGCGCCCGTGCAACAAGGCCGTCTGTAGAGAAGCAGTCTGCTCCTTCGTCACGCCCTTCAACGCCGCCTGCTCACCCATCAACACCGAACCCGCATCGAGGTCCTCGACGACGAAAAACCAATTCAGCTTGACAAGGTGGGAAGTCCCTGTAAGGGGTTAGGCCTCACCGCTCACTTCACAGATTCAAGGTACTGAGACAGATGATCGGTCCAGAGCGCTGGATGTGCGATGACTGTGTGCCCTGCATTCTGTCCGGGTACCCAGTACGACTCAAAGCGCCCCTTTCCTCCAGCTGCCACGAAAGCGTCGAAGTTTCCCTTGCTATGTGACAAGGAGTAGAAGGGGTCAGAGTTGCCATACAGCCACAAGGTAGGTCGCTGGAACTTGGCTCCGCGCTTGAAGGTCACGGTGTTGATCGCAACTGCGTTGGCGCAGCGATCACCCATCCATCCCCCGACGAAGTTGACAACGCCAACAAAGGCGTCGGGCCGCTCGCCAGCATAGGCAACAGACAAGACCCCGCCGCGCGACTGCCCGGCCAAGAGGATCTTGTCTTGCACGACGTCAGAGCGCCTTCGCACATGGGTCATCACCGCGTCAAGATCTTCAATGGCCCGGTCAACGCCAGGAAGTGACAGGGCAGGCTGGCAGGAGTATCGGCTGCGGTCGGCTTCAAAGCCTTCGTCATAGCGTCCTTCCGATGCGCCGCGCCCGCGCCGCTGCGGGAAGATGATCATCCATCCGCGATCGACAAAGTAGGCTGCGACTGCTGAACTCGTCCAACTTCGCCGGAACAAGTCTGGGTTGTCACCACGCCCTGTCGACCCGTGGTTGAACACAACGGTCGGGAACGGGCCGGGGCCAGGCGGCTTTAGAACAAAAAGTTCGAGCCGAATCGGCTTGCCGTCTTCGACCAGGGCGGTATTGATGAACTCCCTGCCCGTCTCGGGCGCCTGTGCATGGGCACCCGCCGCGAGTACTCCAAGCACGAAGAACGCTAGGAATCTGCGCTTCATTGCTCTCCCCCTGTGTAGGTTCCAAGGTGGTGACACACGCTCAATTGCGTACAGTCCCGCACGTCGCTTGTGAGGCCTAACCCAATGTCGAGCGCAGTCGCGCTGCGTAGCAAACCGGTTCGCACCGCGCGTCTGCGGCGTAGCAGGGCGTGGTGCGGCGTATCCGGGCACGGCCGATAGCCCGCAGAGCCGCACGGGTGTTGAGTCTCCTTCGGTAGCCGCCTTCGTTGCCCAGCGCTCGACGCCGTGTTATCCGGCAGGAACGAGCGCCGGTCTCAGCACAGCCCACGAGCGCACGCCTCACTCTCGCCATGGCGAGCAGGCCGTACATTGGGACCCGTGCTTGGGCGGTGCACGGCCGCTCAATCCGCAAGCACCTTCTCCGCCAAACAAACCCAATACGCCGCGCCGACAGGCACGTTGCCGTCGTTGAAGTCGTACCCCGGGTTGTGGACCATGCAGCTGCCCGCGCCGGCTCCGTTGCCGATGAAGAGATAGCAGCCCGGCTTGCGCTCGAGCATGAAGGCGAAGTCTTCGCTGCCGGTCACGGCGCCGGTCTGGCGTTCGATGCCTTCCTCGCCGAGCAAGGCGGCGCCCACCTCGCGCGCGATCTCGGTTTCGGCGGCTGTGTTCACCAGCACCGAGTAGCCGCGTTTGTAGTCGACGTCGGCGGTGCAGCCGAAGCTCTGGGCCTGCGCCTTGGCGACCTCGGAGATGCGCGCTTCGAGCTTGTTGCGCACCTCGCGGTCGAGCGCGCGCACGCTGAGTTCGAGTTTGCAGCTCGGCGGGATCACGTTGTTGGCCTTGCCGGCGTGGATGGCGCCCACGGTGATCACCGCGGTCGACTGCGGGTCGATGTTGCGCGAGACGATGGTTTGCAGCGCCATGATCAGGCTGGCCGCGGCCACGATCGGGTCTTGCGCGCTGTGCGGGAAGGCGCCGTGCCCGCCCACACCGTGCACCGTGATCGCCACGTAGTCCGAGGAGGCCATGGCCGCGCCTTCGCGGAACATCAGCTTGCCGGCGGGGTGCAGCGGCGCGTTGTGCATGGCGTACACCGCGTCGCACGGGTACTTCTCGAAGAGGCCGTCGTCCATCATCTTCAGCGCGCCGCCGCCGCCCTCCTCGGCCGGCTGGAAGATCAGGTTCAGGGTGCCCGAGAAGCGGCCGTCGCGGGCCAGGACCTTGGCCGCGGCGAGCAGCATCGCGGTGTGGCCGTCATGGCCGCAGGCGTGCATCACGCCGTGGTGGCAGCTGGCGTAGGGCAAGCCGGTGGTCTCTTCGATCGGCAGTGCGTCCATGTCGGCGCGGATGCCCACCGTCTTGCTGCCGCTGCCGCGCTTCAGCCGCCCCACCACGCCGGTGCCGCCGAGCCCGCGCTCCACCTCGTAGCCCCAGGCTTGCAGTTTTTCGGCCACCAGCTTGCTGGTGCGGTGTTCGTCGTACGCCAGCTCGGGGTGGCGGTGGATGTCCTGCCGCAGCGCGACGAATTCACTCGCTTCCTCGGTGAGCGTTTTCAGGATCTGGCCGGCGCGGTTGAGCATGACGAGGGTCTCCGAGTGGTGGCGAGCGCCCAGCTTAGCGGGGTTCATGCGGCGCGGGCAGCGTGGGAGCCCTTAGCGATACAGCGTTGCGCCGTGGATGACACTGCCCCGCTTGAGATGCGGCGGGGCCTTCAACAAGCTCAGGCCGAACGGGGTTGTTGGGGGTTGATGGCGCCCAAGGCTGCGGCCTAGCGCGGCCGCGCGAGGAAGAGGCCGAACCAGCCCTGCGCGTCGGTCCAAATGGTCGGCGCGGCATAACCGGCACGCGCGAGCAGCGCGGCAAAACTCTGCGGCGTGTACTTGTACGAGTTCTCGGTGTGGATGCATTCGCCCGCTTCGAAGCGGCGTGCACCGCCGCGCCACCGCACCTCCAAGGCACGTGCGGCTTCCAGGTGCATCTCGATGCGGCTGTCGCGCTCGTTGAAGTAGGCCAGATGGCGCCAGTCGCGCAGATGGAAGTCGGTGCCGGCGATGCGGTTCAGGTGCACCAGCACGTTCAGGTTGAAGGCCGCGGTGACGCCGAGCACGTCGTCGTAAGCGGGTTCGAGCACCGCGCTCGGCTTGACCAGGTCCACGCCGATCAACAGCGCGCCGTCGGCGCCGCCGTGTTCACGCAGCTGGGTGAGAAAGGCCACCGCATCGTCGGGTGTGAAGTTGCCGATCGACGAGCCGGGGTAGAAGAACAGCCGCTTGTGCGGCGACACCTCGCCCGGCAGCGTGAGCACGCGCGAAAAATCGGTGCCCACGCCCAGCATCGCCATGTTCGGGAACTGGCGTTGCAGGCAGTCCAGGCTCGAGCGCAGGAAGTCCGCGGAGATGTCCACCGCCGCGTACTGCGCCGGCTTCAGGGCGTCGAAAAGGCGCGCCGCCTTTTCGCAGGTGCCCGCGCCCAGGTCGACCAGCGTGCCGCCTTCGATGCGTGCGGCTGCAGCGATCTCCGGCAGATGCTGCTCGACGATCGCCGCCTCGGTGCGCGTGGGGTAGTACTCGGGCAGCGCCATGATCGCGGCAAACAGGCGCGAGCCGAGTTCGTCGTAGAAAAAACGCGGCGCGATGCTGGCATTGGGCGCAGCCAGCGCGGCATGGATTTCACCCGCGGTGTCGCCGGCCGCCGGCAGCGGCATCTGCACGAAGCTCGGGGTGCGCAGGATAGGCAGCAGAGTTGGCAAATCGCTCATGGTGTCGGCTCCAGGCGGTGCGTGGGCGTCGTGGCCACGCGGTAGCGGGCGATGAAGGCGCGGTCGACACGGTCCTTCCACCACCACATCAGCCGCCCCTCGAACGACAGGCTACCCCAGGAGGCGATGGCCTTGCGGTCGCCGCAGGCAAGCAGGTTGAGCGAGCGCGGGCGCGGCATGTACGGCACCAACTCGCCACCGGCGACGAAGCGGCGCAGGTTCAGCGCCAGGGGCGCGCCGGCGCGCACCGCAAACACGCCGCTGCGCGGATGCGGCGCGTCCTCGCGCGTGGCGGCGTCGCCGGCGGCAAACACCTCGGGGTGGCTCAGGCTTTGAAGCGTGGGCCCGGTGCGGATGAAGCCGGCATCGTCGAGCGAAAGGCCGCTGCCCTGCAGCCAGGTTGCCGCCTGCGCGCCGGTGGCGATGACCGGCACCTGGCAGGCCACGCGCGTGCCGGTGCCCACCAGCACATGGTCGGCCGCAACGCCGGTGCAGGCTTCGAGCAGGACGGTGATGCCGCGCGACTTCAACGCGCGCAGCGCGCGGGCCTGGACCGACGGCGGGTAGCTCTCGAGCACTGGCGGCCCGCCGCTGACCAGCGTCACGTGCCCGCGCGGGCCGAGCGCATGGCGCACCGCGAGCGCCACCTCCACCCCCGCGGCGCCGCCGCCAACCACCACCGCGGTGAGCAGTCCAGAAGGCCCACCTTCCGCTGCGGTGGCGGCGCTGCTGGTGCCGGCCAACTCACCGAATTTGCTCATGTTGCCGACGTTGTTCACGCGAGGCCAGAGCGCCGCGAACTGTTCGATCGGGCGCAAGAACAAGCCATGCTCGCGGGCGCCGGGGATCAGGTCGCGGCTCATCACCGGGCCGGTGTCGATGCTGAGCAGGTCGTACTCGGCCACATGGCCGCTGGCCAGGTGCACCCGGCGCGCGGCGGTGTCGATGCCCACCGCGGTGCCTTCGACGAACTCGACCCCCGCCGCGGCCGCCAGCGGCTCCAGCGCAATCAGGCAATCGTCGAGCGTGTAATGCCCGGCGATGAAGCCCGGCACCATGCCGGAGTAGGTTTGCTGCGGGTAGGGCGAGACCAGCATCACCTCGGCGCCGGGCATGCGCTCCTGGCGCAGCGCCTCCAGCACATGCACATGCGCGTGGCCTCCACCGAGCAGCAACATGCGCCTCATGGCCGCAACTCCAACGCGGCGACATAGCCGAGCGACTGCGACGCTGTGTTGTCGGCATCGGCACCGACCAGCACCGCGATCAGCGGCGGCACCTCCGAAGTTTCGTCGCCGAAGGCCCGCAGGAAGTCGGCGTGCAAGTCGCGCTGCTCGGCTTGCCATTGCACCAGCGGTGCGCCTTGGCCTTGCAGAACCAAGTAGCGCACCCGCTGCGAATAGGCGTTTCGGATCACACGGCCCGCGGCCTCGCTCGGCTCCCACAGGTAACACACGGTGGCCGCGGGCAGCGGCTCGCCGGTGAGCACACGCGCCAGGCGCAACAACTGCCTCTCGAAGAAGGGCACATGTTCGATCGCCAGGTTGAACAGGGCGCACACCTTCAGCGAGGTGTCGTCGCCGCTCTTGCGCGAGAGGTCCACGCCGACGAGCGGGCGCTCCAAGCGCCAGCGCCACGAGAGCTTGCGCGCCGGGCCGGCCGCTGCGTCCACCTCATGCACCAGGTTGCCGTAGGACGCGTTGGCCTCCACACGCAGCGCGCGCGTGCCGTCCATATCGACCAGGGTGAATTTTGTCGGCGGGGCCTTCTGTTTGGGCACCAGCACCACCCGCCAGGGCGCGGGCACTTCGGCGCCCGAACCCTCCAGCGGCGCGAGCCGCGAGCTTTGCGACCAGGACCCTGTGGCCGCCAGCGCCAGCAGCACCGCCAGGCCGAGCGAGGTGAATCGCCGGCCCGCGGTCACCGCCCCACCAGGTTGAGCGACCAGTCGTAGTCGAGGTGCGACACCGGCAACTGCTTGGCTTTCAGCTTGGCCTGCTCGTCGGCGTTGTCGCTGAGCTGCACGGCGTACTTGGCGAACAGATCTTCGACTTTCGAGAAGCCCTTGTGGCCCTTTTCGAAGTCTTCGCGGAACCACTTGAAGATCGAACTCACCTCGAGCTTGCCGTCCTTGACCCGGTTGCGGGTGCGGTCGCCCATGAAGCGCTGCATGCCGTCTTCGAGCTGTGCCTCCAGCTTCGCCGCGGTGAAGGCTTCATTGCGCAGCGCCGGGCAGCCGATCGACGCGCAGTTCACCGCCGCATGCACCCGCGGCTCGTTGTACTTCGGGCGCAGTTGTTCATGCTCGATCCAGTCGAGGTGATGCTTCTCGCCGAGCAGGCTGAAGAACTCGATCTTCCACGGTGCGCTCAAAAAACCGCCAAGGTCCTTGATCGACTTCAGGCTCGGGAATTTGGTCAGGATCAGCTCCACCGTGTAGGCGTTGTAGGCGTTGATCAGGAAGGCCATCTGCTGCTCGCGGCTCCACTTGTCGAAGTCGGCTTTGGGCACCGCGCTCATGCTGGCGAGCACCTTACCCAACTCGGCACGGTCGGTGGCGAACCCGGCGTAGTCGACCCGGCTTTGTTTGTTGTCGGGCAGCCATTGGACGTGCTTCTTCACCAGCGCGTCCAGCGCGGGGTAGTTGTGGTCGAACTGCGCCGGCTGTGCCAAGGCAGCCGGCAGGGCCAGCAGTGCAAAAAGCAGCGCGAAAAGCTGGGCGAAAACGGGGGCAATGAATCTCTTCATGAACATTGGAGCTTTCAGGTGCGGCGCCAGGTGTGGAACTTCGCGACCCACTCCAGCAGCTTGACCGGCTGGTGCGCGCGTTTCCATTCGCCGGCGGCGTATTTGTTGGCCTCTGCCAGAGTCGGGTAGGTGTGGATGGTTCCGAGAATCTTGTTCATGCCCAGGCCGTGTTTCATGGCCAGTACGTACTCGGCCAGCAGGTCGCCGGCATGCAGGCCAACGATGGTAACGCCGAGGATTTTGTCCTTGCCCGGCACGGTGAGCACCTTCACGAAACCATGCGCGGCCGAGTCCGCAATCGCACGGTCGAGGTCGTCCAGCCCGTACTTCACCACCTCGTAGGCGATGCCTTTTTCCTTCGCCTCCTGCTCGTTCAGGCCGACCCGCGCCACCTCGGGGTCGATGAAGGTGGCCCAGGGAATCACCGAGTAGTCGGCCTTGAACTTCTTGAAGGTGCCGAAGAGCGCGTTGACCGCCGCATACCAGGCCTGGTGCGCCGCGGTGTGGGTGAACTGGTAGGGGCCGGCCACGTCGCCGGCGGCCAGGATGTTCGGGTAGATCGTCTCCAGGTACTCGTTGGTCTCGACGGTCTTGTTGACCGGGATGCCGAGCTCTTCGAGGCCGAATCCTTTGAGCCGCGCGCTGCGGCCGACGGCGCAGAGCAGCACGTCGAAGGCGATGCGTTTTTCCGCAACCCCGTCTGCGCCGCCCGCCTCGACCACGATGAACTTGCCTTCGGCCGTGGCCTCGCAGCGCAGCGCCTTGTGGCCGGTGAGCACCACCACGCCGTCGTGTTCGAGCGCTTCGCGGGCGAGTACGGAGACTTCTTCGTCCTCGCGAATCATGATCCGCGGCAGCATCTCGATCTGCGTCACCGCCGAGCCCAGGCGCGCGAAGCACTGCGCCAGCTCGCAGCCGATCGGCCCGCCGCCGAGCACCACCAGGCGTGGCGGCATTTCGCGCAGCTCCCACAGCGTGTCGCTGGTGAGGAAGCCCACTTCCTTGAGCCCCGGCAGCGGCGGCACGAAGGGCGCGGCGCCGGTGGCGATAACGATGTTCTTCGTCGTCAGCGTCTGGGTGCTGCCGTCGTCACCCTTGATCTCCACGGTCCACGGGTTGAGCAGCGTGGCGTAGCCCTGCACCACGTCCACGCCCAGGCCGGTGTAGCGCTCCACCGAGTCGTGCGGCTCCACCTGGCGCACCACGTTCGCCACACGCTGCATCACCTCGGCGAAGTTGACCGTGGCGACAGCACTCGCGACGCCATAGTCCTTGCTGTGTTTCATCTGCCGCACCAGCGTCGCGGTCTTGATCAAGGCCTTGCTCGGCACGCAGCCGTAGTTCAGGCAATCACCGCCCATCTTGTGCGCTTCCACCAGCGTCACCTTGGCCTTCACCGCGGCGGCGATGTAGGAGGTGACCAGGCCCGCCGCGCCGGCGCCGATGACGACCAGGTTTCGGTCGAAGGCCTTCGGTTTCACCGACGCCCAGCGTGCGTAGACCTTGCGCGCCTTGACCGTGTCGACGATTTTCTTGGCGATCAGCGGGAAGATGCCGAGCAGCACAAACGAGCCGATCAGCCCGGGCGACAGGATGCCCTTGAGCGAATCGATCTTCGCCAGCTGCGTGCCCGCGTTCACGTAGACCACGGTGCCGGCGAACATGCCGAGCTGGCTCACCCAATAGAAGGTCGTGGCCTTCATCCGGGTCAAGCCCATCAGCAGGTTGATCACGAAAAACGGGAACAGCGGCACCAGGCGCAGCGTGAAGAGGTAGAACGCGCCCTCCTTCTGGATGCCCTTGTCGATCTCGGCCAGGCGCGCGCCGAAGCGGCTTTGCACGCTGTCGCGCAACACATAGCGTGAGACCAGGAAGGCCAGCGTGGCGCCGATGCTCGACGCAAAGGAGACGATCACGGTGCCGAAGATCAAGCCGAAGATCGCGCCCGCGGCCAGCGTCATGATCGCCGCACCCGGCAGCGACAGCGCGCACACCGCCACGTAGATAGCGAAGAAGGCCCCGCCGACCAGCAGCGGCTTCTCTGCGGCCAGCGCGGTGAACTCGGCCTGGCGCGACTTGATGTACTCCAGGCTGAGAAAACGCCCGAGGTCGAAGGCAAAAAACGCTGCAACGAGCAACACCAGCAGCACAACGATGATTAGCTTCTTCTTCGACATGGGGCTCCTCCAGGTGGCTCGGCGTGTGTTCTTGGGTCGGCCCAGCCGCGCGCGACATTACACCAGCGAGGGCGGGCAGCAAGCGCTACAGTGGGTTCGCTCTCAAGGAGAAACCATGCCCACCCGCCGCCCGCGCAATTCGAAATCCCTGCTCACTCAGGCGGCCGAGCTCTCGCTCGCGGTGCCGCAGGTGGTGGCGCACCGTGTGGCGCGCATGGCGGTAGCGGGGCACGCGCCGAGCGCACGCGACCGCAAGGAATTTGCGCTGATGCTCGCGGAGAAAAAGGACGCGTTCGGCGAGTCCTGGAACGCGATGGCCCAGCAGGCGGTGCGCGCGAACCAAAGCCTGGCCGTGTCGTTCATGGACTCGCTCTGGGCGCCGTCGCTGCGTGGCAAAGCGTCGACGACCGCGCTGGCCACACAGCTTCATCACGCCGCCCTCGGCGTGCTCGGCAAGGGCATGGCGCCCGTGCACCGCAAGGCGGTGGCCAACGCCAAGCGGCTGGCGCGGCTCAAGTTGAAGTAGGCGTCTGCACTGCTGAGCGGTGCGCGGCATGAAGCGCGCGGCGCACCGGCCGGCTCAACGCGACAACACCTTTGCACCACCCACGATGCGCGTGGCGATGGTGATCCCGCACAAGGCCGCGAAGCCGTAGGCCCACCAGGCAAAGTGCTCGGGCCAAAGGCACATCAGGCTGAAGCAGAGCAGCGTTTCGGTGGCTTCGGTGAGACCACCGAGGTAGAAAAATCCTTTGGCCGGGTAGGCGCTGCTGGCCAAGCCACGCCGCTCGGCCAGGATCGCAAAGGCGAGAAAACTCGAGCCGGTTCCGATGAACGCGGCAAGCAGCACCGCGGCGGGCAAGGCATTCGCGGCCGGCTGGGCAATCGCAAACGCGAGAGGGATGCTGGCGTAGAACAAGAAGTCCAGCGTGATGTCGAGAAACGCGCCGTGGTCTGTGGCCTGGGTCAGGCGCGCCACCGGGCCGTCGAGCCCGTCGGCCAGGCGGCTGGCCAGCAGCAGCGCAAGGCCGAGCAGGTACTGATGCCAGACGATCGCGGCGGCGGCGCCAACGCCGATCGCGAAGCCGGCCAGGCTGATCGCATCGGCGCCGATGCCGGCGTTTACGAAGCGCCGCGCCGCGCCGTCGAGTGCCGGTTTGAGCAAGGCGATCGCGGCGCGGTCGAGCATCGGCCCAGGGAGCCGCTAGGGTTTCAGCGTGCCCGCCGTTTTGCGCTTCGCGTACTCGGCTTCCAGCTCCGCGCCGCTCATGTAGTGCGGCACCCGGAACACCAGGCGCTTGCTGCGCTGGATGAAGCTGTTCGAGCCGGCCACCTCTTCGGCCCAGTACTTGTCGGCGAGTTTCGTGTTGGCCACGCGGTCCATCTCGAAGCCGCGCTGCGAAGCGGCGCCGCCGAAGATGTAGAGCTTGCCGTCCCAGATGCGCCAGGCGTCGGCGTCGCCGCCCCAGGGGATGCCGTAGACGATGCCGTTGGCGCAGTAGCCGCCGTATTGCGGCAGGTACTTCTTCGGTTCCTTGTCGAACAGCGCCTTGTGTTCGGCGCTGGCGAAGCGGAAGGTGACGCCGTCGAGCACGCTCTTGATCTGCGGGTTGCCGGCGGCGTGTTTGCCCTGGGTGAAATACGCGACCACGTCGTGGCCCTTGAGCATCAGGCGCTCGTCGCCCTCGGTCACCGCGTTGACCGGCTTGAGCGTGCCGGCGGGGTTCTGCGCACTCATCGCGGAACAACCGGCCAGCAGCACGACCGCACGGGCGGCGAGGGCGAAGCGCAGGCGGAGGAATGTCGGGCGGGTGGGGCTCATCAGGCAACCTCCGTACTACGTACTGCGGTGAATTCGCCCTTCGGGCGGCCGTGCGTGCTCATCAGGCAACCTCCGTACTACGTACTGCGGTGAATTCGCCCTTCGGGCGGCCGTGCGTGCTCATGCGGGGGTCCTTTGACGGCGGTCGATCGTGCGGCGCGAGTGTACGCATCGCGGGGCGTGTGTCGGGCCCACGCCCCGCAAAGCCCCGCCGCGCAGCGGCCGATGTTGCGACGAATGAGAGAAACCGGCCGCCAACCCGACCGCGGCGAGCCGGTCACGGGCGGCCGCAACCGCCGCCGCCCGGCGTCTCGATCACGAACACATCCCCCGGCGCCATCTCGGCCGAGCCGATGTGGCCGAGCGCTTCAACGCTGCCGTCGCGCCGCTCGACCCGGTTGACTCCCAAGGCGCCGGGCGCGCCGCCGTCCAGCCCGAACGCGGGCACGACGCGGCCGTTGCTCAGGATCGACGCGGTCATCGCTTGGAGAAAGCGCACCCTTCTCACGCCGCCGTCGCCACCCTGCCAGCGCCCTGCCCCGCCCGAGCCGGCGCGGACCGCGTAACTCTCCAGCCGCACCGGGAAGCGGAACTCGAGCACCTCGGGGTCGGTGAGACGCGAGTTGGTCATGTGCGTCTGCACGACGCTGGTGCCGTTGAAGCCGCCGACCACCTGCCCCGCGTCGTCCTTCCACAGGCCCGCACCCGAGCCGCCCGAGATGGTTTCGTAGTACTGGTGTTGCTGGTTGCCGAAGGTGAAGTTGTTCATCGTGCATTGGCTCGCGGCCATCACGCCGAGCGCGCCGAACAAGGCGTTCGTGACGCAGCTCGAGGTTTCTACATTGCCCGCCACCACTGCTGCCGGTGGTCTCGGGTTCAACATGCAGCCCTCGGGCACGATGACGTTCAAGGGCTTGAGGCAGCCGGCGTTGAGCGGTATGTCGTCGTC
>JANNGZ010000051.1:0-11890 GCA_031404155.1 Burkholderiales bacterium
GTGTCGGGCGTCAAGTCGATGGAAATCACGCTGGAAATCCCCGAAGACGCGCAGTTGACGGGCGCGGAGATTGACGGGACGGCGGCGTACAGCAATCGCGGCGCCGCGCCTAGGCCCGCACCCTCGCAGACCCCGGCGCACAGCCGATTTCTCTGTTTCACTGGACTAGGGTGGGGGTGGAAGCATGGGGGGAATGCCGCGCTTGTCGAGGTGTCGCGAATATCCCTCACCCCCATCCCAACCTTCCCCCATCAAAGGGGGAAGGCGTTCAGCTACTTGCGCAGCTTGGCCAACTCGGCCTGCATCGCATTGACCACATCGGCACCCACGGTGGCGCTGTGCTTCTCGATCACCGGCTTCATCTTCTCGCGGAACTTGGCCAGTTCCACCGGGCTGAGTTCGCTCACCTGCATGCCGTTCTTCTTCAGGTTCTCCAGCGCCGTGCCCATCATCTCGCGCGAGGCCTTGCGCTGGAACGGCGCGGCTTCGGTGGCGGCGTCCTGAAGGACCTTCTTCTCGTCGGCCGAGAGCGTGTCCCAGGTTTTCTTGCTGATGAACACCGACTGCGGGTTGTACTGGTGGTTGCTGATCGCCAGGTACTTCTGCACTTCGTAGAACTTGTTGGCGTTGATCACGGTGAACGGATTCTCGTGGCCATCGATCGCCTTGGACTCCATCGCGCTGTAGACCTCGGGGAAGGCCATCGGCGTGGGGTTGGCGCCGAGTGCGGTCACCCAGTCGACGTTGATCGCGTTCGGGATCACGCGCAGCTTCAGGCCGGCCACGTCGTCCACCTTGGTGATCAGGCGTTTGCTGTTGGTGATGTTGCGAAAGCCCAGCTCCCAATACGCCAGGCCGACGATGCCCTTGCTCTCGAGCTTGGCGTGCATCATCTTGCCGAAGGGGCCATCCACCACCGCGTCGGCCTCGGCCGTGTTGGCGAACATGAAGGGGAAGTCGTAGACCGCAAATTCCTTGGCCACGCCGGCCAGGATGCCGGAGTTCATCACCGCCATTTCGATGGTGCCGCCCTGCACCGCCGACACGTTTGGCGCGTCGCCGCCGAGCACGCCGCCGGGGAACAGGTTCACTTTGATTTTGCCGCCGGACTTGGCCGCGACGATCTCGGCGAACTTCTCCATGCCGATCGTGATCGGGTGGCCCTTGGGGTTCTGGGTCGCGAACTTCAACACTTTCTCTTGCGCGACCGCGGCGCCGGCGAATGCGGCGAGGAGCAATGTGGCAAGTACGGGCGCGGCGAGCGCGCTCTTGATCGACAGGCGTTTCATGATGGGATGGTCTCCTTCGGGTGCATTGACGAAAAACATGGAAGAGGGTCGGTACGCTTGAAAGGGGGTGGGTGAGGCGCCGCGTACCGGCTGCGCCGTCACCTCAACGGGATGGTCAACTGCGCGATGACAGGGCTTGTTTGCGGGCGCACGCCGCGCCACCACTCGAAGGCCTCGGCGGCCTGCTCCACCAGCATGCCCACACCATCGGCCAGGCGTTTGACGCCGGCGTTTTGCGCCAGGCGCAGGAAGGGCGTCAAGCCTTTTCCATAGGCCAGCTCGTAGGCCAGGCCGTCAGCGGCGAAAGCGGTGGGCAGCAAGGGCGGCAGCTCGCCGCGCAGGCTGGCCGAGGTGGCGTTGACGACCACGTCGAAGCGGCCGTCGCCGATCTCGGCATAACTGCCGCCGCGAACATTCCCGTGTTCGGCCAGCGCCGCCGCAAGCTGCCCGGCCTTCTGCGCGCCGCGGTTGGCGAGCACCAGTTCCGCCGGTTGCTGCGCCAGAAACGGCAGCAGCGCGCCACGCACCGCGCCACCCGCGCCGAGCATCAGCACACGTTTGCCGTGGAGCGCCACACCCAGGTTGCGCTGGATGTCGTTGACCAGTCCGACCCCGTCGAAGTTGTCGGCGCTGATGCGGCCGCCGGCACCGAACTTCAGCGCGTTCACCGCGCCGGCCAGCTGCGCACGCTCGCTGCGTTCGTGCGCCATCTCGAAGGCCTGCAGCTTGAACGGCGCAGTGACGTTCATGCCGCGCCCGCCGGCAGCCTGGAACGCGCGCACCGCGTTGGCAAAACCCTCGGGCGTGTCGGTCGGGCCTTCGATCGCACCGTATTCAATGTTCTGGCCGGTGGCCTTGGCAAACAGGCCGTGGATCAACGGCGATTTGGTGTGGCTGATCGGGTTGCCGATCACGGCGTACTGGTCGGTCACGCAACTCTCCTGGTGCATGGTGAATGGGGTTCGATCGGTTCAAGGCGCCGCATCATGCCCGGGTCCAATCCGATCGACAGCGGCCTCGGCGTACAGCACGCCGTCGCGCACCAGCGCGTCGATCTCGGCCTTCGAATAGCCGAGCGACCAGGCGCCCTCCCCTTTGACGGGGGAAGGCGCAATTCAAGCGCGCTCGCGCAAGCGCATCCTCAAACCCACAGGCGTCATCGTGAACGACAGGTGCTCGCGCGCTTCCTTGCCGTCGGGCGTGCTCACACTTTCGATGTCGAAGCCGCGCAGCAGCGTGGCCATCGCCATCTTCATCTCCATCAGCGCCAGGTAGCGCCCGGGGCAGATGCGCGGGCCGGCGCCGAAGGGCATCGAGATGCGCTTGGCCGCACTCGCCTGCGCGCCCGGCCCGCCGTCGGCAAGCAGCCAGCGCTCGGGGTCGAACGCGGCGGCGTTGGGCAGGTGGCTGTCGCTCACGCTGTCGCGCCGCATCACGCTGATCACCACCCGGCCGGCGGGCACGCGCACGTCGCCCACGGTGATGTCCTGCAAGGCCTGCAGCGGGATGATCGGCGCCACCGGCTTCAGGCGCATGGTTTCGTGGATACAGGCTTCGATGTAGTCGAGCCGGGCCATCTGCTCCATCGTCAGCTCGCCGCTGGTGTCGGCTCCCGCCGCGCCACAGACCTCGCGCACCTCGGCCACCGCACGCTCCAGCGCCGCGGGGTGGCGCCAGAGCAGGTGGATCATCCAGGCCAGGGTGTTGGCGGTGGTGTCCTCGCCGGCGAGCAGCATGGTGAGCACGTTGCCGGCCACCTGGTTGTCGTCGATGCGGTCGTCGGTGCGGTCGTCGCCACCCCGGCCGGGTTCGTCGGCGGCGGCGATCATCGCTTCGAGCAAATTGCCCGGGCGTTCGCGCAGGCTCGGGTTGGCCAACATGCGCGCACGCGCCTGCTCGACAAAACCGGCCACCGCCGCGTTGACCGCGACGATGCTTTTGGCCAGCCGCCGGTCGGCCGGGGTTTTCACCCAGCGCCACAGCGGCAGCGGCGCGAACAGGCGCTTGAACACCGCGGGAAACAGTTTGTCCAGGTGGCGCTGGATAACGTCCTCGTCGGACTCCAGCGTGTTCACCGCGGCGCCGAAGGCCAGGCCGGCGATGGTGTCGACCGTGTAGCGCATCAGGTCGGCTTGCAGGTCGATCTCGATGCCCTGCCGTGCCGCCTTCTGCCAGCGCCCGGCCAGGCGCTGCGACACCTGCAGCAGCGACGGGAAATAGCGCTTCACATGCGCCGGGTCGAAGCCGGCCATCACCATGCGGCGCTGGCGCTTCCAGGTCTCGCCGTTGGCGCCGAACACGCCCGGCGCCAGCCCCAACTCCACCCAGATCTCGTTCAAGCGCGAGGTGCGGCTGAAGCCGTCGGGGCGGTTGCGCAGTATCGAAGCCACCGCCTCATGGTCGCCCACCACCAGGATGCGGCGCCGGCCGATCCTCATCTTGAAGTAGGGGCCGAACTCATCGCACCACTTTTCGAGCTGCCGGTGCAGGCTCGCGGTGTCCACCTGGAGCGCGTTGCCCAGCACGGGTATGCCGCGCGGGCCGGGCAGGTCGTTGGCATGGCGCAGCGGGGTGGTCGCGGTGGCGGGCGCGGAGGCAGGCCGAGCGGCCGGCGCCGCGGCCGCCACGTCAAGGGTGCTGGATTCCAAGGTGTTTCTCCTTCAGGGCCTGTTCACGCCGACTGCGCAACCTCGGCCTAAGCCCAAACCACCGGCCCGGGCGCGGCGTACCAGGCGGGCAACTGCGCGGCCAGCATCGCCTCGATGCGGCTGCGTTTGATCTTCATTGTCGGGGTGAGGCAGCCGTTTTCGATCGACCAGGGCTCGCGCGCCACCACCAACATCTGCAGGCGCTCGTGCGGCACCAGGTCCTGGTTCACCACGTGCAGCAACTGCGTGAGCGCCGCATCGACACGCGCGCGAACCTCTGCATCGCCCAGCTTCGGCCGCAGGTTTTCATCCAGCACCAGCAGCGCATACGCCGCCGGTTGGCCCAGGCCCGAGACCATTGAGAGCTCGACCATCGGGTGCCCATTGAGCCGGTTTTCGATCGGCGCCGGCGCCACGTATTTGCCCTTCGCGGTCTTGAACAACTCCTTCTTGCGCCCGGTGATCTTGAGCAGCCCGTCGGCGTTGTATTCGCCCAGGTCTCCGGTGTGGAAGAAGCCGTCGGCGGTGAAACACTCGGCGTTCAGGTCGGGGCGTTTGTAGTAGCCCAGCATCCGGCCCGGCGACTTGATCAGCAGCTCGCCGTCGTCGGCCACACGCACCTGCACGCCGGGGTAAGGCACGCCGACATAACCCGGCAACTGGGCCTCGGCGGTCGAGCGGTGCGACATGCAGAAGTCCTCGGTCATCGCATAACCTTCGAGCAGGTTGAGCCCGAGGCGGCGGTACCAGTGGATCAGCTCCGCGGCAATCGGCGCCGAGCCGCTGCCGGCCTGCACCACTTCGTCCAGGCCCAGGCTCGCAAGCACCTTCTTGCGCACTATGGGCGCGGTGGCCGGGTTGTCGAGCAGGGCGTCGAGTTGCGCGGCCGGCATCGTGGCGAGCACACCCTGCTGGAACTTGGCCCACAGCCGCGGCACCGAGAGAAAGAAGGTCGGCCGCGCGCGCTTCAAATCGTCCATGAAGGTGGCGAGCGATTCGGTGAAAAAGATCTGCGTGCTGCCGCGAACCAGCGCGGTGCACTCGACGCAGGCGCGCTCGTAGGCATGCGCCAGCGGCAGGTACGAGAGCACGCGGTGCGCCGTGTCCGCGCTGAACTGCGCGTCCACGCTCTCGACCAGCGCCTGCGCCACATGCGAGATGCTGCCGAAGGTCTGCATCACGCCCTTGGGCTGGCCGGTGGAGCCCGAGGTGTAGAGCAGTAGTGCGATGTCGCCGGCGTGGCGCTGCGGCCGCCCCGGCAGCGGCGGCGTGCGCGCAACGATGGCGTCCCAGGTGTCGAAGCCCGGCGCCTGGAAACACGCGGCCGGCGCGAACGGCAACGCGATGCACGGCAGCCCCGCCGGCAGCGCGCCCCGCTGCTGCTCCCAGGTGTCGAGCTTGCCGACGAAGAGCAGGCTCGCCTCGCTGTGCTCAAGCACATAGCGCACGTTCTCCGCCGTCTCGGTGGGGAAGATCGCCACCGTGGTGCCGCCGGCCATCCACACCGCCAGGTCGACCATGAAGAAGTGGGCGCTGTTCTTGGCCAGCATCGCGATGCGCGCGCCGGGCTCCAAGCCCAGGCTCAACAGGTGAGCAGCCATGCGCCTGGCCTGGTCCATCGTTTCGCGCCAGCTGAAGTTCATCACCTCGCCGCCACCGACCGGCTGGGTGAGGAACACCTCGTCGGCGCGTGCGGCCTCGTGTTCGTAGACAAGGTCGAGGATCAGCTTCGGCTCGGGCATCGTGTCTCCTGGTGCTTCTTCGATTGGCTGCACGCGGTACGCACGGGGCTGGGCGCGGCCGGGCTCGCTGCGCCGGAGTCTGCGACCAGTGGCGGCCGCGGGTCAATCCGGCGCGGCCTACGGCGGCGAGCTGAAGTTCGAGTTCCGCGCCGTGTCGAACCCGCTGGTGCCGTCGATGTTCGACTACGCCGGCGGCCGGGTCGCGCTGTGCGGCGGAATGCAGGGCCTGCCGAGCTGAGGATGCGGCGTGCGGGCCGGCGCCCGCCGCACTGGCTCGCGCGGCACTGCCTCCCGTGTTGTCTGGTTTGGGGCGAGTAGCATCGAATCCCCAAGCAAACCGCCGTGGGAGCGACCCTGAATGACGACCCTCGAACATGTGGACGTGCTGATCGTCGGCGCCGGCCTGTCGGGCATCGGCGCGGCCTGCCATTTGCAGCGGCGTTGTCCGAACCACAGCTTCGCCATCGTCGAAGGGCGCGACCGCAGCGGCGGCACCTGGGACCTGTTCCGCTACCCCGGGGTGCGTTCGGACTCCGACATGTACACGCTCGGCTACGCGTTCCGGCCCTGGCGCGGCAAGAAGGCGATTGCCGACGGCGCGGAGATCCTGCAGTACCTGCGCGACACCGCAAGTGAACATGGCGTCGACAAGAAGATCCGCTACGGCCACCGGGTGAAGCGCGCGGCCTGGTCGTCGGCGCAATCGCGCTGGACGGTGGACATCGAACGCGTGGACGTCGGCGCTGGCGGCGACCCAGCTGGCGACGGCAGCGGCGACGGCGACGGCAGCGGCGCCGGCAACGGCAGCGGCAACGGCGACGGCAGCGGCAACGCTGAATCGGCGCTGCAATTGAGCTGCAACTTCCTCCTTATGTGCAGCGGCTACTACCGCTACGACAGCGGCCATGCGCCGGCCTTCCCCGGCATGGCCGAATTCGGCGGGCGCGTGGTGCACCCCCAGCACTGGAGCGAGGACATTCACTGGGCCGGCAAACGTGTCGTGGTGATCGGCAGCGGCGCCACCGCGATGACGCTGGTGCCGGCGATGGCCGAACGCGCGGCCCAGGTGACGATGGTGCAGCGCTCACCCACCTGGGTGGTTTCGCGGCCCTCGGTGGACCCGCTGGCGCAGCGCCTCGGCGGCTGGCTGCCGCGGCGCCTGGTGCACACCCTCACCCGCTGGAAGCAGGTGCTGCTCACGATCTATGTCTTCAACCTCTGCCGCGGCAACCCGGAGCGCGCAAAGAAGTTGCTACTCGCCGGCGTGCGCGCGGGTGTCGGCAACGACGCCGATGTGCAGGCGCATTTCACGCCGCGCTACAAACCCTGGGAGCAGCGCCTGTGCCTGCTGCCCGACGGTGACCTGTTCCGCGCGATGCGCGCCGGCAAGGTGGCGGTGGTCACCGACCAGATCGCGAGCTTCACCCGCAAGGGCCTGAAGCTGCAATCGGGCGCCGAACTCGAAGCCGACCTGATCGTCACCGCCACCGGCATCACGCTGCAAACCTCGGGCGGCGTGCAGCTGAGCGTCGACGGCAAGGCCGTGGACGCCGCGCAGGCGCTGCAATACAAGGGGCTGATGCTGAGCGATGTGCCCAACTTCGCCGCCACCTTCGGCTACACCAACGCGTCGTGGACGCTGAAGGCGGACCTGAGCGCCGAGTACGTCTGCCGGCTGTTGAACTACATGCGCAAGCGCGGCCATGCGCAGTGCATGCCGCACAACGACGACCCCACGCTCGCCACGCTGCCCTGGATGGATTTTTCTTCGGGGTACTTGCAGCGCTCGCTCGACCAGTTCCCGAAGCAGGGCACGCGCGACCCGTGGCGCCTGCACCAGAACTATTTGAGGGATATCCGGTTGCTGCGTTTTGGCCGCATCGACGACGGCACGCTGCGCTTCGCCGCGCCGCGTGCCGCGTCCGCATCGGCCGCGTCGTCCGCGGCCGCAGCGGCTTGATGCGCCGCTTGATGCGCCGAGCAACCCATCGCTCGTCGAACCACCGCCTCACCCACCCCGCCCACTGCCGGAGCCGCCCTTGAGTGCCAGCCCCTTGCCCGCCGTCGCCGAGTCGCTCGCCACCTGGCACCACATGATCGAAAGCAGCGACCTGGGCGCACTGCCCAAGCTGCTTCACCCCGAAGCGATCTTCCGCTCGCCGGCGGCGTTCACGCCCTACCCCGGCGCGCAGGCGGTCGAGTTCATCCTGAAGACCGTGTTCGGCGTGTTCAAGAACTTCGCCTACCACCGGCAACTGTTCAGCGACGACGGCCTGAACGTGGTGCTCGAGTTCAGCGCCGAGGTGGGTGCCAAGCAGCTCAAGGGCATCGACCTGATCCGCTTCGACACCGCGGGAAAGATCGTCGAGTTCGAGGTGATGGTGCGGCCGATGAGCGGGCTGCAAGCGCTCGGCGAGGAGATGGGCCGGCGGGTGGCGCATGTGCTGCCGGGGTTCAAGGTGCGAGCGGACGGCGCCTGAGCGGGCTCCCTCTTCCTTGACGGGGGGAAGGCTGCGGTTGTAGTAGCCGCCGGCATCCAGTGTGTGGTGCAGGCTCCTTCCCCCGTCAAGGGGGAAGGAGGAAAGCCACGGCCTCAGAGGTGCGCCTTCAACGGCGTCGCCGGGTCGCACGCCAACTCCGGCGCCGGGCTCTTGCCCGCCTCGATCAACTTGCGCGCCGCCATATGGTCCATCGGCGCATTGACGCTCTCCGCGCAGACCAGCCGCTCGCCCACGTAGTGCAGCAGCGAGAAGCTCGCGGGTGACGCGCCGGGCCGGCGGTGCCGCGTGCCATCCGCGGGCATCAGGCCCGCCATCTGCAAACGCAGCGCGGCCTGCTCCGACCAGAACCAGGGCAGCGCCTGGTACGGCTCCTCGCGGCCGAGCAGCGTGGCCACCGCGGTGCGCGCTTGGTCGTTGGCGTTTTGCACCGACTCCAGGCGCAGGCGGCGTGCGGTGTTCGGCGGTAAGCCGTGCTCGGGAAAGTTGCAGCAGTCGCCCACCGCCAGCACCGCCGGGTCCGAGCTACGCATGAATGCATCGACCACGATGCCGTTGTCGCAACGCAGTCCCGCCGCACTCGCGAGCCGGGTCTCGGGCGCCGCGCCGATGCCCAGCACCAGCAGCTCGACCGGTTCGCGCCGGCCATCGACGGTGAGGGCGGCGAGGCGCGCGCTGCCGTTAGCGGCGCCGCCTGCCGCGCCGCCAACATGGGCGCCGACACCGCCAAGCTCGGCATCGCATCGCTCCACCTCGAAGCCGCCCACCACCACGCCGAGCCTCAAGTCGATGCCGCCGGCACGGTGGTGTTGCAGCACATGCTCGGCCAGCTCGGGCGAGACCGAGCGCGACAACAGGCGCGGTGCCGCTTCGAGCACTGTCACTGCCTTGCCCAGCGCACGCGCGGTGGCCGCAATCTCCAGGCCGATGAACCCGCCGCCGAGCACGGTGAGCGCCTGCGCCGAATGAAGTTTTGTGCGCAGCACCTGCGCGTCGGCGGCGTTGCGCAGCGCCAGGACATTGCCGAGCGTGTCGGGCAACTGCGGCAAGCGGCGCGGCTGTGCGCCGGTGGCGAGCACGAGTTGCGCGTAGCCGATCTCCAGGCCCGAAGCCAGCCGCACGGTTTTGCGCGCGCGGTCGACCGCCACCGCCGCATCCGCCCTGTGAAGCGTGATGCCCGCCGTGGTGTACCAGGCCTCGGCGCGGTGCGGCTGCAGCACTTCCGCCGCGCTCTTCAGGAACGCCTTCGACAGCGGTGGGCGCTGGTAGGGCAGTTCGGGCTCGTCGCACACCAGGTGCACCCGCGCGCCCTGCCCCGCTTCGGCCAGGCCGGCACACAGCTGCGCGGCGGCGTGGCCGCCGCCGATGATCACGATGGCTTGCTTTGGGTTCATCGCCGGCACTGTAGGGCCTGTTCACGCTGAATGCGTGCCCACGCCGGGCACTGGCCCTGGACCCCTTGCACCCGCCGCCGCGCGACAATCCGCCGATGAACCGAAACATCAGCCTGATCGGCGCTCCCACCGACATCGGCGCCGGCGCGCGCGGCGCGAGCATGGGGCCGGAGGCGATGCGGGTGGCCCACATCGCCGCGATGCTGCAGAGCCACGGCCTGGATGTGATCGACCGCGGCAACCTGAGCGGCCCGGCCAACCCCTGGCTGCCACCGAACAACGGCTACCGGCATCTGGACGAAGTGGTGGCCTGGAACCGCAGCGTGCACGACGCGGTGCTTGCCGAGTTGCGCTCAAGCCGCCTGCCGATATTGCTCGGCGGCGACCACTGCCTGGGCATCGGCTCGATCAGCGCGGTGGCGCGCCATTGCCGCGAAGCGGGCAAGAAGCTGCGGGTGCTGTGGCTGGACGCGCATGCCGACTTCAACACCAGCACCCTCACGCCCAGCGGCAATATCCACGGCATGCCGGTGGCCTGCCTGTGCGGGCTGGGCCCGCAAGCGCTCATCGAGATCGGCGGCACGGTGCCCGCCCTGCACCCGAAGTGCATCCGCCAGATCGGCATCCGCAGCGTGGACGAAGGCGAGAAGCGCCTGGTGCACGAGCAGGGCCTGGAAGTGTTCGACATGCGCTACATCGACGAGATGGGCATGCGCCACACCATGGAGCTGGCGCTGGCCACGCTGGACGAGAAGACGCACCTGCATGTGAGCTTCGACGTCGACTTCCTCGACCCCGAAATCGCCCCCGGCGTCGGCACCACCGTTCCCGGCGGGCCCACCTACCGCGAAGCGCAGCTGTGCATGGAGATGATTGCCGACACCGGGCGGCTGGCCTCGCTCGACGTGATGGAACTCAACCCGGCGCTGGACGTGCGCAACAAAACCGCATTGCTCGCCGTCGACCTGATCGAGAGTTTGTTTGGCAAGAGCACCTTGATGCGTGCCCGGGTGTGAGACCTGCACTGTTGCGAAACTGGGTATGAGCGAAAGTCTCCGACGACCCGGCCGGGGCTGCCGCGCACGTTACGCGCGACGAGCTGCCGTCCCAGCAGCTTCGTTGCGATAGCGAACAGCGCGAGATGAACGACGAGTATTGGGCCCACAGCCGCGCCGGCGAGCGGCACCTACTTGCTGAACACTTGATCGAGGTCGGACGGCTCGCCGCACTGCATGCCGAACGACTCGGCCCCTCATGGGCCACTTGGCCGGCACCTGGCACGACCTCGGCAAATACCGACCCGGATTCCAAACCCACATCCACCTTTGCACGCTCCATCGACCAGATCGCCACACCGGAGCACTCGATCACGCGCATGGCCGTCACGAACGAGAAAGACCTGGAGAAGGAACGCACCATGGGCCGCAAGCACACCGTGCCTACGGTCTGTACCGCGCACACGGTTCGTGTCGGCCTTCCTCGCCAAGCAAACCGGCTTCGGCACGGATGACCTCGAGCTGTTGTGGCAAGCCTTGTGCAACATGTTCGAGCACGACCGCTCCGCCGCCCGAGGCGAAATGCCCACGCGCGGCTTGTACGTGTTCGAGCACGAAAAGGAGCTGGGCAACGCATATGCGCATGCGCTGTTCGACCGCCTCACCATCAGCCGCCAAGGCGACGCCAATGCCCCGGCACGCGACTTCGGCATACTCTGTTTCGTTCGATAGCAAGGCGCTCAGCATCGGCGAAACGATCGACGCCGCGCCCGGTGTCAAGCTCACCAGGAGGTGTTGAAATGGACTGGCAAGGCCGCATCGTCACGACGCCCGACACCTTGTTCGGCAGGCCGCGCATCGCCGGCCCGCGTATCGGCGTGGACTTCGTCTTTGACCTGCTGGCCTCGGGCTGGAGCGAGGCGAAGATCCTCGAAAACTATTCGCACATCAAGCCCGATGACTTGCAGGCCGTGTTCGCCTTCGTGCGCGACTGCCTGAAAGAGGAGGAGTTCATCCTCCGCGCAAAGGCCGACGGCGTCGCCCCTGCTTGAGCCGACTGCTCGTCGACGAAAACCTGCCCGGGCTCGCGCTGGGAGCGCTGGGAGCGCTGGGAGCGCTGAAGGCTGCCGGCCACGACGTTGCGTCCGTGGCCATTGACGCACCAGGGCTCGACGACCGCGGCATCCTCGCCTGGGCGCGGCGCGAGCAGCGCGTGTTGGTCTCCTTCGACACCGACTTTGGCGAGCTGATCTTTCATCATGGTGAATTGCCACCGCCGGCCGTGTTGTTGCTGCGCCTGGACCCCATCGAGCCCGAAGCCGCT
>JANNGZ010000052.1:0-2580 GCA_031404155.1 Burkholderiales bacterium
GCTCGACTCGTTGGCCTGTTCGCGCTTGAAGGCCGAGAGCGAGAAGTTGTAGGTCCAGCGTTCGCTCAAGGAGTCGTTGCGTGTCCAGCTGACGCCGCCCGAGGTGTGGCCATGCTCGAACTGCGTGCCCAGGCGCACATCATTGAGCCGCTTGCGGAAACCCTCCCGCGTGATGATGTTGATCGTGCCGCCGATCGCGCGCGCGCCGGTTTCGGCGGTGGGTGCGCGCAGAATCTCGATGCGCTCGATCTGCTCCGGCGGCACCGAGTCGAGCGAAAAACCCGGCGGCACCCGCTGCCCGTCGAGCAGGAGCTGGGTGTAGCCGCCGGCCAGGCCGCGCATGCGCGGCGGGCCACCGCGCCCCGGCGCGCCCGGGGTGGTGATGCCGGGCAGGCGGCGCAGCAGCTCGCTGGTGGAGGTGTCGCCATAACGCTCGATGTCCTCGCGGCCGATCACGATCTTGGCCGCGGTGGAGCGGCGGCGCTCTTCGCTGTCGGAGGCCCGGCCGCCGGTGATTTCCACCCGTTGCGCCGCGGGCGCAGACGCCGAGGAGGCGGCGGGCGCTGGGGCGGTTGGGGGTACCGCGGCGGGACCGCTGGCGCTGGGCGCCGGGCTCGTCGGCTGCTGCGCCGCGGCGCGCCCGGTGAAGAGGGCGATCAAGCTGAACGCGACGGCGGTTTGCAGCAGTCGGCGGCGCTGTTTCGGTGGCGGTGCGGGCATGTTGGCCGCGATTGTGTCGCAGCGCCTTGCGCGGCCTTCGGGGCTACGATGTTTCGCTCGCGTCAATCTGCATGACCACTCTGCGCCCGCTCGCCTTGCCCGCCGCCGCACGCGGCCGGCTCTGGCTCGGGCCGATGCCGGGCCGCGCGCAGAGCTGGGCCGCATTCATGTCGGCCGCGCGTGAGGCAGCGCTGACCTTGGTGGTGTGCCTGACACCGCGCGAAGAAATCGAGTCCTGCTCGCCGCAGTACCACGCGGCCATCGTGCAGGGCCGGCTGCCGTTTCGCTGGCTGCATCTGCCGATGCGCAACTTCGGGCTTGCCGACGAGTTGCGAACCTGGCGTGAAGGTGTCGACCTGGTGGCACGCGGCCTGGTGGGCGGCGAGTCGGTGCTGCTGCATTGCGCTGCGGGCATCGGCCGCACCGGCACCACGGCGGCCTGTGTGCTCAAGCGCCTCGGTGTGGACTCCGCGTCTGCGCTGCAGCAAGTTCGCCGCGCCGGCTCCGACCCGCAGAGCGCTGCGCAGTCGGGCCTGATCGACACTTTCTGACGCCTGGCCCACAGCGCTGAAGCCGCAGCGGTTAGCATCGGCGCCAACGCGCTTGCTGAGCGCTCAGCTGGAGCCCACACCCTTGGCCACCCCCAACTACTCGTACGAAAAGCGCCAACGCGAGCTGGCGAAAAAACGCAAGCAGGAAGAAAAGCGCCAGAAGAAGGCGCACACCGGCAGGGACGACGCGCCGGCGCCGGCCGACGAGGCGCCCGCGCCCGCGGTGGACCCCACGCCCAAGACCTGAAGCCCATCGCGGCCCGAGGGCTGCGAACGGTTGGGAACGCGGCCCGAGGGCTGCGGACCACTGAACGCGGCTCAACGGCTGCGCACCAACAAAACTCGGCCTGAAGACCGCGCACAAACGCAAACGCGGCCCCGGGGGCCGCGTTTTTGTGGTGCCGTTCGAGCAGCGGCGCCGAGGCGCCGCGTCGAAGTTACAGCGGCTTGATGTTGGCCGCTTGCAGGCCCTTCTGGCCTTGCTTGACTTCGAACTCAACGCGCTGGTTCTCGGCCAGGCTCTTGAAGCCGTCGGCCTTGATTTCGCTGAAGTGAGCGAACAGGTCCTTGCCGCCCGCGTCGGGGGTGATGAAGCCGAAGCCCTTGCCGTCGTCGAACCATTTGACGATGCCGGTTTGCATGGTGGTCATGAGAAAAATCCTTGTGCTACTGAACTTTTGAACCTTCGCGCGGCCGCAGAGGCTGCGCGTAGGCGTGGACCGCGAGGCTTGGCCTCGCGGACAGAGATACGGCAAGCTTGTGTCAACCGGGGAGATTCGAACCGGGCCGGCCGCGTACAGCTGCGGCGGTGGAGAAAGACCTTGAAGAAACGGCCTTGGGCATGTCTGTGCGCGCATTGTATCTACGTTGACGTCGCCGTGCGACAACAGACCTGCAATTTGCGAGGCCATTCACGGGCGGGGGCGCATTGCTACCGGAACGGCGCGCAGGCTCAGCCCCGCTTGGCCGACGCGCGCACCCGCGCATCGCGCCCGCGCGCTTTCCACTGCGAGACCTGCGCGCGTCGCTCGAGCGCCCCTTGGGTGTCGCGCCGCGCTTCGCGCAGCAGCTTGTGCCAGTTGCGCAGGCGTTCCGCCGGCACCCGCTCACGCACCGCGCAGCCGGGTTCGCTCTGATGCCGGCAATCGCGGAAGCGGCATTGCGCGGCGAGCCTGGCGATGTCGTCGAACGCGCTCGCGATCTGGCTTTCGTCGGCGTCCAGGCGCAGCTTGCGCAGGCCCGGCGTGTCGATGATGCAGGCGCCGCCGGGGCAGCGGTGCAGGGTTCGCGCGGTGGTGGTGTGCATGCC
>JANNGZ010000053.1:0-29544 GCA_031404155.1 Burkholderiales bacterium
CTGCGCGAGAGCAGCGGCGCGGGCAAGATCGGCACCACCGGCAAGGGCATTGGCCCGGCCTACGAAGACAAGGTGGCCCGCCGCGCCTTGCGTGCGCAGGACCTGAAACACCCCGAACGCTTCGCCAAGAAGCTGCGCGAGTTGCTTGAGCTGCACAACTTCATGCTCGGCGGCTACCTCAAGGGCGAGCAACTCGGCTTCGAGCCGATCTTCGAGCACGCGATGAAGGCCGCCGAGCAACTCAAGCCGATGCTCGCCGATGTCGGCTACCGGCTGCACACTGCCAACCGCGAAGGCGCGAACCTCCTGTTCGAGGGGGCGCAAGGCACGCTGCTGGACATCGACCATGGCACCTACCCGTATGTCACCTCGAGCAACTGCGTGGCCGGCAACGCGGCCGCCGGCTCGGGTGTCGGGCCGGACCAGTTGCATCACATCCTGGGCATCACCAAGGCCTACACCACGCGTGTCGGCTCGGGCCCGTTCCCGACTGAGTTGCCGATCGACCAGGCGGGCACGGTCGGCCACCATCTCTCCAGCGTCGGCCAGGAGCGGGGCACCGTCACCGGCCGCGCCAGGCGTTGCGGCTGGCTCGACGCGGCCGCGCTGAAGCGCTCGATCATCATCAACGGCGTCTCGGGCTTGTGCATCACCAAGCTCGACGTGCTCGACGGCCTGGACGAAATCAAGGTCTGCGTCGGTTATGAACTTGGCAGCCGGCGCATCGACATCCTGCCGCTGGACGCCGACGACATCGTGGCCTGCAAGCCAGTCTACGAAAGCTTCCCCGGCTGGAGCGGAAGCACTGCGGGCCTGACGCAATGGGACCAGCTGCCCGCGAGCGCACGCCACTACCTCCAACGGGTGAAAGACTTCATCGGCGCGCCGATCGACATGGTGTCCACCGGCCCGGACCGCGACCACACCATCCTTCTGCGCCACCCCTTCCGCCCCTGAATCTCTAGCCACCTACCCGCAAACCCACATGCTCACCGACGACGGCAAACACCTCTACGTTTCCTGGGACGAGTACCACATGCTGATCGAGCGCCTGGCGCTCAAGGTGCACAACTCAGGCTGGGCCTTCGATCAGATCCTGTGCCTCGCGCGCGGCGGCATGCGCCCGGGCGACGTGCTCTCGCGCGTGTTCGACAAACCGCTGGCGATCATGTCGACCAGCTCCTACCGCGCCGACGCCGGCACGATCCAGGGCCGGCTCGACCTGGCCAAGTACATCACCATGCCCAAGGGTGAACTCGCCGGGCGCGTGCTGCTGGTCGACGACCTCGCGGACACCGGGCATACGCTGCGCGCGGTAGTGGACCGCCTGCGTGGCATGCCCTCGATCGCCGAGTTGCGCTCGGCGGTGGTCTGGACCAAGGGCGTCTCCACCTACACGCCCGACTACTTCGTCGAACTGCTGCCCACAAGCCCGTGGATCCATCAGCCCTTCGAGGAATACGACCAGTTGCGGCCCGAGGGCCTCGCGAAGAAGTACATCGTCTGAAACGAAAGGGCCGGCAAATGCCGGCCCGCTTCTTCATCTGTTCATTCATCGATCTTTGGTGCCCAGGAAGGGACTCGAACCCCCACGGAGTTACCCGCTAGTACCTGAAACTAGTGCGTCTACCAATTCCGCCACCTGGGCATCTCAGGATTGCAGAGATTTTATCATCATCAAGACAACAACAAACTCAACACCCCAGCCACTCGGCGCCGCGCTGATGAGCGAGGTCGAAGGCATCGTGCAGGGCCATCGCGACGGCCACGGTTTTGTGCAGCGCGGCCAACGCGGCGACGGCCTCATCGACATCTATCTCGCGCCGCAGGAGATGCGCGCGGTGATGCACCGCGACCGCGTGCTGGTGCGCATCGTGCGCTACGACCGCAAGGGCCGGCCCGAAGGGCGTGTGCTCGAAATCGTCGAGCGGCGCAAGGCGCCGATCATCGGCCGCCTGTTGCACGAGGCCGGCATCTGGTTAGTGGCGCCCGAGGACAAGCGTTATGCGCAGGACATCCTGGTGCCCAAGGGCGGCATCGCCAACGCGCAGGCCGGCCAGGTGGTGGCGATCGAACTCACCGAGCCGCCGTCGATGTTCTCGCAGCCGATGGGCCGTGTGACCGAGGTGCTCGGCGAGATCGACGACCCCGGCATGGAGATCGAGATCGCGGTGCGCAAGTACGAGGTGCCGCATCGTTTTTCACCCGAAGCGGTGGCCCAGGCTGCGGCGCTGCCCGAGCGTGTACGGCCCGCCGACCAGCGCCACCGCCTGGACCTCACCGACGTGCCGCTGGTGACCATCGACGGCGAGGACGCGCGCGACTTCGACGTCGCGGTGTACTGCGAGCCGGTGAAGACCGGACGTGGCAAAAACGCTTTCAACGGCTGGCGGCTCGTGGTCGCGATCGCCGACGTGAGCCACTACGTGAAGCCCGGCGAACCGCTGGACGAAGACGCCTACGAGCGTGCCACCTCGGTCTACTTTCCGCGCCGCGTGATCCCGATGTTGCCGGAGAAGCTCTCCAATGGCCTGTGCTCGCTGATGCCCAACGAGAACCGGCTGGCGATGGTCTGCGACATGCTGGTCGACGGCACCGGCGAGGTGCAGGCCTACCAGTTCTTCCCCGCCACGATCTGCTCGCATGCCCGCCTGACCTATACCGAAGTGGCCGCGGCCCTGGCCAACACCAAGGGCCCGGAAGCGCACAAACGCGCTGAGCTGCTGCCCCACCTGCTGCACCTGCACGAGGTGTATCGCGCACTGCTGAAAGCGCGCAGCCGGCGCGGTGCGGTGGATTTCGAGACCACCGAAACGCAGATCGTCTGCGACGACAACGGCCGCATCGAAAAGATCGTGCCGCGCAGCCGCAACGAGGCGCACCGCCTGATCGAAGAGGCGATGCTTGCGGCCAACGTCTGCGCCGCCGACTTCATCGAGCAGGCCAAACACCCGAGCCTGTTCCGGGTGCATGAAGGTCCGACGCCGGAGAAGCGCGTCACGCTGCAGAACTACCTGCGCTCGCTCGGCCTGGGCCTGGGCGTGAGCGACGACCCCAAGCCCGCGGAGTTTCAGGCCATCGCGCAGGCCACCAAGGACCGGCCCGACGTCTTGCAAATCCACACCATGCTGCTGCGCTCGATGCAGCAGGCCATCTACACCGCCGTCAACAGCGGCCACTTCGGCCTGGCGTACCCGGCCTACACCCACTTCAACAGCCCGATCCGGCGCTACCCCGACCTGCTGGTGCACCGCGTGATCAAGGTGCTGCTGCACGGCAAGCGCTACCACCTGGACTCGGGCCGGGTGGAAGACGCCCCCGCGGTGCGCAGGGGCGGCAAGCCGCCGAAGCCGCATGCGCAGGAGGCCGAGGCCTGGGAGGGCGCCGGCGCGCATTGCAGTGCCAACGAGCGCCGGGCCGACGAGGCCTCGCGCGACGTTGAGGCCTGGCTCAAATGCCGCTACATGCGCGAACACCTCGGCGAGGAGTTCACCGGCACCGTGACCGCGGCCACCGCCTTCGGCCTCTTCGTGACGCTGGACGCGCTGTACGTCGAGGGCCTGGTGCACATCACCGAACTCGGCGGCGAATACTGGCGCTTCGACGAAGCGCGTCAGGAACTGCGCGGCGAACGCTCGGGCATGCGCTATGGCGTCGGTGCGCGGGTGCGGATTCAGGTGAGCCGGGTGGACCTCGACGGCCGCAAGATCGACTTCCGCATGGTTCGCGACGGCGAGGCCGAACACCTGTTGGCTCGGGGCAAGAACAGCGGCAAGGGCACCGGCAAGGGCGAGCGCCAAGTTGTCGGCAAAGACACCGGCGAGGGCGCTCCGCGCCGTATTTCCTCGGCGGTCGAGGCGCTCGATGCGGTGCGTGTGGCCGACCGTGAGGTCAAGCGAGCGGCCCGCAAGGTGGGTGCCGGCAGCAAGACGGGCGCGGCGGGCAAGACCCGGGTCGCGACCAAGCGCCGAAGCTGAAAGCCGGCGCGCTGGTTTGACCGACGCTCTCGGCTTGAAAGCCGGTGCGCTGATTTTGACGGCGATCTCGGCGGGCGCGGTCGGTGGGCGCGGTTGACGGGATGGGTCGGCGTGGCCGATCGGCGTCGCCGACCTCGGTTCGCGTCAATCCGGTCGTCGAGCCGCAGCGCGTTCGTTCATCGCGGCGCTGATCGCATCGATCAGTTGTGAGGCCAGCAGCGGCAGGTGGCCCGGCAGCCGGTCGGCCGCATGGCCATGCCACGCCACCGCACAAGCGGCGCGTGTTAAGGCGTCCCCCGGGTCGGCGGACCACAGGCCACCCAGCCAGCCGGCCAGCACGTCGCCACTGCCGGCGCTGGCCAGGCGTGGGTTGCCGCTGCGGTTGATCAGCGGCGATGTTCCGGGCGCCGCAATCACGCTGCCCGAACCCTTGAGCAACACCACACAAGCGAAGCGCGCCGCCAGCTGCGATGCGGCGCCGACACGGTCCGCCTGTACTTGTGCCGCGGTGCTGCCGAGCAAGCGTGCCGCTTCCAGCGGGTGCGGTGTCAACACCGTCGGCAAGGCGCGCTCGGCGCGGGCGCGCAGCAGCGTTTGAAGCAGCGGGTCGCCGGCCAGGGCATTCAGCGCGTCGGCGTCCAGCACCAGCCTGGCGCTGCGGCTGAGCAGGGCGGGCAACACCCCGCGCACCGCATCGCCACCACCGCAGCCCACCACGGTGGTGGACGCGCCGAGCCGGCTCGATTCGGCCAGATGCTTCAGGTCACGCCACATCAGTTCGGGACGGTGGCTGTCCAGATGCGCCGCGCCCGCGGCGAGCGGCACGATGTAGACCCGCCCTGCACCCGCCGCCGCCGCGGCGCGCGCGGCGAGTAGCGCGGCGCCGAGCATGCCGGTCGCGCCGCCCACCACCAACACATCGCCGAAGCTGCCCTTGTGCTGCGCGTGTTCGCGCGTGGCTTGGGCGTCCAAGTCTTGCCGGCCGCTGAGCCAGGCATCCGGCGCCGGCCGGTCGGTGCCGAGAGGGGCGACACCGAGATCGTCGAACCATATCTCGCCGCAGTGGTCGCGGCCGAGCGCGGTGAACAGGCCCGGCTTGAGCGTGAGCAGGCTCAAGGCGTGGGTGGCGCGGGCCGCGTCGGCTCCGAGCCGGGTGCCCAGGGCCGCGTTCAAGCCCGAGGGCAGGTCCACCGCGAGGCGTGGGCCTGGGTGCCGGTTGAAGACGCGGATCGCCTCGGCCACGGCTCCTGCGGGCTCGCGGCTGGCGCCGAGGCCGAGCAGGGCGTCGATCGCGATGCACCCAACGCCGACACCCTCGGCGGGCGGCAGGGCGTCGGAGATGGCGATGCCGGCATTCTGCGCACGCTGCAGCGCCGCACTCGCGTCTGCCGGCCGGCTCGCGGCAGGACCGACGAGGCTGACCCGCACCCGCTTGCCGGCCGCTTGCAGGTGCATCGCCGCCTCCAGACCGTCGCCGCCGTTGTTGCCCGGGCCGGCGGCGATCCAGACCTCTCTCGCGTGCGGTGAGAGCGCAAGCGCGAGTCGGGCGACGGCCAGGCCGGCGCGCTGCATCAGCGTGTTGGCGGGCAGGTTTGCCGCGGCCGCGCGCTCCACCGCCCGCGAGCCTTCAACGCCGAACAGCGGGCGCCGCTCGTCGTTGGCGATATCGGGCAGGTGGACCAGGCTCATCGCAGTCTTTCGATCCCCAGGCCTTCGATGTCGATGGCTGCGCCGCGGCCGCCGATCAGGTCGGCCAGCACGCAGGCCGAGCCGCAGGACAAGGCCCAGCCGCTGGAGCCATGGCCGAGGTTCAACCACACCCCCGGCGCGCCGCTGGCGCCGAGCACCGGCGGGCCGTCGGGCAGCATCGGCCGTGCCCCTTTCCAGCGCTGCGCCTGCGGCATTTGAATCACGCCGGGGAACCAGTCCTCGAGCACCTTGTAGAGCGTGCGCAGCGCAGCCGCGTTGATCTTTTCGTCGCTGGCGAACAGCTCGGCGCTGCCGGCCACGCGCACCCGCGAGCCCAGGCGGGTGATCGCAACCTTGAAGCGCTCATCCATCAGGCCCGAGCGCGGCCCGGCGCGGGCGTGTTCGTCGGGCAGGCGCAGCGGTGCGGTGATCGAGTAGCCGTGCACCGCCTGCAGCGGCAGTGTCACGCCGAGCGGCCGCAAAAGGTCGACGGCACCGAGCGCGGCGCACACCAGCACCGCGTCGAAAGCTTCCTCGCGCAGCACGCCGCCGCTTTCGGGCCCGCTGCCGGCTTCGACCTCACGCTGGCGCAGCTGCAGCTTGGGCGTGACCCCAGGCTCGACGCGCTGGGCCTCGTGCAAGAACCTGAAGCGCGCGCCGAACTTCTGCGCCTCGGCCTTGAGCAGGTGCGCAAATTGCCGGCAGTTGCCGACACCGTCATGGGGCAGGTGGACGCCGGCGGAGAGGCGCATATCGGGGTTGAGGCCGGGTTCGATCTCGCGGCAGCGCGCTGCGTCCACCCATTGGTACGCGACCCCCGCGTCTTTCAGCATCGACAGCCCGGGTTGCGCCATCGCCGCCTCGCGATCGCTGCGCAGCAGTACCAAATAACCCTGCACCTGCTCGTACTCCAGGCCGAGCGTGGTGGTGAGCTGGTTCAAACGATGTTGACTGAGTTGTGCCAACCGCTGCATGCGCGAACGGTTGGCGCGGTGGGCCGCCGCCGCGCAGGCGCGCCACCATCGCCACAACCAGGCCAGTTGTTGCGAATCCGGCAGGCCACCGATGCGCAACGGCGCATGGCGGCTGAACAGGTAGTGCAGCACCTTCCACGGCATGCCCGGCGCGGCCCAAGGGGTCACGTAGCCGGGTGCCACCACGCCTGCGTTGGCGAAGCTGGTTTCGGCGGCGACACTCGAGCGGCGTTCGAACACGGTGACCTCGTGGCCGTCGCGCGCGAGCTCGTAGGCCGAGGTGACGCCGACGATGCCGGCGCCGATGACGGCGACTCTCATCTCAGTGGAACCACCGCGCTTCGCGCGACCCGCGACGCATGAAACGCGAGGCCATGCCAAGCAACTGCCGCGGATCTGGCTCTGCCAGGCCGCTGGCGGGCCTTGCAGGCCGCATGGCCGCGAGACGCGGCCATTCCTCGGCCCGTCCAAGCCGACGCGGGTCGGCTTGGAGCCGCGTACCTCGGCCCCATTGAGGGGGAGCGGCGAAGCCGCTTCGGGGGTGTTTCATTTCAGTACCGTCCGGCCGTTCCGAAGTTACTGAGCGCCCCCTTGGGGGGGCAGCCTACAAGGTGAGGGTGGGGGCTTCATTTCAGTCTTCGGACAAGGTTGCTTCGATCGCCAGCGCCGCCGCGAGCACCCGGTCGTCGGCCAGCGCCCGCTGCCAGACCATCAGGCCCACCGGCCAGGCACCCGGGGAGTGACACGGCAGGCTGATCGCGCAACCGTCGAGCAGGTTCACGCAGGAGGCGTTGCGCAACAGCAGCGCATTGGTGGCGAAGAAAGCCTGGTCGTCGGCGAGCAGCGCGGCGATCGGCGGCGCGACGATCGGCACGGTCGGCGACAGCATCGCGTCCCAGGCTTGCAGCGCAGCCTCCATGCGGGCGATCCAGTCGCGGCGGGTGTGCAGCAGGTCGATGTAGTCGGCCGCGCTCATCGCCGCGCCGCGCCGGATGCGCAGCGCCACCCGCGGGTCGTAGTCGGCCTCGCGCCGCTCCAATCGGTGGCGGTGCCAGGCCCAGCTTTCCGCGGCGGCAAAACCGCCCGCGGCATTGATCGTCGCGACCTCGGCCAATTCGGGCAGGTTGATCTGGTCGACACGCGCACCGGCGTCGCGCAGCCGCCGGCATGCCTGCTCGAAGGCGCTCGCGACCGCGGGCTCGAGCGCATCGAGCATCACGTTGCGCGGCACCGCAAAGCGCAGCGTCGAGAGCGGACGCGAATCGAGTGCTACCCGGCGTTGAGCGAGCACCTCGTGCAGCAGCACCGCGTCGCGCACCGAGCGGGTGATCGCGCAGACGGTGTCGAGCGTGGTCGACAACGGGATCGAACCTTCCGCGGGCGTGAGCCGCGCGGTGTTCTTGAAGCCGACCAGGCCTTGCAGCGCCGCCGGGATACGGATCGAGCCGCCGGTGTCCGAGCCGAGCGCGGCCCAGGCCGAGCCGGTGGCCACCGACACCGCGCCGCCGGAGGTCGAACCACCGGGGATTCGTGGTGTGGGGTCGAGTGCGCGGGTGGCGCCGTTGGCGGGTGTGCCGTGGTGCGGGTTGATGCCGACGCCGGAAAACGCGAACTCGCTCAGGTTGGTGTGGCCGACGAGCGCGGCGCCGGCTTCGCGCAGGCGCTGAACCGCGGGGCAATCCTGGGCAGCGGGTGGGGCGTCGTGCATCGAAGCGCTGCCGGCGGTGGTGGGATGGCCGGCCACATCGAACAGGTCCTTCACCGATACCGCCAGCCCCGCCAAGCGGGGCAGGGGCGCGGCGCCGCGCCGGTCGACACGAACCGCCTGTGCTCGTGCTTCATCGTCAAAACGCCGCAGGTACACCTGTGCGTTGCTGGCCGCGTCCGCGCATTGCAGCGACTGCTCAAGCGAGGTCGTCGCGCTGCGGCGGCCAGCGGCGATTTCGGACGCGGCCAGGGTCAGGTCGGGGAGCATCGGGCTGCTACAATCCGCGGGTTTGTCTGGGTGCCGATTGGCGTGAGTCGTCGGCTCGGTGGGCCTTCCCGGGTCGGCCGAAGAGCTGGACCACCCAAGCAGACCACTCGCGAACCCGGCGGTAGAAAGGTGTTGCGGCGGTTCACCACCAGATTCTCGGTGATGAACACAAGCCGCAATTCACGCCGGATTCTAGACACAACCTTTTGGAGAAAACATGTCCGTCACGATGCGTGAAATGCTGGAAGCCGGTGTCCATTTTGGCCACCAGACCCGTTTCTGGAACCCGCGGATGGCGCCGTACATCTACGGCCACCGCAACAAGATCCACATCATCAACCTCGAGAAGACGCAGCCGCTCTTCGAGGGCGCGATGAAGTTCGTGCGCCAGCTCGCTTCCAAGCGCGGCACCATCTTGATGGTCGGGACCAAGCGCCAGGCGCGTGAAGTCACCGCGCTGGAAGCCAAGCGCGCCGGCATGCCCTATGTCGACCAGCGCTGGCTCGGCGGCATGCTGACCAACTTCAAGACGGTCAAGGGGTCGCTGAAGAAGCTAAAGGAAATGCAGGCCCAGGTCGAGGCCGGCATCCAGCCCTCAATCAAGAAGGAAGCGCTGATGTTCCAGCGCGACATCGCCAAGCTGGAGAAGGACATCGGCGGCATCGCCGACATGGCCGCGCTGCCCGACGCGCTGTTCGTGATCGACGTGGGTTACCACAAGATCGCGATTGCCGAAGCCAACAAGCTCGGCATTCCGGTGGTGGGCATCGTCGACTCGAACCACTCGCCGCTGGGCATCGACTACGTGATCCCCGGCAACGACGACTCGGCCAAGGCGGTGGCGCTGTATGCGCGTGCCGTGGCCGACGCGGTGCTCGAAGGCAAGGCCAACGCCACGCAAGAGGTGGTGCAGGTGGCGGCCAGCGGCGACGAGTTTGTCGAGGTCAACGAAGGGTCCTGAACCCCGCGTTGCCACGAGCCACAGGCTTGATCGAAGGGGGCTGACAAGGCCCCCTTTTTCCAATCGATACGGAGATTTTCAGATGCCCGCAATTACCGCAAGCATGGTCGCCGAACTGCGCGCCAAGACCGACGCGCCGATGATGGAATGCAAGAAGGCGCTCACCGAAGCCGACGGCAACAGTGAGCGTGCCGAAGAAATCCTGCGCGTGAAGCTCGGCAACAAGGCCGGCAAGGCCGCCTCGCGCATCACCGCCGAGGGCGTGGTGGCGGCCGCCGTGAGCGGCAGCACCGGCGCGATGGTCGAAGTCAACTGCGAGACCGACTTCGTCTCGAAGAACGACTCCTTCCTCGCTTTCACCAAGGCCTGTGCGCAACTGGTGGCCGACAAGAACCCGGCCGATGTGAGCGTGCTTTCGGCGCTGGGGTACAGCCAGGACGGTTTCGGCCCGACGCTCGAAGAGGTGCGCAAGGGCTTGATCGGCAAGATCGGAGAGAACCTGTCGATCCGCCGCTTCAAGCGCTACTCGGGTGGCGGCAAGCTGGCCAGCTACCTTCACGGCACCCGCATCGGCGTGATGGTCGAGTTCGAGGGTGACGACGTGGCGGCCAAGGACGTGGCGATGCATGTGGCGGCGATGAAGCCGGCCGCGCTGTCGCAAGCCAATGTGCCTGCCGACCTGGTCGAGAAGGAACGCAAGATCGCGGCGGAGAAGGCCGCGGAATCCGGCAAGCCGGCCGAGATCGTGGCCAAGATGGTCGAGGGCTCGGTGCAGAAGTTCCTCAAGGAGGTGTCGCTGCTGAACCAGGCCTTCGTCAAGAACGACAAGCAGACGGTCGAGCAGATGCTCAAGGCGGCCAACACCACGGTCAAGAGCTTCACGCTTTACGTGGTGGGCGAGGGCATCGAGAAGAAGCAGGACGACTTCGCGGCCGAAGTCGCCGCGCAGGTGGCCGCAGCCAAGGGCGCTTGACCACAGGGCCGTTGCCGCCGCGGGCGGTGGTGACGGCGCGGCGCAGCGGCTTAAACTCTGCGCCGGTCGACGCCCACCCCTCATCTTCAAGGAGACACGCCGAATGCCGGCCTACAAGCGCATCCTGTTGAAGCTCTCCGGCGAAGCCCTGATGGGCGACGACGCGTTTGGCATCAACCGCGCCACCATCGTGCGCATGGTGCGCGAGGTGCAGGAGGTGACCCAACTCGGCTGCGAGGTGGCGGTTGTGATCGGCGGCGGCAACATCTTTCGCGGCGTGGCCGGCGGCTCGGTGGGCATGGAGCGCGCCACCGCCGACTACATGGGCATGCTGGCCACCGTGATGAACGCGTTGGCCCTGGGCGACACGATGCGCCAGGAAGGCATGACCGCACGCGTGATGAGCGCGATCGCGATCGAGCAGGTGGTCGAGCCCTATGTGCGGCCGAAGGCGCTGCAGTATCTCGAAGAGGGCAAGATCGTGATCTTCGCCGCCGGCACCGGCAACCCGTTCTTCACCACCGACACCGCGGCCGCACTGCGCGGCGCCGAGATCGGCGCCGAAATCGTGCTCAAGGCCACCAAGGTCGACGGTGTCTACAGCGCCGACCCGAAGAAGGACCCGAACGCCACGCGCTATTCGCGCATCAGCTTCGACGAGGCCATCGCGCGCAACCTGCAGGTGATGGACGCCACCGCGTTTGCGCTCTGCCGCGACCAGAAGCTGCCGATCAAGGTGTTCTCGATTTTCAAGCCCGGCGCTCTCAAGCGCGTTGTGCAGGGCGAGGACGAGGGCACACTGGTCCATGTGTAGGGGATAGAAGCCATGACGATCGTCGACATCAAAAAAACCGCCGAAACGAAGATGGCCAAGTCCATTGACGCGTTCAAGGGCGAGTTGCACAAGATCCGCACCGGCCGCGCCCACCCGGGCCTGCTCGACCAGGTGCATGTGGAGTACTACGGCTCGATGGTGCCGATCAGCCAGGTGGCCAACGTGAGCCTGCTCGATGCGCGCACGATCACCGTGCAGCCTTGGGAGAAGGGCTTAGGGGCGAAGATCGAAAAGGCGATTCGCGAGAGCGACCTCGGCCTCAACCCGAGCGCGCAGGGCGACCTGCTGCGGGTGCCGATGCCGGCGCTGACCGAAGAGCGCCGCAGAGAGCTCACGAAGGTGGTGCGCCATGCTGGCGAGGACTGCAAGATTGCGGTGCGCAACCTGCGTCGCGATGCCAACGAGCATCTGAAGAAGCTGCTCAAGGACAAGGCCGTAGCCGAGGACGAAGAGCGTCGCGCACAGGACGACGTGCAAAAGCTCACCGACCGGGTCATCGCCGAGATCGACCGCCTGGTGCACGGCAAGGAAGCCGAGATCCTTGCGGTTTGAAATGGCCCCCCCAAGCTCGCTTCGCTCGCGCCCCCCCGAGGGGGAGCTCAGGCCGCGTGGGAGCGGCCCGGTGCCGGACTGAGTCCGCGCTTACCGTGCCACGCAACCAGTCCACCGTCGTGTCCAACGACTCCAAGCTGCCACGTCATGTGGCGATCGTGCTGGACGGCAACGGCCGCTGGGCGCGCAAGCGTTTCATGCCGCGCCTGTACGGCCACAAACACGGCCTGGACACGTTGGTGCGCACGATCAGGTCCTGTGGCGACCGCGGCATCGAGTACCTGACCGTCTACGCCTTCTCCACCGAAAACTGGAAGCGCCCGGAAGACGAGGTCTCGGGCCTGATGGACCTGGTGCTGGTCGCGGTGTCGAAGTACTTGGCCAAGCTTGCGGGAGACGGCGTGCGCATCCGCATCGTCGGCGACCGCGATTCGGTGTCGCAGAAGCTGCGCGACACCTGGGACCGCGTCGAAGCCACCACTGCGGCGAACACGGGCATCACGCTGATCATCGCGTTCAACTATGGCGGGCGCTGGGACGTGGTGCAGGCCTGCAAGCGCGCCATCGCCAATGGCGTGACCGCCGAGCAGCTCGACGAAGCGACGCTCGCCGGCTACACCGCGATGAGCTTTGCGCCCGACCCCGACCTCTTCATCCGCACCGGCGGCGAGGTGCGGATCAGCAACTTCCTGATCTGGCAGGTGGCGTACTCCGAGCTCTATTTCACCGACTGCCTCTGGCCGGACTTCGACGACCAGCAGCTCGACGCCGCGCTCGCCTCCTACGCCAGCCGAGACCGCCGCTTCGGCGGCGTCAAGACCTCCGACCCGGCGCTCGCCGGCTGAGAGACTGAGAGTTTTTCGATCATGCTCGGCCAGCGTGTCATCACCGCCCTTGTGCTGCTGGCCCTGCTGGTGCCTGCGATGCTCGCGCGGTCGCCATGGCCCTTCGCCGTGCTCACGCTGCTGATGATCGGCGCCGCGGGTTGGGAGTGGGGGCGCTTGAGCGGTGCGTCCTTTGCCGTCGCGCTTGCGTTGGGGGTGGTCGTCGCCGCGGTGAGCTATGCGCTGTGCTGGTTCACCGCTCATCGGTCCAGCGCGCCGATGTGGTGGGGTGCAGCCGCCGCCTGGGTTCTGGGCGGCGCGCTGGCCTTGCGGGCCGGGCCAAGCGGCTGGTCGCGCCTGCCGCCCTGGTGGCGCTGCGTGCTCGGTGTTCTGGTGCTGGCCCTCGGCTGGACCGCGATCTTTCAGGCACACGCCATCGGCGTCAATTTCCTGCTCTCGACGATGGCGCTGGTGTGGGCTGCCGACATTGCCGCGTATGCCGGTGGCAGGGCGTTCGGCAAACACAAACTCGCGCCGACGATCAGCCCGGGCAAGAGCTGGGAGGGTGTCCTCAGCGGCATCTTCGGCGCGCTCGCGCTGGCGGCCATGTGGATCACGCTCGACCGCCGCTTCGGCTTCGATTCGCCGAGCCTGTATTCGCAACTGCTGGATCGGGTCGGGGGGCTCGGCCTGGTGCTCGCGGTGCTCGGCCTGTGCGCGATGAGCGTCGTCGGCGACCTGTTCGAGTCGCTGGTCAAGCGCGCCGCCGGCGCCAAGGATTCCAGCGGCCTCTTGCCGGGCCATGGCGGCGTGTTGGACCGCATCGACGCGCTGCTGCCGGTGCTACCGATCGCCATGGCGTTGGGGTCGCTTTGAAGCCGGGGCAACGGATCACCATTCTCGGCGCCACCGGCTCGATCGGCGTCAGCACGCTCGAGGTGATCGCACGCCACCCGGGCCGCTTCGAGGTTTTTGCGCTGACCGCGCAGGGCCGCATCGACGAGCTTGCCGCGCAATGCCTGCAGTTCAGGCCGCGCTTCGCGGCGGTGCCCGATGCCGCGGCCGCGCGGCGCCTGCGTGAAGCGCTGAAGCGCGAAGGCTCGCGCACCGAGGTGCTCGCCGGCACGCAGGCCTTGTGCGACCTCGCCGCACACCCCGAGGTGGACACCGTGATGGCCGCGATCGTCGGTGCCGCCGGCCTGGCACCTTGCCTTGCGGCGGCTCGCGCCGGCAAGCGCCTGCTGCTGGCGAACAAGGAAGCGCTGGTGGTCGGCGGCGCCTTGTTCATGAACGCGGTGCGCGACGGTGGTGCGACGCTGCTGCCGATCGACAGCGAACACTCGGCGATCTTCCAGTGCCTGCCCGAAGACCGCGCCACCTGGCACGAGCGCATCGACCATATCGTGCTCACCGGCTCGGGCGGCCCGTTTCGCGAGCGCTCGGTGGCGTCGCTTGCCGGGGTTACCCCGGACCAGGCCTGCGCGCACCCCAACTGGGTGATGGGCCGCAAGATCTCGGTCGATTCGGCGACGATGATGAACAAGGCGCTCGAAGTGATCGAGGCGCGCTGGCTGTTCGACCTGGCGCCGGAGCAAATCCTAGTCGTGATCCACCCGCAACGCATCATCCACTCGATGGTGGTCTGCCGCGACGCGTCGGTGCTGGCGCAGCTCGGCACGCCCGACATGAAGGGTCCGATCGCCTATGGGCTGTCATTCCCCGAACGCATCGAATCCGGCGCCGAGGCGCTGGACTTCCTGAGCCTGAGGGCGCTGACCTTCGAGGCGCCGGACCGCGCCCACTTCCCCGGCCTCTTCCTCGCGTGGGACGCTTTGCGAGGCCCCGAGGGCAGCAGCGCGGTGCTCAATGCGGCCAACGAAGTGGCTGTGGCCGCGTTCCTCGCCGGAACCATCGGCTACCTCGACATTCACAGGATCAATGCACAAACCATCGAGGCGGTGCAACCCGGGTTGCCCGCCAGCCCGACGCTCGCCGACCTGCTCGCGCTGGACGAGCGGGCCCGCGCCCATGCGCGGGCTCTAGCGCAGCGCCTGAACACAGCGGCACACTGACCCCAAGATGCTCACCACCGTTCTCGCCTTCCTGCTCACGCTCGGTGTGCTGATCGTGATCCACGAGTACGGCCACTACCGGGTGGCACGTGCTTGCGGCGTCAAGGTGCTGCGCTTCTCGGTGGGCTTCGGGCGTGTCTTGTGGCGCCGCCAGCGCTCGCCCAACGACACCGAATTTGTGATCTGTGCCCTGCCGCTGGGCGGCTATGTGCGCATGCTCGACGAACGCGAAGGCGAGGTGGCGCCGCACGAGCGCGAGCAGGCCTTCAACCGCAAGACGCTGTGGCAGCGCACCGCCATCGTCGCCGCGGGGCCGGCGGCCAACCTGTTGCTGGCGGTGTTGCTCTACGCCGCGGCGCATTGGGTCGGCATCGACGAGCCCAAGGCGCTGCTGGCCTCGCCGCCCGCGGGCTCGCTCGCAGAGAGGGCCGGGCTGCATGCCGGCGACCATGTGCGCGCGGTTTCGCGCAATGGCAGCGACTGGGACGAAGTCGAATCGCTGACCGACCTGCGCTGGCAGGTGATGCAGTCCGCGCTGCGCGGCGAGCCGCTACACCTGATGGTGAGCGCGCCCGGCGCGCAGAGCCAACGCGCGCTGCGCCTGGAGCTGAACCGGGTGGCGGGCGAGGACATCGACGCCGCGGTGATCGGGCGCATCGGTGTCGGTTCGCCGTACCGCGGCGACGCGGTCTTCGGCGAGGTGAAACCCGCCGGGCCGGCAGCGCAGGCCGGCCTGCGCGCCGGCGACCGGGTCCGCCGCGTCGACGGCCAGCCGGTGGCCGATGCGCAGGCGCTGATCGCCGCGATCCGCGGGAGCGTGCGCGACGGCATCGTGCGGCCCTTGTCGATGGCGCTCGGCCGCGCCGGCCAGGAAATCGAGATCGTGGTCACGCCGCGTCTGGTCGGCGAGGGCAAACGCGCCTTCGGCCGGATCGAGGCGCTGGTCGGTACCGCGCCCGAGATGGTGACCGTGCGGCATGGCCCGGTCGAAGGCCTGAAGCGCGGCGTCACGCGCACCTGGGAGGTGTCGGCGCTGAGCCTGAAAATGCTCGGCCGCATGTTGATCGGCGAGGCCTCGCTGAAGAACCTCTCGGGCCCGATCACGATTGCAGACTACGCGGGGCAATCGGTGCAGCAGGGCCTGGCCTATTACCTCGGCTTCCTGGCCATGGTGAGCGTGAGCCTTGGCGTGCTCAACCTGCTCCCGCTGCCGATGCTCGATGGCGGGCACCTGATGTATTATCTTTTCGAGGGTGTGACCGGCCGACCGGTCTCCGAACTGTGGCTCAAGTGGCTGCAACGTGGCGGGGCAGCGATCATGTTGTTGCTGATGTCCCTCGCTCTGTCCAACGATGTGGCCCGCCTCCTGGGCCTGCACTGACCGCCCTCCGGCCCTGGCACCTCCCCGATGCACTTGATTCAGTTTCCGCGCGCGCTGCGCCCGATTGCGGCCTGCGTGGTCGCCCTGGCTGTTGCCGCACCCTCGGCCCACGCCGTCGAACCCTTCGTCCTCAACGACATCCGCATCGAGGGCCTGCAACGCACCGACCCGGGCACCGTGTTCGCATCGTTGCCGTTTCGTATCGGGGACACCTACAACGACGACAAGGGCGCCGCTGCCTTGCGGGCGCTGTTTGCCACAGGCCTGTTCAAGGACGTGCGCCTGGAGATCGACGGCCAGGTGCTGGTGGTGGTCGTCGACGAGCGCGCGACCATCGCGGCGGTCGACTTCGTGGGCATGAAGGAGTTCGAGAAGGACACCCTGGCCAAGGCGCTGAAGGACACCGGCATCGGCGAGGGCCTGCCCTTCGACAAGGCCGTGATCGACCGCGCCGAGCAGGAGATCAAGCGCCAGTACCTGTCGCGCAGCCTCTACGGCGCCGAGGTGGTGACCACGGTGACGCCGCTGGAGCGCAACCGGGTCAACGTGACCTTCACGATGACCGAGGGCGACGCGGCCAAGATCAAGGAAATCCGCATCGTCGGGGCCAAGGCGTTTTCGGAGTCGACGCTGCTCGGCCTGTTCGAGCAGACCACCAGCGGCTGGCTGACCTGGTACACCAAGAACGACCGCTACTCGCGCGCGAAGTTGAATGCCGACCTCGAAACCCTGCGCGCCTACTACACCAACCGCGGCTACCTGGAGTTCGCCGCGGACTCCGCGCAGGTCACGATCTCTCCCGACAAGCAGGAGATCTCGATCACCATCTCGGTGACCGAGGGCCAGCCCTACACGGTCACCGCGGTGAAGCTCGAGGGCGAGTACCTGGGCAAGACCGAGGAATTCGAGCGCCTGGTGCGGGTGCGCCCCGGCGAGGCCTACCGCGGCGAGGACGTGGCTGCCACGGTGCGCGCCTTCAGCGACCGCTTCGGCCTCTACGGCTACGCCTTCGCGCGCGTCGAGCCGCGGCCGCAGATCGACCGTGCCACCGGCCAGGTGGTGGTCGCAATCTCGGCCGATCCGCAGCGGCGTGTCTACGTGCGGCGGATCAACGTTTCCGGCAACACGCGCACCCGCGACGAGGTGGTGCGGCGCGAGTTCCGCCAGTTTGAATCCGCCTGGTACGACGGCGCCCGCATCAAGCTTTCACGCGACCGGGTCGACCGACTCGGTTTCTTCAAGGAGGTCGAGGTCGAAACCGAAGAGGTGACCGGGTCGCCCGACCAGGTCGACCTGGTGATCAAGGTGACCGAGAAGCCCACCGGCAACCTGCTCATCGGCGCGGGTTACTCCAGCGCCGAGAAGGTTTCGTTCAACGCGTCGGTCAGGCAGGACAACGTGTTCGGCTCGGGCAACTACCTCGGCATCGAAGTCAACACCAGCAAATCCTCGCGCAACCTGGTCCTGTCCACGGTCGACCCGTACTTCACCGTCGATGGCGTCTCACGCGCGGTGGACCTGTACTACCGCACCAGCAAACCGCTGAACAGCCAGGGCGACGAATACCAGTTGGCGACGCCCGGCGCTTCGGTGCGCTTCGGTGTACCGTTCTCCGAGTTCGACACAGTGTTCTTCGGCATCGGTGCCGAGCGCACCGAAATCAAGGCCACCAGATCGCTGCCGAACAGCTACTTCCTCTACCGCGAGCAGTTCGGCCCCAAGAGCACCTCGTTTCCGCTCACCATCGGCTGGGCTCGCGACGAACGCGACAGCGCGCTCACCCCCACCCGCGGCCGCTACCAGAGGGTCAACCTCGAACTGGCCGCCGCGGGCGACGCCAAGTACCTGCGCGCCAACTTGCAGTGGCAGCAGTACCTTCAGCTCAGCAACCGCTTCACTCTCGGCGTCAACGCCGAGTTCGGTTGGGGCAGGGGCCTGGGCGACCGGCCGTACCCGATCTTCAAGAACTTCTACGGCGGCGGCCTGGGCTCGGTGCGGGTGTTCGACCAGGGCTCGCTCGGTCCGGTGGACGTGACCGGCACCTACATCGGCGGCAATCGCCGCTTGAATGTCAACACATCGCTGTACGTGCCCGTTCCAGGTACCGGCAACGACAAGTCGCTGCGCATGTTCGGCTTCGTCGACGTCGGCAATGTTTGGGGTGAGTTCGAGAAGGTTGACGCCGCCAGCCTGCGCGCGTCGGCCGGCATCGGCCTGAGCTGGATCTCGCCGGTGGGCCCGCTGCAGTTGAGCTGGGGCACGCCGATCCGGTCGCAGCCCAAAGATAGAATCCAGAAGTTTCAATTCCAGATCGGGACCGCGTTTTGATGAACCTGTCGAAGATGAAATTCGTGCTCGCCGCGTTGTCCCTCTTCGCGGCGGGAGCGTCGGTGCAGGCGCAGGAGCTGAAGATCGGCTACGTCAACAGCGAACGTGTCTTGCGTGAAGCCACCCCCGCCAAGGCGGCGCAAGCCAAGCTCGAAGTCGAGTTCGGCAAACGCGAGAAGGAAATTGCCGACCTCGGCAACAAGCTCAAGGCTGCATCGGACAAACTCGAGAAAGACGCCCCGACGCTTGCCGAAGGCGAGCGCAGCCGCCGCCAGCGCGACCTGCTCGACCAGGACCGCGAGTTCCAGCGCAAGCGCCGCGAATTCCAGGAAGACCTGAACCAGCGCAAGAACGAAGAGCTGTCCTCCGTGGTCGAGCGCGCGAACAAGGTCATCAAGCAGATTTTCGACGCCGAGAAGTACGACCTGATCCTGCAGGAAGTGGTCTTCGCCGGCCCGCGCATCGATATCACCAAGAAGGTGATCGACGCGCTCAACGCAGGCAAGTGACCTGCGGCAGCCGGGGTCCTCGATGAGCGAGGTCCGGCTTTCCGACATCGCCGCCCGCCTCGGCGGCGAACTGCTCGGCGACGCGACGCTTCGGGTCGACCGCATCGGGCCGCTGGAAAGCGCGACGCCGAGCACGATCAGCTTTCTTGCGAACCCGCGTTACCGGGCTCAGCTTTCGGCCTCGCTCGCCGGCTGCGTGGTTGTCGCGCCCGAGATGCGCGCCGACGCCGTGGCCCGAGGCGCGGCGATCGTCACCGCCGACCCCTACCTCTATTTCGCCCGCCTCACCCAGTGGTGGGCCGCAAGCTCGCGCCCGCCGCCGAGCGCTGGCATGCACCGCAGTGCCGTGGTGGAGCCCAGTGCCCGGGTGCACGCAAGCGCGTCGGTCGCTGCGTTTGCGTACATCGCCGAAGAGGCCGAGGTGGGCGAGGGCGCCTGCATCGGTGCGCACACCGTCGTCGGCCGCGCAGCGCGCGTGGGCAAGCTCACGTGTCTGGCGGCGCGGGTGGTGTTGGGTGACCGCTGCAGCATCGGCGAGCGCTGCATCGTCCACTCCGGCGTGGTGATCGGCGCTGATGGCTTCGGCTTCGCGCCGGACGGCGCAGGAGGCGAGCGGCGCTGGGAGAAGATCGAGCAGTTGGGCGCGGTGCGCATCGGCGATGACGTGGAGATCGGCGCCAACACCTGCATCGACCGCGGCGCAATGGAGGACACCGTGATCGAGGACGGCGTGAAGCTCGACAACCTGATTCAGGTGGGCCACAACGTGCACATCGGCGCGCATTGCGCGATGGCGGGCTGTGTTGGCATCGCGGGCAGCGCGCGCATCGGCGCCCATTGCACTGTGGGTGGCGGCGCCATCATCCTCGGGCATTTGCAGATTGCGGACCATGTGAACATCTCGGCGGCCACGGTGGTCACGCGCTCGATCCTCAAGCCGGGGCAGTACAGCGGCGTCTTTCCCTTCGACGAGAATGCCGCCTGGGAAAAAAACGCCGCAACCCTGCGCAACCTGCACGCCCTGCGCGAGCGGGTTCGCGCCTTGGAGAAGAAAGTTTCATGAGCACGCCGCGCCGCCCAAAGTGCGAAAACTCCCGCATTCCGCAGTGCAGATCACGAAGGTTAACGGTACGCCCATGATGGACATTCACCAGATTCTCAAGAAGCTGCCGCACCGATACCCTTTCCTGCTGGTCGACCGTGTGCTCGAGCTGGAAAAGGGCGTGCGCATCAAGGCGCTGAAGAACGTGACGATGAACGAGCCCTATTTCGTGGGCCACTTCCCGCACCGGCCGGTGATGCCCGGCGTGATGCTGCTCGAAGCGATGGCACAGGCGGCCGCGCTTCTCAGCATCGATTCGCTCGGCATCGAACTCGACGACAAGACCGTCTTTTACTTCGCCGGCATCGACGGCGCGCGCTTCAAGCGCCCGGTGGAGCCGGGCGATCAGCTCGTGATGGAGGTGACGCTGCTGCGCGCCAAGGCCGGTGTCTTCAAATACCAAGGCAAGTCCAGCGTGGGCGGCGAACTCGCGGCCGAGGCCGAACTGATGTGCACCATGCGCAGGGTGGCCTGAAGCATTGGCGAACCAGACCATGGCCAACATCCACCCCACGGCCATCGTCGACCCGAAGGCTGAAATTGCAGCGTCGGTGTCGATCGGCCCGTATTCCATGGTGGGTCCCGATGTGCGCATCGGCGACGGCACCACGGTCGGCCCGCATTGTGTGATCGAGGGACACACCACGATCGGCCGCGACAACCGCATCTGGCAGTTCTGCTCGCTCGGTGCCGCACCCCAGGACAAGAAGTACGCGGGCGAACCCACCGCGCTCGAGATCGGCAATGGCAACACGATCCGCGAGTTCTGCACCCTCAATATCGGCACTGTGCAGGACGAAGGCGTCACCCGGCTGGGTGACGACAACTGGATCATGGCCTATGTGCATGTGGCGCACGACTGCCGCATCGGCAGCCACACCATCCTGGCCAACGCGGTGCAGCTCGCCGGCCATGTGTATCTTGGCGACTGGGTGTTTCTCGGTGGCCTGTCGGGGGTGCATCAGTTCGTGCGCGTCGGGCCGCATGCAATGACCGGATTCCAGACCCGCCTGGCGCAAGACCTGCCGCCGTTTGTCACCGCGGCGGGAAACCCCGCCGAGGCGCAGGGTGTGAACCAGGAGGGCCTGCGCCGGCGTGGCTACACGCCCGAGCGCATCGCGCTGGTCAAGCAGATGCATCGCAGCCTCTACCGCAAGGGCCTGACCCTCGCCGCGGCGCTGGCCGAGATCGGCGCGATGCGTGGCCAGCCCGGCGAGGCCGATGCCGATGTCAAGCTGATGCTCGAGTTTGTTGCCGCCGCCGAACGCGGCATCGTTCGCTAACCCGCCATGGCGCCCCCCACGCCGCGCTTGGGCGTGGTCGCCGGCGAGGCCTCGGGCGACCTGCTGGCGGCGCTGCTGCTCGGCGGGCTCAAGCAGCGCTGGCCGGCACTGGCCAGTGTTGGCATCGGTGGGCCGAAGATGGCGGCCCATGGCTTCGAAGCCTGGTGGCCTCACGACAAGCTCGCGGTGCGCGGCTATGTCGAGGTGATCCGCCACTACCGCGAAATTTCGGCGATCCGCGAGCAGCTCGCCGAGCGCTTGATCCGCGAGCGGCCCTCGGCCTTCATCGGCGTCGACGCACCGGATTTCAATCTCGACCTCGAACTTCGCCTGCGCGCCGCCGGCATCAAGACCGTGCATTTCATCTGCCCGTCGATCTGGGCCTGGCGCGGCAAGCGGGTTCACAAGCTGGCGCAATGCGCCGACCATGTGCTCTGCCTGTTCCCGTTCGAGCCCGCCGTGCTGCATCGGCACGGGGTGGCCGCCACCTACGTCGGCCACCCGTTGGCCGACGCCATCCCGCTCGAAGTGCCGCGTGCCGCGGCGCGTCGCGCGTTGGGCCTGAACGAGTCCGACGTGGTGGTGGCCGTGCTGCCCGGCAGCCGCCGCTCGGAGATCGAAACCATTGCGCCGTTGTTTGTGGCCGCGATGCAGGTGCTGCACCGGCTGCGGCCGGCGCTGCGCTTCCTCTTGCCCGCGGCGCCGGGATTGCTCGCACGGATCGAGGCCCTACTGCCGCGCGACGCGCTGCCGCTGCAGCTGCTCGACGGCCGCTCGCACGAGGCGCTGGCCGCTTGCGACGTGGCGCTCGTCGCCAGCGGCACCGCGACGCTGGAGGCGGCCTTGTTCAAGCGCCCGATGGTGATTGCCTACCGCATGAACCCGCTGAGCTGGCAATTGATGAAGCGCATGCGCTTGCAGCCGTGGGTCGGCCTGCCCAACATACTGTGCCGCGAATTTGTCGTGCCCGAGCGCTTGCAAGGAGATGCGAGCCCGGAGCGGCTCGCGACGGAGGTTCTCGGCTGGCTCGATGCACCCGGGCGGGCCGCGGCACTTGGCTCTCGCTTTGCCGATTTGCACCACGAACTCAGGCGCGACACCGCGCGCACCGCCACCGATGCGATTGAAAAACTCCTTGCGCATTAGTCTTCCCGAGCACATTGCGCAGCGCCTTCAATCCCCCGGCCTGGTCGCGGGGGTGGACGAGGCTGGTCGCGGTCCGCTGGCCGGCCCGGTGGTCGCGGCTGCGGTGATCCTGGACGAGCGCAATGCCGTCAAAGGGCTCGCCGATTCCAAGGCGCTGAGCCCCAGGCGCCGCGAACGCCTGTTCGACGAGGTGCGAGCCCGGGCCCTCGCCATTTGCATCGCCGAGGCGAGCGTGGAGGAGATCGACCGGCTCAACATATTGCAAGCCACTTTGCTCGCGATGAAGCGCGCGGTGGCGGGATTGCGATTGCCGCCCGGCCTGGTGCTGGTAGACGGCAATCGGCTGCCGCTGCTGAACGTGCCGAGCCATGCGATCGTCAAGGGCGACGCCACCGTGGCCTGCATCAGCGCGGCGTCGATCCTGGCTAAAGTGCACCGCGACCGCCTCTGCCTGGAGTTGCACCAGTGCCACCCGGCCTACGGCTTCGACGTGCACAAGGGCTACCCCACGCCGAACCATCTTGCCGCGCTGCGAACCCATGGGGCTTGCGCGGCGCACCGGCGCAGTTTTGGGCCGGTGCGCGAGTGCCGCGGAGCCGGTTCGTGAGGACTGAACCCGCTGCAAGCGCCATCGCATCCCGCGACAACCCGCTGCTCAAGCGGCTGCGCAAGCTGGCGCACGACCCGGCCGCGTACCGCAAGCTGGGCCAGGTGTGGATCGAGGGTGAACATCTTTGTGCGGCGGCGCGCGCTCGCGGCGTGAAAGCCGTTCAGGCGCTGGTCACTCTAGAGGCTTACCAGCGGGAGACCACGCTGCGCACGCTGGCCCACTGGGCCGCGGCGGTGGCCACCGCGCCGGCCGCTTTGTTCGACGGCGTCAGCAGTCTGGAGTCCGCGGCGTCGGTCGGATTTGTGATTGAGCATGGGGCCAGCCCAGAGATCGACCCGACAGCTGCGACGGTGGTGCTCGACCGGGTGCAGGACGCCGGCAACGTAGGCAGCATCCTGCGTACCGCCGCGGCCATGGGCGTGTGCCAGGTGCTCGCGATCAAGGGTACCGCGGCGCTGTGGTCGCCCAAGGTGCTGCGTGCAGGCATGGGCGCGCACTTTGGGCTGCGGCTGGTCGAGTCGCTCGAGGTCGACGCGCTTGACGCCTTGCGTGTTCCGCTGCTGGCCACCGGCTCGCACGCGGGCGTCGAGCTTGCGCAGGCCCGCCTGCCGTCGCCCTGCGCCTGGGTGTTCGGGCACGAAGGGCAGGGCGTACAGCCGGCGCTGGCGCAGCGTTGTGCGTTCACGGTGCGCATTGCGCAGCCGGGTGGCGAGGAGTCGCTCAACGTCGCTGCGGCGGCGGCCATTTGCCTCTACGCGTCGCGCTGCGAGGCGCGCGCCGATCGTTAGAGCCGATCAGTAGATTAGGCGGTCTGGCTTGATGTCGCGCAGGATCGTGGTGGCAATTTCCTCGATCGACTTGTGGGTCGAACTCAGCCAGGAGATGCCGTCTCGCTTCATCATGCGTTCGGCTTCGTTGACTTCATAGCTGCAGTTTTCGATCGACGCGTACTTGCTGCCCGGGCGGCGCTCGTGGCGGATTTGCGAAAGGCGGTCGGGGTTGATCGTGAGGCCGAAACACTTGCGCTTGTGCGGTGCCAGGCTTCCGGGCAGGTGGCCGCGCTCGAAGTCGTCGGGGATCAGCGGGTAGTTCGCGGCCTTGATGCCGTGCTGCATGGCCAGGTACAAGGAGGTCGGCGTCTTGCCGCTGCGGCTGACGCCGACCAGGATCACGTCGGCCGCCGCCAGATTGCGTGCCGACTGGCCGTCGTCGTGCGCGAGCGAGAAGTTGATCGCCTCGATGCGGTCGTTGTACTCCTGGCTTTTCGCGGCGTCGGAGAAGCGGCCGACACGGTGGTTGCTTTTCATGCCGAACTCGACCTCGAGCGGCTCGATGAAGGTGCGGAACATGTCCATCACCATGCCTTTGCACTGGGCGCTGGCGATGATGTCGCGCACCGCGTCGTTGGCCAGGGTGAGGAAAACCACCGAGCGTTTGCCTTCGGCGTCGGTGGTGGCATTGACCTCCTGCACCACCTGCCAGGCCTTCTCGGGGCTGTCGATGAACGGGCGGCGCACATGGCGCGGCTTGGATTCGAACTGCGCCAGGATGGAATTGCCGAAGGTTTCGGCGGTGATGCCGGTGCCGTCGGAGACGAAGAAGACGGTGCGTTCCGGCATGGCGCGGGCAAACCTCGGAGTGCGGCAGGGGTCACGGATGATAGGGCCAAGGTGCCGGCACGCCCTCGTAGAATGACCCGCAAACCCCCGCGCCGACCGACCATGCTCCGCCTCCACCACGACACCAGAACAACAAAGGTGGAAGCGTGCACGAGCCTGGGCTCGGTGCCTGCACAGATTTCCCACCATCACGGAGTTATCCCATGTCCGAAACGAACCTGGCGACCGCCCTGGTCGCACCGTTTGAACATCTGAGGATGAGCGATGTCGACGCGGTTGGCGGCAAGAACGCCAGCCTCGGCGAGATGATCAGCCAGCTCGCGGCCTCCGGGGTCCGGGTGCCCGGCGGATTTGCTACCACCGCCCATGCATTCCGCGAGTTCCTGAAGCAGGACGCGCTGGCGGGCCGGATTGCGGATCGTCTCTCCAAGCTCGATACCGAGGACGTGCGCGCCTTGGCCGAAGCCGGGGCCCAAATTCGCCAATGGGTGCTGGACACGCCGCTGCCGCCTCCGCTCGAGTCAGCGGTGCGCAAGCAGTTCGAGCAGCTCACCGCCGACCACCCCGGCGCGTCCTTTGCGGTGCGCTCGTCGGCAACCGCAGAGGACCTGCCCGACGCGTCGTTTGCCGGGCAGCAGGAGACCTTCCTCAACGTCGTCGGCATCGACGATGTGCTGCACAAGATGAAGGAAGTCTTCGCGTCGCTCTACAACGACCGCGCCATCTCCTACCGGGTGCACAAGGGCTTCGCGCATGGCGACGTGGCCTTGTCGGCAGGCGTGCAGCGCATGGTGCGCTCGGACATCGGCGCGGCGGGCGTGATGTTCACGATCGACACCGAAAGCGGCTTCAAGGACGTGGTCTTCATCACCTCGAGCTGGGGGCTGGGCGAGACCGTGGTGCAAGGCGCGGTGAACCCCGACGAGTTCTATGTGCACAAGCCGACCCTGCAAGCGGGGCGATTGCCGATCATCCGGCGCAACCTGGGCTCGAAGCTGGTGCGCATGGAATTCACGACCGAGCAGGAGAAGGCCTCCAGCGGCCGGCTGGTCAGGACCACGGAAACGCCCCCCGAGCTGCGCAACCGCTATTCGCTGTCGGACGCCGACATCATCGAGCTGTCGAAATTCGCCTTGATCATCGAAGGCCACTACGGCTGCGCGATGGACATCGAGTGGGGCCGCGACGGCAGCGACGGCAAGCTCTACATCCTCCAGGCCCGCCCGGAAACCGTGAAGAGCCAATCGGCGGGCAAGGTGGAACACCGCTACCGGCTCAAGGGCGACACGAGCAAGAACACGGTGCTGGTCGAGGGCCGCGCGATCGGCCAGAAGATCGGCACCGGGCGTGTGCGGTTGGTGAGTTCCCCCGCGGAGATGGACCTGGTGCAGCCCGGCGACATCCTGGTCACCGACATGACCGACCCCAACTGGGAGCCGGTGATGAAGCGCGCCAGCGCCATCGTCACCAACCGCGGTGGGCGCACCTGCCACGCCGCGATCATCGCGCGTGAACTCGGCATTCCGGCGGTGGTGGGCTGCGGCGACGCGACGACCAAGCTCGCCGACGGCGCCCTGGTGACCGTGGCCTGCTCCGAAGGCGACACCGGCTTCATCTTCGACGGCTTGCTGGAGAGCGAAGTCAACGAAGTCAAGCGCGGCGAAATGCCGTACTGCCCGATCAAGATCATGATGAACATCGGCAACCCGCAGCTCGCGTTCGAGTTTGCGCAGATGCCAAATTCGGGTGTAGGCCTGGCCCGCCTGGAGTTCATCATCAACAACAACATCGGGGTGCACCCGAAGGCGATCCTCGACTATCCCAACGTCGACCCCGAGTTGAAGCTGGCGGTGGAGTCGGTGGCGCGTGGGCACGCCAGTCCGCGCGCCTTCTACGTCGAGATGCTGGTCGAGGGCATTGCCACGATCGCCGCGGCGTTCTGGCCCAAGTCGGTGATCGTTCGCCTCTCGGACTTCAAGAGCAACGAGTACCGCAGGCTGATCGGCGGTGCGCGCTACGAGCCCGATGAAGAGAACCCGATGCTCGGCTTCCGCGGCGCGTCGCGCTACATCAGCGGCGAGTTCAGCGACGCCTTTGCGATGGAGTGCGAGGCGCTCAAGCGGGTGCGCAACGAGATGGGATTGACCAACGTCGAAATCATGGTGCCGTTCGTGCGCACCGTGCGCCAGGCCGAACGTGTGACCGAGATGCTGGCCGATCGTGGCCTCAAACGCGGCACCAACGGTCTGCGCCTGATCATGATGTGCGAGGTGCCCAGCAACGCCATCCTGGCTGAACAGTTCCTCGAGTTCTTCGATGGCATGTCGATCGGCTCGAACGACCTGACCCAGCTGACCCTGGGCCTGGACCGCGACTCGGGGCTGGAGCAACTCGCTGGCGACTTCGACGAGCGCGACCCCGCGGTCAAGGCGATGATCTCGCGCGCCATCGCGGCGTGCCGCGCTACCGGCAAGTACGTCGGCATCTGCGGCCAGGGCCCGAGCGACCACCCGGACTTCGCCGACTGGCTGGCCGCCGAGGGCATCGGCTCGATGTCGCTGAACCCCGACACCGTGGTCGAAACCTGGCAGCGGCTGGCTGCACGCAAGCGCTGAGCGAGCCGGCGGTCCCGAAGGCGGGCACCGAGCCGGCCTCGGTGGCGGACAGCGGGCCAAGCCCGGCCCCACTGCTACAATCATGGGCTTCCCTTGCCACACCCACGCCTACGACGCCGTGGGGCGGCTTCCAATCCTGGAACCCATAAGGAGTACCGATGCGTCATTACGAGATCATTCTGCTGATCCATCCGGATCAGAGCGAACAGGTTCCGGCCATGCTGGAGCGCTACAAGGGCCTGGTCACCGCCGCTGGCGGCAAGCTGCACCGGGTCGAGGACTGGGGGCGGCGCCAGTTGGCCTACCAGATCCAGAAGCTCGCGAAGGCGCATTACCTGTGCCTGAACATCGAGTGCGGCAACGAAACCTTGACCGAACTCGAGACGGGCTTCCGCTTCAACGACGCCGTATTGCGCCACCTCACCGTGGCCAAGGACAAGGCCGAGACAACGCCGTCGATCATGATGAAGACGGTGGAACGCGAAGAGGCCCGCAAGCAGCCGCAAGCGGAGGCTGCCGCCTGAAGTTCGAGGCCGCCGCGCCGGCTGCGCGCCGATGAACCGCCTGGTTCTCTCGGCAACGCTGCTCGAACGCGGTGCCGTGAGGTACACCCCCGCCGGGCTGCCGGCTCTGGACATGGTGCTCAAGCACGAGTCCGAAGTCAGCGAGAACGGCACACCGCGCAAGGTTTCGATGGAACTGCGCGCGGTGGCGATCGGGGAGATCACACGGCGGCTCGGTGCCTTGGCGCTCGGAGCGACCGGCAGTTTTGCCGGCTTCCTCGGTGCCACACGCAACGGCCGCGGCCTCGTGTTCCACATCACGACAGTCGACTGACACCGCTGACCTGTTCGTTCCCAGATTCTGATTCGAAGGAGTAATCAAGATGCCCCCGCCACGTGGTAAAGGCCGGTTCTCGAAGGACCGAAAACCCAAACGCAACCAGCAATCGCTGCTGTTCAGGCGCAAGCGCTTCTGCCGCTTCACCGTCGCCGGCGTCGTGTCGATCGACTACAAGGACGTCGACACGCTGCGCGATTTCATCGGCGAAAACGGCAAGATCACGCCGGCCCGCCTGACCGGCACGCGCGCTTTCTACCAGCGCCAACTCACCGTCGCGATCAAGCGCGCGCGATTCCTCGCGCTGCTGCCCTACAGCGACCAGCACAAGGTCTAACGGAGCCTCACCATGCAAGTGATCCTGCTTGAAAAACTGGCCAACCTCGGTGACCTTGGCGATGTGGTCAAGGTCAAGGACGGCTTCGCCCGCAACTTCCTGATCCCGAAGCGCCGCGCACGGCGCGCGACCGACACCGCGATCAAGGAGTTCGAGGTCAAGCGCGCCGAGCTGGAAAAGGCCGCGGCCGACAAGCTCGCCGCCGCACAGTCCACCGGCGAGAAGCTCGCCGGCAAGACGGTGCAGATCAGCCAGAAAGCAGGCGTCGATGGCCGCCTGTTTGGTTCGGTCACCAACGCCGACATCGCCGAAGGCCTGAAGAAGTTGGGCTTCGAGATCGCCAAGGCGCAGGTGCGCATGCCCAATGGTCCGCTCAAGACCACCGGCGAGCACGGCGTGTCGGTCGCCCCGCACAGCGACGTCGTGGTTGACATCACCGTCGTGGTGGTCGGCGAGACCGAGTAGGCCGGGTCACCCACCATCACCGAGGGGCCGGCATCGCCGGCCCTTTTTCTTTTGCCGCCGGCGGTTTTGCACCGTTGATGCGCCGGATGTCCACAGGCTTGCCCACAGGCAGTGCGAAATCGCGGCTGTCGATGATCTTGCACCTTCTTGATGACGAGCCACGGTCGGTCAGTGCCCGCGGTGGGGCGTATCTTCAGCCGGGGATCGAGGATGTGGTGTTCATGAATCTGCGTTTCGGCAGCGGAGTGATCGCGCAGGTGCAACTGTCGTGGCTGGATCCGCGCAAGGAACGCCGGCTGACGGTCGTCGGATCGAAGAAGATGGTCGAGTTCGACGACATCCACCCGGTCGAAAAACTGCGCGTCTATGACAAGGGCTTCGATCGGCCGCCGTCGTTCACCGAATACGCCGAGTTCCTGTCGATCCGAAATGGGGACATCCATATTCCGCAGGTCCCGATGGCCGAGCCGCTGGATC
>JANNGZ010000054.1:0-3054 GCA_031404155.1 Burkholderiales bacterium
TGGTCGCGTTCGCGCTGGTCCAGGTCGCCGTGCAGCTCGAGCGCGGCAAAGCCCTGCGCGCGCAGCACCTGTACCAGGTCGCGGCATTGCTGCTTGGTGTTGCAGAAGGCCAGCGTGCTGACGGGGCGGTAGTGGTCGAGCAGCAGCGACACGGCGTGCAGGCGCTGGTCTTCGCGCACCTCGTAGAAGCGCTGGCGGATCTTCGTGGTGGCGTGTGCTTCCAGCAGCTTCACTTCCTGCGGCTGGCGCATGAAGGCCGCACTCAGCTTGGCGATGCCCTCGGGGTAGGTGGCCGAGAACAGCAGCGTCTGGCGTTGCGCCGGGCACTGCTTGGCGACGGTGGCGATGTCGTCGAAGAAGCCCATGTCCAGCATGCGGTCGGCTTCGTCGAGCACCAGGGTGTTCAGCGCATCCAGCCGCAGGCTGCCGCGCTCCAGATGGTCCATGATGCGGCCCGGCGTGCCGACCACGATGTGCGCGCCATGCTCCAGGCTCGCGAGCTGCGGCCGCATCGTGGCGCCGCCGCACAGCGTCAGCACCTTGATGTGGTCTTCGGCGCGGGCCAGGCGCCGCACCTCCTGCGTCACCTGGTCGGCCAGTTCACGCGTGGGGCACAGCACCAAGGCCTGTACGGCAAAGCGGCGCGGGTTCAGGTTGGCCAGCAGCGCCAGCGCAAACGCCGCCGTCTTGCCGCTGCCGGTCTTGGCCTGCGCGATCAGGTCATGCCCGGCCAATGCCAGCGGCAGGCTGGCGGCCTGGATCGGCGTCATCGCGGTGTAGCCCAGGCGCTCCAGGTTTTGCAGCGTGGCCGGGGGCAGGGGCAGGGTGCTGAATGAGAGCGCCGATGCAGCCACGGCAGCGGCCGTAGCGGGTGAGGAAGCCGAGGCAGGAGCCGAGGCAGAAGCCGAGGGTGTAGCGGGGGGCGCGGCGGAAGCAGGATTCATAGGCGATTATCGGGGCCATGCCCCAAAGCCTTCTACCCAACCCCCGCCACGCCGACCGCCTGCCGCCGCACATCGGCGCCGAGCAGCTCGGCCGCATCCGCCATGCGGTGCACCACCTGCCGCAGGTGGTGAAGCCGGCCGACTACCTGGCCGAAACGCATGCCGACTTCGAAACCCACCTCGACAAGCTCGGCCTGGTGCTGCTGCAAAAGCCGGTGGCCGGCCAGCGCCCGAGCCGCTGGATCGACCCCGCGCTGATCGACGCCGCATTGGCGCACCTGGACGCGGTGGGCAGCGGCGCGAAGTCGCGGCCGCTGATGCTGGAGCGCACCGCGGCGCTGGAGCAGCTGGCGGTGTCGCGCCGCGGCGGTGTGTGGACGCGGCTGATACGCCACACCCTGGCGCTGTCGCAGGACGACTGGAAAGTGCCGGTGCTGTTTCGCATGCCGGTGGACGCGAATGCGGTGTGGGCCTTCTACCGCAGCGGCGACACACCCGCGCTGCGCGAAGCGCTCGGCCCGCCGCCGCACCACCCGCAGGCGGCCGAGCTGGTGGCGCACCTGGACGCGTTGGTGGCGCGCAGCCGCGCGTTCAAGGCGCGGCACCTCGAGTCCTTGCTGCCGCGTTTGCAGGCGGAGTGCGCGGTGCCGCAGCCGCTGGCCGAGATGAAGGCCGCGATGGCGCGTGCGCAGGAGCGCTGGGAACACCGCGTGGCCGAGCTCGACACGCTCGAAGGCCTGAACAACGAACTCGCGTTCCAGGGCTACCCCGACACCTTCAACAAGGCGCGCCAGTTGCAGCGCCGCGTCGCGCTCTACGTCGGCCCACCCAACAGTGGCAAGACCCACGCCGCATTCGAGCGCCTGGCGCAGGCCTTGGACGGCGCCTACCTCGCGCCGCTGCGCCTGTTGGCGCTCGAAGGCCGCGACCGCCTGGTGGCGCGCGGCGTGCCCTGCTCACTGCTCACCGGCGAAGAGAACGTGCCCGCCGTGGGCGCGCGTGTGGTCAGCAGCACGATCGAGATGGTAAGCACCAACACGCCGATCGACGTGGCCGTGATCGACGAAGCGCAAATGATCTTCGACAGCTCGCGCGGCTGGGCCTGGACACAGGCCATCGTGGCGGTGCCGGCCAACGAGGTGATCATCATCTGCTCGGCCTACGCGGTGCCGGCCATCGAGAACCTGCTCGGCCTGTGCGGCGAGCGCTGCAGCGTGCGCCACTTCGAGCGCAAGCAGCATGTGCAACTGCTGCCGCAGCCGGTGCCGGTATCGGCGCTGCAACTCGGCGACGCGGTGGTGGCCTTCAGCCGCCGCGACGTGCTGATGCTGCGTGACCGCATTGCCGCCGCCGGCCACCCGGTGAGCGTGATCTACGGCGCGCTGCCACCCGAAGTGCGGCGCCGCGAGGCTGAGCGTTTTGCCGAAGGTGCGTCGCACATCCTGGTGGCCACCGACGCCATCGGCATGGGCCTGAACCTGCCGATCCGCCGTGTGCTGTTCAGCACCATGAGCAAGTTCGACGGCGTGGCCGACCGGCCGCTCGGCGAAGGCGAAGTGCACCAGATAGCCGGCCGCGCCGGCCGCTTCGGCATGCACGAAGAAGGCTTCGTTGGCGTGCTCAAGGAGGCCGAACCCGGCGCGCTGCGCATGCTCACCGAGCTGCTGCCAAAACCGCCGCGCGCGCCGCGCGACTTCAAGGCCAAGGTGGCGCCCAACAACTGGCATGTGCAAACCATCGCCTCGCGCATGAACCTGAACCAGCTGCGCGAAGTGCTCGGCGTGTTCGTCGAACAGCTCAAGCTCGACGACGCGCACTTTGCGGTGGCCGAGCTTGATCAGATGCTCGACCTGGCCGAAAAGCTCGACGCCAGCGCCACCCGGCTCACGCTGAAGGAGCGCTTCATCTACGCCCAGGCGCCGGTGGACACGCGCACCGACACCCAACTGCAAGCCTTCCTCGACTGGACCAGCAGCCACGCCAGCACCGGCCAGGCCGGCTCACCTTGGTTCCTCGACCAGGTCGACGGCCACAGCCGCCTCGAAGCCATGGAGCAGGCGCTGCGCGCGTGCACGCTGTGGCTGTGGCTGGACCTGCGCTTCCCCGGCGC
>JANNGZ010000055.1:0-8669 GCA_031404155.1 Burkholderiales bacterium
GATCAGCGGCGGCGGGGGTGGTGTTCCGCTGATGCGCGTCGGTCTGGTGGTCACGATGGGCGGGCGCGCCGAGGCGATCGTCGACGGCATGGCCACGCATGTGAGCACCACGCCCGGTGCGGGCGGCGTGGGCCGGCTCACGGTGCGTGGCAAGGACATGTCGGCGCTGATGGAGGTGGTGGAGCTCAACGGCATTCCGTTCCCCGCGATGCCGCCGTCGCTGCGCGTGCTGCTGCTGCTGGCCAAGTACGCCGCGCTCGGCGTCATTCCGGTGGTCATCCCGAGCATCGTCGACCTGCCGCCGCTGCCCACCGAACGCATACCGCAGCAGCGTGGCACCGACTACGCCTACATCAAGCGGCTTGCCGCCGACGCCGGCCATGTCTTCTACCTCGAGCCCGGCCCGGTGCCCGGTACCTCCAAGGCCTACTGGGGCCCCGAGATCCGCATCGGCGCGGCGCAGCCCGCGCTCACCACCGGCATGGACGCCAAGACGAATGTCGAGAGCCTGAACTTCGACTTCGACCGCGAGCGCAAGAAGATGCCGATCGTCTATTTCCAGGAGCGTTTTTCCAAGACCGGCATACCGGTGCCGATACCCGACATCTCACCGCTGAACCCGCCGCTCGGCCTGCTGCCGCCGCTGCCGCCGAAGATCGAAAAACTCGCTGAGACCGCGCACCTGAGCACCGGCGAGGCGCTGATGAAAGGCCTGGCCTACGTGAGCATGAACAGCGACTCGGTGTTCGGCTCGGGCCGGCTCGACGTGAGCCGCTACGGCCGCCTGCTCAAGTCGCGCCAGCTCGTCGGGGTGCGCGGCGCGGGGCTGCCCTACGACGGGCTGTTCTACGTCAAGTCGGTCACCCACGAAATCGAACGCGGCTCGTACAAGCAGAGTTTTTCGCTGGCGCGCAATGGTCTCTTGCCGACGGTTTCGTCGGTGCCGGTGTGAGGAGCAGGCGTGTGAGCAGTGGCCCCTACTTCGGCAAATACCGCGGCTCGGTGCGCAGCAATATCGACCCGTTGATGATCGGCCGCCTGCTGGTGGAGGTGCCCGATGTCGGCGGCAACCTGCTCAGCAGCTGGGCCCTGCCCTGCCTGCCCGGCGCGGGGCCGAACATGGGAATGTTCACGGTGCCGCCGATCGGCGCCGGCGTCTGGGTGGAGTTCGAACGCGGCGACCCCGACTATCCCGTGTGGGTCGGCGGCTACTACAGCGAGGCCGATGTGCCGGTGCTCGCGCGCATGGTGCCGCCCGGCACCAACGGCATCACGCTGCAAACCCAAGCCGGCAACGGCATCGTCATCAGCGACACGCTCGGCGTGATGATCACGCTGGCCAACGGCACGATGCTCAACCTGACCCAGGCCGGCACGCTCACCATCACCGGCACCGCGGCGGTGAACATCGTGGCCCCGATCGTCGACCTGAACGCCGGCGCGCTCACGGTCACCTGACGCCGGCAGCCGGCAGCCGACGCAATCACCAAGGCAGCGAGCAAACCATGCCCGGCTTCGTGCTTCATCAAGGCGCCGTGGTGATGTGCATGCACGCCGGCACCGCGCAGCCCACATCGCCGGTGCCGCGGGTGCTGGTCTCGGGCATGCCGGTGACGGTGACCCCGATGCCCTACATGGTGGCCGGGTGCGCGCTGGCCTCGGTGCCGAGCCCACCCTGCGTCACCGGGATGTGGACCGTGGGCGCGCAGCGCGTCAAGGCCCTGGGCATGCCGCTGGTGATCCACGGCGGCGTGGCCAGCTGCGTGCCCACCGGTACCGGGCTGCTGCCGGTGTCGCAGCAGGTGCGCGTGATCGCCACCTAACGCGAGGAGACGACAAAAATGCCGCACCTGGACTTCCCCTACCACTTCGACGCCAGCGGCCGCACGGCGCAGACCGACGCCGCCAACCACGTGCGCGACCTGATCGAGCAGGTGCTGTTCACCACCCCCGGCGAGCGGGTGATGCGGCCCGATTTCGGCAGCGGCCTGATGGCATTGGTGTTCGAGCCGAACAGCGACGCGCTCGCCGCCACCACGCAGATGCTGGTGCAGGCGTCGTTGCAGCAACACCTCGCGCATTTGATCGCGGTGGAGTCGGTCGAGGTCGACAACGAAGACAGCACGCTGCAGGTGAGCGTGACGTACACGCTGCTCGAGGATGGCCGTTTGCAGCGGGCGGGGTTTGTGGTGCCGGGGGCCTGAAATGAACCACCCCCGTTGCGCCTTTGGCGCTCCCCCTCCAGGGGGCGCCGCGGGCGGACCGGCAAAGCCGGCTCCGCGGCGGCCGCTTGGACCGGCCGGGTTCATGCGTCGAGGGTGCCGCGGTGGCGCCATGGAAAACTGAAATGACGAGCACCCTGTTCCACTGCTGCGATCAACGCCGGCTCGACGTGTTGCGGGTGGCCGGCAGCGCCAACGCGATCGACTTCATCGAAGTGCTCGACCGCGCCTCGCCAGCCGGCGCGCCGCGCCAGCGCACCCTCTTCGTTCGCCTGCTGCGGCCAGTGCCGGCCACGCTGACCCGCGACAACATCGTCATCGACGGCGGCGAGCGCATCCGGCGAGTGCCTGTGGTCTGGATCGCGCCGGCCAACAACCTGCCCGCGGTGGCCGAAGCAGGCCTGGTGGCCAGCATCACCAGCGCGGCCGACCGGGCGCGGACGATCGTGGTGCGCACCGTGAGCGAAGGCGATTTTTCGCGCTACACACTGTCGCTGGTGGCCAGCATCGGCGCCACGTTGCCACCGGCCGGCTTCGACCCGTTGCTGTCGCGCATCGCGTTTTCGTTCAAGGTCGAATGCCCGAGCGACTTCGATTGCGCCGAAGAACTTGAATGCCCGCCCGAGGCGCGCACCCTGCCGCCGATCGACTACCTGGCCAAGGACTACCCGACGCTGCGCCGCTTGATGCTCGACCGCTTGAGCCTCACCGTGCCGGGCTGGACCGAGCGCTCGGCGGCGGACGTGGGCATCACGCTCGTCGAGCTGCTCGCCTACGCCGCCGACAACCTGAGCTACCGCCAGGACGCGGTGGCGAATGAAGCGTATCTGGCCACCGCACGCCAACGTGTGTCGGTGCGCCGCCATGCGCGGCTGGTGGACTACCGGCTGCACGAAGGCTGCAACGCGCGGGTGTGGGTGCAGCTGCGGGTGCAGGGCACACCCATGGTGCGGGTGGCGCGTGGCACGCCGCTGGTGGCCGAGCCGCCGGGTTTGGCCCAGCCGAACCCGAGGGTGGTGGCGCGCGGCAGCAAGGACGAAGCCGCGCTCATCAACGGCCAGGCCACCTGGTTCGAAGCGGCCCACGACAAGACGCTGCGCCCGCTCGCCAATCAGATGCGCTTCTACACCTGGGGCGACCTCGGTTGCTGCCTGGCGCGCGGCAGCACGAGCGCCACGCTGCGCGGGCACATGCCGCTCGAAATCGGCGATGTGCTGGTCCTGCAGGAAGTGCTCAGCCCGACCGAGTTCACCGCCGCCGATGCCGACCCATCGCACCGCTGGGCCGTGCGCCTGACCCGCGCGGTGCACGACGTCGACCCCTCGGGCCAGCTCTTCAACCCGACGCCGCTGGACGCGCCGCTGGAAATCACGCGCATCGAATGGGAGGCCGCCGACGCACTGCCGTTTGCGCTCTGCCTCGGTGTGGCCGAGCGGCCGGAGCTGGACATCAGCATGGCGCTGGGCAACATCGTGCTCGCTGACCATGGCCGCTCGCTGCCCGCCGAAACACTGCCCGAGGTGAGCCGCGAGGTTCGACGCCTGGCCGCGAACCCGCGCCGCGCCGACCGCTGCGGCAATGTCGACGAACCCGCCGTGCCGGTGCGCTACCGGCCAACGCTTCAACAAACACCGCTGAGCCACGGCTTCGAACTCGCCACGCTGCTCGCCGTTTTGCCCTCCCCCGACCCCGAAGCACCGCCTATGTGGCCGGCGAGCCTGCTGCTCGATTTGCCGGTGCGTGCCGCCGTACCGCGCATCCGCTTGAGCGGGCGCCTGGGCAGCGTCAGCCGCACCTGGACGCCGCAGGCCGACCTGCTCGGCAGCGGCGCGGCCGCGCCGCACTTCGTGGTCGAGACCGAACATGACCGCAGCACGCACCTGCGCTTCGGCGACGACCGCAACGGCCAGCGGCCGAACGCCGGCACCGGCCTCGATGCCTTCTACCGCGTTGGCAACGGCAGCGCGGGCAATGTCGGCGCGATGGCCATCGCCCACCTGGTGCTCGACCCTGCTCTCTATGCCGACGACCCGGCCAGCCTGCCCGATGCCACCAGCTTCATCGGCATCAACAACCCGATGCCGGCCGGCGGCGGCATCGACCCAGAGGACGTGGAAGCCGCGCGCCGCGACGCGCCCGAAGCCTTCCGCACGCAAGAGCGCGCGGTGACACCGGCCGACTACGCCGCCGCGGCCGAGCGCAGCGGCGAAGTGCAGCGCGCCGCGGCCACCTTCCGCTGGACCGGGAGTTGGCACACCGTGTTCGTGAGCGCCGACCGGCCCGGCGCGGCCGAGGTGGACCGCGGCTTCGAGCTGCGTTTGCGGCGGCACCTGGAGCGCTTTCGCATGGCCGGCTACGACCTGGAAGTGGACGGGCCGCGTTATGTCGCGCTCGACATCGCGCTGCACCTCTGCGTGGCCGAGGGCCACTTCCGTGCCGACGTGCTGCGCGCGGTGAAGCGGGTGCTCGGCGCCGAGCGTCAGGCCGACGGCACCCTGGCGCTGTTCCATCCCGACAACTTCAGCTTCGGCGACCCGGTGTACCTGAGCCGCGTGGTCGCCGCGGCGCAGTCGGTACCCGGTGTCGCCTCGGTGCGGGTGGACGGCTTCCAGCGCATGTTCGGCGGCAGCCCGACTTCGATCGCCGACGGCCTGGTGCGCACCGGCCGGCTCGAAATCGCGCAGCTGGCCAACAACCCGAACTTCCGCGAGCGCGGGCGGCTGGCGTTGACTGCGGGAGGTGGGCTGTGAGCAAGCCGGGCCGCCCCAATGGCGAACGCTCCCTCCTGGAGGGACGGCGCGCAGCGCCTGGGGAGCGCCCCCAGGCCGACGACTACGTCGTCCGCCCCCCGAGGGGGTATGAGCAAAGTGGCAGAGCCACATTTGCTCATGAGCTGCCATGAGCGACCAACTGCTGCCCAACCCCAAGGCCGGCGTGCCGCCCTTCCCGCCCGGCTACGAAGCCTGCGGCTGTTGTGATGGCGTGATGGCCGCTACCCCGCAGCCAAGCTACAACCGCATCGGCCTGGGGGCGATCAGCTACCGCATCGGCGACCAGGCGCAGTTCAAGGCCAGCCTCGTCGCGGGCTTGACCTCGTCGCACCTGCCCGCGTTGGCCGCGTTGCGCACCCGCGCTGGCGAAGACTTCACGCCCGGCCTGATCGACGCCTTTGCCTGCGCCGCCGATGTGCTCACGTTTTATCAAGAGCGCATTGCCAACGAGAGCTACCTGCGCACCGCCACCGAACGGGTGTCGATGCAGGAACTCGGGCGCCTGATCGGCTACCGGCTCAAGCCCGGTGTGGCCGCCGAAACCGTGCTCGCGTTTGCGCTCGAAACACCGCCGACACCACCCGCGGCCTTGCCACCCGAGCCGGGCAACTTCGTCACCGGCGTGCCTTCGAGCGTGGTGCTCGACAAAGGCTTGAAGGTGCAGAGCGTGCCGGGCCCGGGCGAACAGCCGCAGACCTTCGAGACGGTGGAAACCATCCAGGCGCGGCCTCAGTGGAACGCGGTGCGGCCCTGGCTTTACGAAGTGCGCCGCCCCGGCCGCGGTGCACACGACACCTTCCTTGCCGGTGTGCGCACCGGGCTGAAGGCGGGCGACGCGCTACTGATCGTCGACGACCAGTTCAAGCTCAACACCGCCACCGACCGCTGGGACTTCCGCCTTCTCGACAAGGTGGAACCGGACCCCGCCAACGACCGCACCCGGGTGAGCTGGAAACGCGGCCTCGGCTCGATCAACCCGTGGATGGACCCGGCGCAGCAGCCGCAGGTGGTTGCGCTGCGCAAACGCGCTTCGGTGTACGGGCACAACGCGCCCAAGTGGCGTTCGATGTCCGCGGCGTTCCGGCTCGACTACGCGGGTGCGGACCACCGGGACGACCCCAACTGGCTGAACTTCATCCTCTCGCCGCGTGGCAGCACCGGCAGCGGCGGTTATGTCGACCTCGACTCGGTGCAGGCCGAGGCGGGCGCGGGCAGCTTCGTGGTGCTGGCCAAGGGCGACTTCAACCAGGCCAGCGAATCGGGCAACGCCAACACCTATGTGGAGTTGTACGAGGTGCTGGCCACCACCGAGGTTTCGCGCGACGAGTTCGCGCTCTCCGGCAAGGTGAGCCGGCTGCAATTGCGCGGCGAGAACTATGCCGAGAAGTTCCGCGGCTTCGTGCGCGAAACGACGGTGTATTTGCAGTCGGAGCCATTGCCCTTTGCCAACGCCCCGGTCACCAGCCCGGTGAGCGGGGACAGCGTACCGCTGGCCGTCGGCGCATCCGGCCTGCAAGCCGGCCGCCGCCTCATCGTTCGCGGCGCAAGGGTGAGCGACGGCTCGGCGCTGGTGCATGCCTGCACGCTGGTGTGCGCGGCAGCGGTGGACGCATCGCGCTGCATCCTCGAAGTCGACCCGCCCTTGCCCGCGGCCCTGCGCCGCGACAGCGTGGTGGTTCATGCGAATGTCGCGCTCGCCTCGCATGGCGAAAGCGTGGCGCAGATATTGGGCAACGGCGACGCGAGCCTGGCGTTCCAGAGCTTCGAGTTGAGCCAGCTGCCGCTGACCCACCGCGCCGCGCCGACCGAGTCCGGCACGCGCAGCGAGCTCACTTTACGCATCGGCGACATCCAGTGGAGCGAAGCGCCGAGCCTGTACGCCCGCGCGCCCGACGCGCGTGTGTTCCGCCTCGATAGCGACGAGCAGGGCCGCAGCCTGTTGCGCTTCGGCGACGGGGTGAACGGCGCCCGCCTGCCCAGCGGCGTGAACAATGTGCGCGCGAGTTACCGCAAGGGCATCGGCGTCGCGGGCAATGTGCGCGCCGAGACCTTGACCCAGGCCTCGACCCGCCCGCTCGGCTTGAAGAGCGTGGCCAATCCCTTGCCCGCCAGCGGCGGCAGCGACGCCGAAGCACCCGACGCGGCGCGGCAGACGATGCCGCTCACCGTGCGCACCCTGGGCCGTGCCGTGTCGGTGCTCGACTACGAAGACTTCGCGCGTGCGTTTGCCGGTGTGGCCAAGGCGCAGGCGACGGTGCTGAAGCTGCCCGCAGGGCCGACGGTGGTCGTCACGGTCGCGGGTGCGGCGGGTGCAACGTTGTCGCCGGGCAACCCGGTGTGGCAGAACCTGTTGGCGGCCTTGAAGGCCGGCGGCGACCCGCATGTGCCGCTGCGCTTGCTGGCACATCAGGCGAGCGTGTTTCGTCTGGGCTTGAAGGTGGGTGTGGATGCGGCCTTCGACTCGAAGCTTGTTCTGGCGGCGGTGGCGGCGGCGCTGCGGGCTCGCTATGCGTTCGAGGTGCGGGGTTTGGCGCAGGCGGTGCAGCAGAGCGATGTGATGGCTTGTGTGCATGGCGTTGCCGGCGTGGTCGCCGTGGACCTTGATCTGCTGTACGGAGGGTCGTTGCCTTCGTCGCAGGCGGTGCCCTCGCGGCAGGTTCGCTTGTTGGCTTCGCGCATGCGTGTGGTGGGTGGGGTGCCGCTGGCTGCGGAGGTGTTGACGTTGGCGCCGGGGCCGTTGGATCGGTTGGAGGTGATGTCGTGAGGTTTGTTGGTGCCGCTTCGCGTGGTGAGGGGCGCAGACCCTGCGGGTGCGGTGACCGGATTTCGCGTGCCGCTTCGCGTGGTGATGTGCCTAGACCGTGTTTGTGCGGCGCCCGGAATTCGGCCGGGCGGGCCGAGTTCCTTTTCTGTGTCGGGCCAAAGAAAAGGAACCAAAAGAAAGGCCCTAATACGATTTGGACATCACGCAACGCTGGGCCTAGAGGGCGTTCAACGGCTTTTGCCTTGGCGGGAAAAGAGTTCGGTTGCTGTGAGCCCACCAAGACTCGCCAGGTCTCTCGGGGGCTGTTCGGCCGCAGAGATGGCGGCGTATGCGCCTTGCTCGACGGATCGAACACTTTGTTCGCTTCACCAACCGAGCTGTTTGAGCCGAGAGGCGAGTGCGATGTGAAGCCCTGCCCGTTGAACGGGCAGGAGCGAACAAGCCAGCGAATCGCAAATCGCATTGGGGCCTTTCTTTTGCTTCCTTTTCTTTGGCCCGACAAAGAAAAGGAAGTCGCCGCGCCCGGGCGAAATCCGGGCACCGCACCAACACGGTTTACGCACATCACCACGCGACAGCGGCACCACCCCAGAGGAGCGAGAACGCCATGAGCACGCTCACCAAGGAACGCTTGTACGCGCTCCTGCCGCAAATACACCGCCTCCGCGATGCCGAACAAGGCCACCCGTTACGCGACCTCCTCGACCTCTTCGCGCAAGAACTGCAAGCCATCGAAGAGAACATCGAGCAGCTCTACGACGACCAGTTCATCGAAACCTCGGCCGACTGGGTGGCGCCCTATATCGGCGACCTGATCGGCTACCGCCCGCTGCACGACGGCGCGTCGCCAGCGCTCGGCTCGCCACGCGCCGAAGTGGCCAACACCATCGCGTACCGCCGCCGCAAGGGCAC
>JANNGZ010000056.1:0-18013 GCA_031404155.1 Burkholderiales bacterium
GCAACAAGCTCTGGCAGGACCGCGCCAACAACCTGGTGTGGCTCAAGTTCCAGGGCGGCATCCCCTACCCCAACGAGTCCACTCTCACCCCCAACTCCGACGAGGCCCTCTACAAACCCTTCTCCGTGGTGCTGCGCGCGAACTAAGGCTTCAGATCGTCAGGCACTACCAGAGCAAGAATGGAGTTGGGCACGTCGTACGCGCGCCAGGACCTACGGCCCACCGACCTGAGCGCGCGCGCCGAAAGTGGCCTTCAGTTCTGCGCGCCGATCTCTATGCGACCAGAGGACGTCGGTAAACGCACCGAAGTCGCCGTGGCGCTGAACAGGCTGCAACACCAGGCGATGGCGAAGCCTTTTACGCGCCGTGGAAAGGCCGAACGCCTCATAGCCCAAGTCGAAAAGGTGGCCCGCCACCGCGGCCGCGCTGCTGCCGGCCGGCACCAGATGAGCATCGTCCAGTTCGAGGATCAGAAATGGTTTGTGTGCCACCAGCGTTTTCGCAAACCCTCCGAGCACACGACGCTCGAAGCCCTCGACGTCGATCTTGATCAACCGCGGCGGTTCCTGCAGCACATCGTCGCCGACGCACACGCGCACCGAGATACTTCGTATCGCATCGATGCCCGCACTGGCAAGCGTCGCGGTGCCACTGTGTTCGGAAGTCAGATTCAAGTTCATGAACGCGCGCGTCTCGGCCAACGCGACCGGGTGAACGAAGACGTTGCTTATGTCGTTGATTCGCAGGTGCTCGTGAATCGAGTCGACGCAATCGGGATTGGGTTCGAACGAATCGATTCGCCCCGCGTCGCCGACAAGATGTCTCGCATGCAAGGAGATCATTCCGATGTTCGCGCCAACATCGACAAATCGATCTCCTGGGCGGAGCAAGGCGTCCAGGGCTCCCAGCACCGCCAACTCGTAGTACCGGCCGAGGAAATAGGTCAGGCGTTGAGCCCAGTCCGACCGATCGAGATTCATGATGTAGCCGTGGCGCTTGCCCCGTACGCGCACCTTTGGCAACGACATCCAACGGTCGGTCGAAACCTCGCCCCAGAGACCGGCGCGCTCCAGAAGCATGCGCCACCCAGGCAGTTCCGCCCGGGTGTATGGAAGCACAAGAAATGCGAATCGCGGGTGCATGTTCATTCCAGGCTGTGACTCGGCGCGCGCCATGCACAGGCACGCTGAGCTACCGCTGCCATGCCGCGCCGAAGAATCCCCGCTTGACGAGCAGCTCGACGACGCGATCGGTGGGTTGGAATTGCGCCATCTTTCCGAGCAAGGACTTCTTCAGGAAGGGGAATCCAGCATCGATGAGTTCGAATGGCCGCACGAGCACCGGGTCTCCCACGGACGATTCCTGCGCGTACCAGTACGCGCCGACCGACATGCTTTGCGCGGCAACGCGGGCAAACTGAATTTCCTGCATCAGAACGACGTCGAGAAGACGATCGAAAGACCGGTCGCTGGGCAGCACGTCATCCAGCGCGCGCATGCGCTCGGGGCTCACGCCCCTGAGGAAGAAAGCGTACGACTGAATATGGTTCTCGGTGGCATCCAGGGCGGTGAAGCCGGTCAGGTCCCAGCGCGCCCGCCGCATCCAGGGACGCAAGTCCTCGAACGGCCCGTAGACGGAATCGTTCATCACGAACACATCGGCGTCGGGGGACTGGCGCGCCAGCAAATGCAGCGCGAGCGAGTAGGCCGAAAAGTCGTAGCCGGACAACGCCTTCCAGCACACCGCATCCGCCGCGTGCAGCACCTCCGCCGGAATGAGATCGGGTCTCTCGGTGGCGCACACGACAAAGAGGCCGATCCCCATGTCCTTGAGCCGCGCCAACGCGACTCGATGTGCGTTGCCGATTCGGCCAGCCGGCGCAAACACAAAGTACACAACCCAAAGCGGGCGCCGACTCACAGCTTTGATGACTTGAAACGCAGGCGCGGCCCGCTGCCGGCGCAAGCGTACCCAGTGTCGCCTCAGACGGACTCGAAGCCCCGGATCGGACGCCTCGAAAGTCCAGTCTGCCTGCAAGCCGGAGATCGTCGAGGCAATATCCTGGACCGGCTCGACGAAGTTGCCGAGCCCAGACCGCTCCGCATGGCGGAGCAGGTGCTGGGGCTCGCCCGTCTCCGCGGTGAGTGGGCTGGACATGCCGGATCGAGACTCTATCGAAGCCATGACACAACTTTCAGTATTCCGAGTCCAAGGGCATAGCCGACCGGCCAGACCAAGAGTGACAGCAACTCATGCCGCCAGCTGTTCAGGCGATATTTGGCGTTGAACCAGAACACGATCGGCAAGGTGGGGGCGAGGTGCAGCGCCACGGCCCAGAAAGCACCTTCCAGGCCGTAGGCCGCATGGCCCAGCGGCACGCAGACGAACAGCGACACCACCTTGGCGAGGTGGATGCTGGTCAAGTTCTGGGGCACGCCGAGCGCAAGGTAGGCGCTGGCGGCGATGCCGTAGCGTGCGAACAGCAGCCCGAACGAAAGCACCTGCAGGATGTGCCCCGCTTCCGCGTAGCGAGCGTCGTAGAGGAAGCTCACGATCGCCTGGCCGGTGGCAAACAGAAAACCGGCGGCGCCCATGAACGCAATGTCGAAGGGCACGCGCATGCGCAGGTAAACCTCGCGCATGCGTTCCGGGTTGTTTCGCACCACATCGCTGAAGGCCGGTGTTGCCACCGCGCCGAACACCCGGCCCGACGCGGACTCCACCATCGTCGCCAGGCTGGCCGCGATGGCGTAGTAGCCGAGCACGGTCGGGCTCGCCCAGGCACCCACGAGCAAGCGGTCGCCGTTGGCGGCCAGCACCCAGAGCAGCGACGAGATCAGGATCCAGCGGCCGAAGCGGATGATTTCGCGGGCGCAATCGCCGTCCCACTCGAAGCGGTTGGCGTGCCCGTGCAACCAGCCATGGCTGAGCAGCACGGTGAGCAGCGTCGTGACCCAGCCGCCGATGACAAAGGCCCAGACCGAACGTGTCTGCCAGCCGATGCCGGCCATCACCACCAGGCCGGCGAGCAGCGACAGGATCTCGATCAGCGTGACGCGCTTGAGTTCGAGCCGGCGGTCGGCGGTGAAGAGCTTGGTCGACTCGAAGCCGGCGAGCGCGGCGGAGAACGTGGCCGCCGCCAGCACCAGCGGCAACTCCGGCGCCGAGTACACCGAGCCCGCCGCGAGCCAGCCCAGGCTTGCCGCGCCATGAAGCGCCAGCGCCACCAGCACGCAGGAGGTCCAGACGATGAAGCCGCGGGCCACCTGCATCGTCCACGCCGTGTTCAGCATCAGCGGCTGGTCACCGCGCGCGCTTTGAACAATCGACTGGCGAATGCCGATGTCGGTGAGCAGGCTCACCACCATGTTGATCGCCGCGGTCATCGCCATCAGGCCGAAGGCCTCGGGCACCAGCAGCCGGGTCATGATCAGGCTGGTCGCCAGCCGGATCGACTGGCTGCCAAGGTGGCCGAGCAGGCTCCAGCTTCCTGCACGCAGGATGCGCGCCTTCAGCGATGGACGCGCCGGCGCCTCCACCGCGGGCGGCAACGGCTCGGGGGTCACGCTGGCGGTGCCGCTCATGGCTTGGCACCCGGGAAAGAGACCGCAGGGGCGGCAAGCGTGCCATGGCGGCGGCTGCGCGCCAGCAAGACGGCGAGACCCAGTTGTGCTGCCACGCTGGTGATGAACGCCGAGCGAGGCTCGACCCCGGCCAGCACAATCGTCGTGATCGCCAGCAGCAGCACCGCGGCCACGACCCCGACAACGACCCTGGGCTCGATCTGGAAGCGGCCAGCCCCTTCGCCCAACCAGGCGCCGATGCGCTGCGAGAGCGCCAGCGCGAGCAGCGTGACCCCAACGGCCACCAGGGCGTAGGGCAGAGGCGAAAGGTCGGAGACGCCGAGTGCCTTGGCGACCTCGATCAACGCGTAGTGGACTGGCACCACGACGAAGGAACTGACGCCGCCGAGCGCCACCAGGCGCGCCAGCGCGTGCACCCGGCGCGTGAGCACGACGCAGGCCATCGTGGCGACGATCAACAACGACAGCGAAAGCAGGAAGAAGCCGATACCCACCGAGCCCCAGCGGTGAAATGAGCCAGCGCCGCGCCACATCACCCACGCGCCCAGCGCGGCGACCAGCGCAGCACCCGAGGCGAGCGCCCAGCACCAAAGCGCCATCCGCGGTGAAATGTCATGCATGCGGCGGGCGAACAACCCCGCCAGCAAAAAGCCGACTGCGGGGTAGAAGAGCCAGGGCGCCGCCGGGTAGGAAATCGGGTCCTGCGGCCAGACACCGAAGAGCCAGGCCAGCACACCGCTGGTTGGCAAGGACGCCTTGAGCACTGGCCCGATGCCGTAGCGCAAGACGACGACGGTGGCGGCGGCAAAGGCTGCGGTGAGCAGCGGCCGGGGCGACATGCGGATCAACGCGACGAAGACCATCGACAGCGCGATGAACCCGAAAAAGTCCAGGCCCCACCATTGCCCGCCGCGCCAATACGAGAGCAGATCGGCGACCACCAGCAGCAGCACCTTGTCGAGCATCGAGCTCAAGGGTCGCGCCGCTCCGCCGCTCGACAGCCCCATGCCAAAGCCGGTCGCGGCAAAAAACAGCACCGGCGCAAACGACCCGAGGAAGACCCAAGCCGCCGCCGGCCCCGCGCTTGCGGCCGAGGGCGCCAGCAGTTGCACGCCGGCGTGGTTGAGCACCATCAGGATCGCGGCAAAACCTCGGAAGGTGTCGAGGTCCGGCAGATGGGCGGCGGCACGCCCCTCGCGAGCGTCGGCGCTCACTCGGCGCGCTCCTCGTGCCGCCGTGCAGCCGATTCGCGCCGCGGGCGGCGGGGTCGGGCTCACTGGTGTACCTTCGTGCTGCGCACTCCGGTATTCGCCCTTGGGGCGGCCCGGCGGGCTCATGCTCGCACCCGCGGCGCGCAGCCTCGCAGCGCACCTGCAGACTCGCCAACGCGAATGGCGACGTTCAAGAACGGCCCCGCTGCGGCGCGGCCTGGCCGGGACGCGGCGGTACTGCGCTGCCTCTGTGCGCGATGCCGGCCCGCGTGTCGGACCGGCTCCGGCCAGGCGTGAGTACCTTGACCCGCCGCGCCTCCAGGCCGGCGCGAAACACCGCCTCACCGACCTTGGCGTAGCTGACGCACAGCGCAAACACAAGCCAGTACACGATCGGGATGTGGATGATGCTGCTCGCTGCGGCGATGACGATCAGGATGCCGATCAGGGATGCGAAGAGCGCGCGTCCTAGCGCCTCGGAACTCGGGTCGATCCTGGCGATCCGCCGCCGCGCCAGCCAGCAGGCCGACAGGGCGTAAACAAACGGCGCCAAGAACAGCACCAACCCGAAGAGTCCGTAGGCCAAGGCCACCGCGAGGTAGCTGTTGACCATGTCGATCAGGCCCTGGCCCTGGCGCATCGACTCCAGCGCGGGATTGAACATATAGCCGAGGGAACCGAACAGCGGGTTCTGCCAGAACACCAGCATCGACTGGTCGAACAGGCGCTGGCGGTAGGTGACCGAGCCTGGCTCCACACTCCCGACGAAAGGCAGGTAGTCGACGACGGTCTGACCCTGCGGCGTCATCAACATGAAGGCAGTGCCGACCGCGCCGACGGCGGCGGCCCAGGCGAGGCGCCGTGCGGCGCCCGGGCCCATCGAGATCCCGATCAGAAGCGCGATCGCCGCGGCCAGCCAGGGCCCGCGCGAGAGTGAGGCCCCCAAGCCGATCAGCACGAAGCTCACAACGGCCCATCCCAGAACGCGCGGCTTGAAATCGCGGGCCACCACCAGCAGCCAGCAGGTGGCCACGAGCGTCAGATAGCCGAACGCGATCGAGTTGCCGGCGGTCACGTTCGCACGCAGAAAACCCCCGCCCTCTTCGGTCGCGCGAATGATGTAGATGCCGATGCCCAGTGGCGGCAGGCCCATGGGCGAGCGCAGGGTTTCATAGACCAGCCAGCTGCGTGCCGCTTCGAACAAGCCAATCGGGCCCATGACGACCACGGCGAGCACGAAGGCAGCGAGCACCTCGAGCAGTTGGCCCATGGTGCGCAAGGATCGGGTGGCCACGTAGTACGGCAACCAGAGGTCCAGGGCCAGGCCGAACACCAGGCGCATCAGGCCGGTGATCGAATCCACCGTGGCCTGCATCAACACGATGTGAACCAGGTAGGCGCCGAAGAGCCAGTCGGCGGTGCGTGGCAGGGCGTTGGCGGGCCGCCGCTCGTAGAGCAGCGTCACCGCCGCGGGCAGCAGGATCACCAGCGCCAGCAGCCGCACATGGCTCAGCTCGACCAGGTAGTTGATCAAACCGAGCCCGGGAACCTGCGCCGAGAAGTAGGGAATAACAAACAGCAGCGACACGTACAAGGCGATCGGATTCGGATCTCGCCGGGCCACGATCGCCAGCAACACCCCCGCAAGAATCAGGTAGACCCAGAAGCTGAAGCTGAAAAACGCGATCAGCGTCAGCGCGAACCAGAGGTTGCGCCGGCGGCGGTAGTCGGGCACGGTCATCGCGCGTGCCGTCAGCGGCCGCTCGGCGATCCAGAACACCGCGGTCGCGATGACGAGGATGTAGATTAGCGCTCTTAAATGTTCTGGCATGGCAGCTTGGGGCCTGCGGTCGGGCCGAGAGGCGCGGCGCGGCGCCTCAGCGCGAAGCAGCGGGTGTGGCGAGTGCCGGCAGGAAGCGCGCCAGCAGCCCATCCAGCGCCATGAACAGGGCCAGCGCGACCAACATCAGCACGATGCCCGCCGCCCCGTGCAGGAAGCCTTGGCCCGCTTCATCACCGAAGTGGTAGGTCACCAGCACCAGGATGACCACACGCAGGATGTTGGCCGCGAAGGCGATCGGCAGAATCGAAAGGATCAGCAGCAGGTTGTGGGCAACACGGCGGCGCGCCATCAGGTAGGTGAACAACGCGCCGAGCGCGGCCAGGCTGAACATCGAATGCAGGCCGGAGCAGGCATCTGCCACGAGCAGCTGGTACTGGCCGATGGTGATCGTGACGCCGTGGCGGGCGATCGGGTAGCCCACGCCATGCAGGAACTCCACCACGATCACCGAGATCCAGTTCTTCAGCGGCCCGGTCATCGCATCGACCAGGGTACCCGGCAGCGGCACCATGAAGATCATGTAGAGCAGCGGGAACCACAGCGCCCGCACCCCGGCCAGTCCCTTGAGCAGCAGCACGACCGACAGCGCCAGCAGCAGGTGCGAGAAAAACTCGATGCTCGAGACGGAGAACATCCGGCCGAGCACGTAGCTCACGATGCCGAGTGCAAAGAGCGGCCAACCCAGCGCCTGGGAAGTCGCCGCAGGCATGGCGAGAATGGCTTCGCGCTGCTTCCAGAACAGCCAGCCCAGGATCGCCAGGATGATCGGGCCGTGCCCGGATTCCTCGCTCTGCCAAAGGCCCTGCGCAGCCGACCAATAGCTGGGCAGGAGCACCGCCAACGCGCCAACGGCGAGCAGCCCCCAGGCCTTGAGATGCGCCGACGGGTTCGTGCCGAGCCCTTGCATCACCGCTGACATCGATCAAACCTTGCCGGCAGTGAAGACCGGCTTGATGCGCGGCAGGATTCGCTTGGGCACGTAGGGCACGTCGACCAGCACCGAGCCGACGACGGCCACATTCACCTCCTGCAGATGCTCGAGCATCTCGTGGAAGTCGGTCATGCGGGTGTGGTTGGTGCGAGCCACCGCCAGCGCCGCACCGGCAAAGCGCGCGAGCAGCGTCGCGTCGGCACCCACGGTCAACGAGGGCGTGTCGATGAGCACCACCTCGAAGGTCGAGATGCTCTGGTCGATGATGCGGTCGATCGAGGCGCGGCCGAGCAGTTCTTCCGGGTTCGGCGGAATGGGCCCCGCCGGCAAGATCGCCAGGCCCGGAATGCCGGTGACGAACTGCACCACCTTGTCCTTCATGCGCCCGACCAGCAGGTTCGACAGGCCGCCCTGGTTGTCGATCTTGAAGAGTTCGTGCTGGCGCGGGTTGCGCAGGTTGCCGTCGATCAGCAGGGTGCGCATGCGCGCCTGCGCGAAGGTGACCGCCAGGTTCGCCGCCATGTAGCTGCGGCCTTCGCCGCGCCGGGTGCCTGTGATTGCCAGCGCAGTGCGCGAGCCGCCCTGGCCGAACCAGCGCAGTTGCAGTTGGCTGCGCAAGGAGCGCATCTTCTCGCCTTCGACGCCAAACGGCCGGTAGGCCATGACCACCTCGTCGCTGACCGGCCGCGCCGGCCCCGACAAGTACGGGTAGTCGAACTGCAGGGAGAGAGCGAAGAGCACGTCCGCTTCACCGACCAGGCCGAGGGAAATCGCGGCCTCGCCGAAACGAAGCTCGTTCTGCTGCTGGTGCAGCAGGATACTTTCGACATCGTCCGCCGACAGGCGACCCGAGTCGACGAGGATGGTGCCGATCGTGCGATCGGCGCTGCGCGGGGTCGCGCCTGCAGAAACGGTCGCCATTAGTTTTGTCCGTCGAGCGTGAGTCGGGGCACCGACACGCTCGCGGGAGCGCCCAGGACGAGCGGACCGCGGGGCCCGCGCGGTGCGCGCCAGCTTTCTCCCGGGCGCGGCGAAAGCACGCCCAGCAGCGGCACACCCGCGGCGGTGAACATGTCCGACTCGCTGCGAACGCGTCGGTCGAGCAATTCCCAGCCAACCGCCGAGGCCAGGCCAAGCAGCAGGCCAAAGATCGCCGCCGTGACCACGTACTTCGGCACATTCGGCTTGGAATGCATGATCGGCTCCAGCGCCGGGCTGAGCACCCGGGCCGCCGCCTGGCTGGATTGGCTCTCCAGCGACAACTGGCTGCGCCGCTGCGCAACCGCCTCGAAGGCACGCTGGGCCGTGTCGACGTCCTTCTGAAGGATGGACATCTCATCACGCTGCGCGCGCAAACCCAGGATCACGCGCTTCTGGGTCTCGGCCATCGCCGCGAGTTCGCCGATCTTCTGCCCTGCAACCCGGTTGACCGTTGCGGTCGCGCCAGAGACGCGGCGCATTTCGGCGGCAAGCTGCTGCTTCAGCACCGCGATGCGTGTGTCCAGTTCGATGCGCTGCGGGTGACTGGTGCCGACGACCGAGCTGATTTCGCTCAGGCGTGCTTCAGCGCGCGCGAGCTCGGACTTCAGGCCCTGCACCACACCGCTTTGCTGCACGTCCGGCGAAGTCTCGGTGCCGGTGTTGCGGCTGCGGCTGGCGGTGTCGGCCATCTCTGCCTGCGCCGCGGTCAACTGAGTCATCGTGGCGGTAAGCCGAGCGGTTTCCAGGTCGACGCGCTCATCCGTAGCCACGATTCGGTTCTTCTGCTGGTAGGCCGACAGCTTGGCCTGTGCCGCTTCGTATTCGGCCCTCAGTCCCTTGATCCGGTCGTCGAAAAAGCTGTTGGATTGCCGCGCCGGCTCGACCCGCAACTCGACGCTCAGGTCGATATAGGTCTGCGCGAAGGCGTTGGCGACGCTGGCGGTGAACTTGGGGTCCTGGCCGGTGAACTTGATGCTCATCAGGTTGCTGCCGCGCACCGGCTCGACCTCAAGGCCCTTTTGAAGCAGGCCGCCGAAGTAGGCCTCCAGGGGAATGCGCCCTTGCGTGGCTTCCTGCCAAGTCTTCAGCACCTCCGGGTGCTTGCCCAGGTCCAGCGCGCGCACGACCCGGTCGGCAACACGGTCGCTACGGATCATTTCGATCTGCGTGGCGATATAGCCCGGGCTCGCCAACGTCGGCATCAGCGTGGCCAGCAGGGGGTCGACTCGCGTGTCGAGCAACACGGTCGTCTCCGCCGTGTATTGCTTGGGCATGTAGACCGCGAAAGCCCACCCGGCACCCAGCACCAGGCTGAACATCAGGATCACCAGCCACCAGCGCAGCCGCAGCACCATCAATAGTTGTCGAATGCTCATATCAGTCTCAGAAGATCGATTCGCGGATCTGCACGATGTCGTCCGGCTTCAGGTGCTCAGTCATCGGCACTTCGATGATGCGCACCTGGCCGTTGGCGTCACGCCGATGCACGCGCAGGCCGCGGATCGTGCCTCGGGGTGTCAGGCCGCCGCCGGCCGCCAGCGCCTGCATCACGTTCATGCCGCGTTCGAGCCGGATCTGGCCGGGGCGCACCACTTCACCGTAGACGTAGATCGTGGGCGCACGGTCGACGAAGACGGTGTCGCCGTTTTGCAGCACCAGGTTGTCGCTCAGGCGGCTGGCGGCAAACGCCGCCGCCATTTCGATCTCGGTGCGAAAGGGCTGACCGTTGCGGGTGCCGGTGACGACCACCGAGTCGGAGCCGGTCGGCGCGATGCCGCCTGCGGTCGCGAGCATTTCAGTCAGTCGCACCTCGCCGGTTTCCAGCGGGTAGCGCCCCGGCCGCCCGACCTGGCCCAGCACCGAAACCTGGTTGCCGCGCACCGTGACCACCAGCACCGAAACCTGGGGCTGCTTGATGAAGTTGCCGGTGCGCAGGCCATCCGCAAGGCGCTTCTCCGCCAAGGGCACGGTCATGCCTCCGAGGTTCACGCTGCCGAGCAGCGGGTAGGAGATCACGCCGGCATCGTTGAGCCGGGTCTCCAGCGAAAGTTCGGGGCTCTGAAACACCGAGATCCGGATCACGTCGCCCGCGGCCAGCCGGTATTGCGCAGTCACCTGCGGCCCCGCCGACGGCGCGGCGGCCGGCTGTTGGGCCAAGGCGGGGCTTGCCAGCCCGAAGCCGGCGAGCAAGAGAACGACGCCACACAGGCCACCAAAGAGCCAGCGGGTGTTGATCCACGAAGTCTTCATTTCAGTCCCAGTCCTTTGTTGATGGTGGACGAGTCAAGCGGGCCCGCCGACGAAGCGGGGGTCGACGACGGCGGCAACACCGCCGGCGCAGCAGGTTCCGGCGCCATGATGGCCGGCGTCACGGCCACTGGTGTCAATGCGGGGCTGGCCGCCGAGGCAGAGGCGGCAGCGGAGGCCGAAGCGGCCTCGGCAAACTTGCCAGCGTACTGAACGCTGGCCGCCTTGCGGCGGTTGATCACGTCCTCTTCGACCCGCTTGCGCTTGCGTTCGTTGATCAGGAACTGTTCGATCGCCGGCTGCGCCTGCCGCAACTCGGCCGGCTGGGGCCGCGACGCCAGCACCGTGACCACCATCGCGCCGGTCGGCGTTGCATTGAGCAGCGACTGTCCGTCCTTCAAACTGGCGATCGCGCTCAGGCCCGCCAGCGGCAGCTGCTCGGCGGAACGAACCGCCTGGTTGCCGCTGAACTTGACGTTGCTCTGCTTCAGGTACTCGACAAATTCGTTCATCGACTTGGCATTCGACAGGCGCGCGCGCATCTCCTTGAGCTGGTCCGCGCCGGCCTCGATGGACATCTCCTGCAGGTTGTAGACACGGCGTTCCTTGAACAGGGCCGGGTTGGCGTCGTAGTACTGCTTGACTTCCTCGGCCGAGGGTTTGGCCACGTTCTCTCCCACTCTCTCGTAGTAGGAGCGGGCCAGCAGTTCGCGTCGATGGGCGTCAAGTTGCTGCAACACCTTCGGGTCGCGGTCGAGTTTCAACTCCAGCGCCTGCTGCACCGCGAGTTCCTGGTCGATCAGCTTGTCCAGGATCTGGCGGCTGACCGCATCCACCCGCTCCGGCTTCAGGTTGCGCTGCTGCTGCAGGAAGTAGTTGATCTGGTGAACCGTGATCTCCTCCTTGTTCACCCGTGCCGCGGTCTGGGTTGCGGGCTTGTCCTTTTTGTCGCCACAGCCGTGAAGCAGCACCAAGGCGGCCAGCGACACCAGCAGCAGGCTCAGGCGCGGCGTGACGGGCGGCTGCGCGGCCGGGTCCCGGTTCATGCTGATCGATGTCCTTCGGTAGTCCACTGTCCGATCCTTTTTTGGCCCGCCGGCCGCTGAGGCCGCAGCCTTAAATTTTCCACCAAACATTAGGGTCACTCCCGATGCCAGTTCCCTCTGGGAGTGTAGTGGCTGCACCATCGCCCCACGGCCCCCCAACGGAGGGGATCACGAGGCCGCTTCACAGGGGATCGTGAAGTAACCCACGGCGCACCACCCGGGGCATCGGGCCGGATGCCCAAGTCCCGCATCAGCAGACCGCCATCCCGGCGCCGGGTTCCTCAAAGCTGCCGGCGTCGCCACGGAGTACTCGTCCGTCTGCGGCAGCGGCTACGGCCCGAGGCCGGGGCCGGGCAGCGCCGCTAGCAGCGGATCCCGGCGTGGACCGCGACCACCCCGCCGGTGAGGTTGTGCACATCGACATGCCCGAAGCCGGCGGCTTTCATCAGCGCCTTCAACGTGGCCTGGTCGGGATGCATGCGGATCGACTCGGCCAGGTAACGGTAGCTCTCACCATCGCCGGCAACCCATTGGCCCAGGCGCGGCAGGATGTTGAAGGAGTACCAGTCGTAGGGCTTGCGCAGCGGCTGGGCGACCGTCGAAAACTCAAGCACAACGAGGCGCCCGCCCGGCTTGAGCACCCGCGCCATATCGGTCAGGGCGCGCTCCTTGTGGGTCATGTTGCGCAGGCCGAACGCAACGCTGACACGGTCGAAGCTGGCGTCAGCGAAGGGCAGCGCCTCAGCGTCGCACACCGCCGTCGGCAGCAGCAAACCCTCGTCGATCAGGCGGTCGCGCCCGGCGTTGAGCATCTTGAGGTTGATGTCAGTGTGCACCACGCAGCCCTTGGCGCCGACGCGGCGGGCAAACGCGCGCGCCAGGTCGCCGGTGCCGCCGGCGATGTCGAGCACCCGGTGCCCTTCGCGCACATCGGCCACCGCCACCGCGTAGGCCTTCCACGCCCGGTGCAGGCCGAGCGACATCAGGTCGTTCATCAGGTCGTATTTCGACGCCACCGAGTCGAACACGCCGCGCACCCGACCCGACTTCTCCGTCTCGTCGACGGTTTTGAAGCCGAAATGCGTCTGCGTCATTGGCGGCCTAGTGGTGGTGGCCGCAAGACGAGCCGCTGCCCGCCGCCGCCATCGGCGCGTCTCGGTTCATGCCGGCCGCGGCGAGCTTGGCCTCGTATTCGCGCCAGAGTTCGGCCTCGTTCGCGCCGAGGTGGTACAGGTAATCCCAGGAGAAGATGCCCGACTCGTGCCCGTCGTCGAAGGTCGGCTGCACCGCGTAGTGGCCCACCGGCTCCAGGCCCACGATGCCGACCTGGCGTTTGCCGGTCTGCAGGGTTTCCTGCCCGGGTCCATGCCCCTGCACTTCGGCCGAGGGCGAGTACACCCGCAGCAGTTCGAAAGGCAAGTGGAACTCGCGACCGTCGTCGTAATGCACTTCGAGCTGGCGCGACTGCTGGTGCAGGGTCAACGCAGTGGGGCGGGCGGTCATGGCAATCCTCAGGTGGTCGCGGCCGCAGTGTATCGAAGCGGCAAAGCCACTCATCACAAAAGACCGGCCAACAAAACTGCCGCTACATTCGCTCCCGCGATGACAAGCCCAAACCCGATCTCCGCCAGCGAGCCCGACTGGTCCCGCGAAGCCAAACCGCTCACGGCCTGGTTACCGTCGCGCTCGCTCCTGGCCTCGATCCGGGCCTACCAGCACCATGCCGCGCGCCGCGGCCCGGGGCACGCGCTGTTGATGCGTTGCGCGGTGCTGCGCCACCGTTTCTGGCAGGTGGTCACCGGCGCCGACATTCCGCTGAACTCGCGCATCGGCGGCGGCCTGCTGCTGCCGCATCCCAACGGCGTGGTGATCCACCCCGAGGCGACGATCGGCCCGAACTGCTTGCTTTTCCAGCAGGTCACGCTGGGAGCGGTAGACCATCGCGCGCCCACGATCGGCGGCCATGTCGACATCGGTGCCGGCGCCAAAGTGCTCGGCCCGGTGCGCATCGGCAACCATGTGCGCATTGGCGCCAACGCGGTGGTGCTGATCGACCTGCCAGACGGCGCGGTGGCGGTGGGCATTCCGGCGCGCATCGTCAACGGCCCGGCCTGAGCGCCCGACCGCCGACGCTGGAGTCTCAGACCAGCACCCGCTCGATGCCGCCCGCGTTCGCGCGCGCCACGTACTCCGGCATCCACTGCGCGCCGAGCAGCTTGTTGGCCATTTCGACCACGATGTAGTCGGCTTCGAGCAAACCATTGTCCAGGTCGTTGCCGTAGCGGCTCAGGCCCTGAAGGCAGCTCGGGCAGCTGGTGAGAATCTTGATGTCGGACTTCGGCGGCAGCGCCGCCAGGCTGCGCAGCGCGTCGGCGTCCCCGCGCAGCTCTTCTTCCTTGCGGAAGCGCACCTGCGTCGAGATGTCGGGGCGGGTCACGCCGAGCGTGCCGCTCTCGCCGCAACAGCGTTCGCTCTCGAGCACGTTCTCCCCCACCAGCGCCTTCACGGTCTTCATCGGCTCCTGAAGTTTCATCGGGCTGTGGCAGGGGTCGTGGTAGAGGTAGCCGCCCTGCTGCGCCGCCGGCAGCGTGATGCCCTTTTCCAGCAGGTACTCGTGGATGTCGACGATGCGGCAACCGGGAAAGATGTCTTCGAACTTGTAGCCCTGCAGCTGGTCGTAGCAGGTGCCGCAGGAGACCACCACGGTCTTGATGTCCAGGTAGTTCAGCGTGTTGGCCACGCGATGGAAGAGCACGCGGTTGTCGGTGATGATCTTGTCGGCCTTGTCGAACTGACCCGAGCCGCGCTGCGGGTAGCCACAGCACAGGTAGCCCGGCGGCAGCACGGTCTGCACGCCGGCGTGCCACAACATCGCCTGGGTCGCCAGACCAACCTGCGAAAACAGCCGCTCCGAGCCGCAGCCCGGGAAATAGAACACCGCTTCCGACTCGGCCGAGGTCTGCGCCGGGTTGCGGATGATCGGCACGTAGTTCTTGTCTTCGATGTCGAGCAGCGCACGCGCGGTGCGCTTGGGCAGCCCGCTCGGCAGCTTCTTGTTGATGAAGTGAATCACCTGTTCCTTCATCGGCGCGCTGCCCACGCTGGCCGGCGGCGCCGCGCTTTGTTTGCGCGCCGCGCGCTTCAGCAGGTCATGCGCCAGGCGCTGCACCTTGAAGCCCAGGCCGACCATGCCGGCACGCACCAGCTTGATGGTCTGCGGGCTGGTGGCATTGAGCATCAACATGGCCGCTGCGTTGCCCGGCCTGAAACTCTTCTGGCCCATCTTGCGCAGCAAGTTGCGCATGTTCATCGACACCTCGCCGAAGTCGATGTCCACCGGGCACGGGCTCAAGCACTTGTGGCACACGGTGCAGTGGTCGGCGACGTCCTCGAATTCTTCCCAGTGTTTCAGGCTGACGCCGCGGCGTGTCTGCTCCTCGTACAGGAAAGCTTCGACGAGCAACGACGTGGCCAGGATCTTGTTGCGCGGGCTGTACAGCAAATTGGCGCGCGGCACATGCGTCGCGCACACCGGTTTGCACTTGCCGCAGCGCAGGCAGTCCTTGATGCTGTCGCTGATGGCGCCGATATCGCTCTGCTGCATGATCAGCGACTCATGCCCCATCAGGCCGAAGCTCGGTGTGTAGGCATGGCTCAGGTCCGCTGCGTGGGCGTCGTCGGCGATCGCCCCCCGCAGCAGCTTGCCCTTGTTGAAGCGGCCCTCGGGGTCGATGCGCGACTTGTAGTCGGCGAAGCCGCGCAGCTCATCGTCGGTCAGGTATTCGAGCTTGGTGATGCCGATGCCGTGCTCGCCCGAGATCACACCGCCGAGCCGCCGCGCCAGCGCCATGATGCGGCCCACCGCTTCGTGGGCGGTCTGCAACATCTGGTAGTCGTCGCTGTTCACCGGGATATTGGTGTGCACGTTGCCGTCGCCGGCATGCATGTGCAGCGCAATCCAGACCCTGCCGTGCAGCACCTGCTGGTGGATGCGCTTGCAGGCTTCGAGCACGGCGGGAAAGGCCGCGCCCGAGAACAGGCTGCGCATGGGCTCCAGCAGCTGCGTCTTCCATGACGCGCGCAGGCTGTGGTCCTGCAGCAGCTCGAAGATGCTGCGCCCGCTGTCGCCCTGCACGACATCGAGTTCGGCGAGCCAATGCGACCACAGCGCGCGCACTTCGCGCAGCAGGTGCAGCGCTTGCTGGGTGCGGTCGCCGATGAGCTCGCTGCGCGGGATGTCCAGCGCATCGTCACCCTGGCCCACCGGCAGCGCGCCGAAGCTGAAGAAATCTTCCAGGCGGCCGATCAGTTGCAGCTTGTTGCGCAGGCTCAGTTCGATGTTGATGCGCTCGATGCCGTCGGTGTATTCGGCCATGCGCGGCAGCGGGATGACCACGTCTTCATTCACCTTGAAGGCGTTGGTGTGCTTGGCAATCGCCGCAGTGCGCTTGCGGTCGAGCCAGAAGGTCTTGCGTGCATCGGCACTGACCGCGACAAAACCTACACCCGAGCGGCTGTTGGCGTTGCGCACGACCTCGCTGGTGGCGCGCGCCACCACATCGGCGTCGTCACCGACGATGTCGCCGAACAGCGCCATCTTCGGCAGGCCTGAACTGCCGCCGGTGCCGCCCGTGCCGCCAGCGCCGCCCAGGCCGGCACGTTTGCTCTTGGTGGCATAACCCACGGCCTTGAGATAGCGCTGGTCCAGATGTTCCAGGCCGGCCAGGATGGCACCGCCGCGTGCCGCTTCGGCGAACATGAAGTCGCGGATCTCGACGATCGACGGCACCGCGTCGCGGGCGTGGCCGAAAAATTCCAGGCACACCGTGCGCACATGGGCCGGCATGCGGTGCACGACCCAGCGCGCCGAGGTGATCAGGCCGTCGCAGCCCTCTTTCTGCACGCCGGGCAACCCGGCCAGAAACTTGTCGGTGACGTCCTTGCCCAGGCCTTCCTTGCGGAAGGTGCTGCCTGGGATGTCGAGGCGTTCGCTGCGCTCAAGCACCTTGCCGGTGGCATCGAACCAGCGCAGCTCGAAGCTGGCCACTTCGACATCGTGGATCTTGCCCAGGTTGTGGTTCAGCCGCGCCACTTCGAGCCACTTGGCGTCGGGCGTGACCATGCGCCACGACACCAGGTTGTCCAGCGCGGTGCCCCACAGCACGGCCTTCTTGCCGCCGGCGTTCATGGCAATGTTGCCGCCGATGCAGCTGGCCTCGGCCGAGGTCGGGTCGACCGCGAAGACAAAGCCGGCACGTTCGGCCGCGTCGGCGACACGCTGCGTGACCACGCCGGCCTCGCTCCACACCGTGGCCACGGGTCGATCAACCCCCGGCAACGAGATCATCTCGACCTCGCTCATGGCTTCGAGCTTTTCGGTGTTGATGACCGCGCTTTTCCAGCTCAGCGGAATGGCGCCGCCGGTATAACCCGTGCCACCGCCGCGCGGGATGATGGTCAGGCCCAGCTCGATGCAGGCCGCCACCAGGCCGGCCATCTCGGCTTCAGTGTCGGGGGTGAGCACGACGAAGGGGTACTCGACGCGCCAGTCGGTGGCGTCGGTGACATGCGAGACACGCGACAGGCCGTCGAACTTGATGTTGTCGTGGGCGGTGCGTTTTCCCAGCAACTTGCGCGCACGTTGGCGCAGATCCCAGACCTGCCGAAAGTGATCGGAAAAACGCTGCACCGCGTTGCGCGCCTGCGTCAGCAACTCGCCGACATGGGCATCGCGCGACGGCACCGCCGACCCCGCCGCCGCGGCGTCGGGCTGGCGCCGCAGTTCGACCTCGTTCAACCGGTGCTGCAGCGCTTCGATGAGCAGCGCGCGCCGTTTCGGGTTGTCGAGCAGGTCCTCTTCCAGGTAGGGGTTGCGTTGCACCACCCAGATGTCGCCCAACACTTCATACAACATGCGCGCCGAACGGCCAGTGCGGCGTTCCGCGCGCAAGCTGTCCAGCAGCTGCCAGGCGCGCGGCCCGAGCAGGCGCAGCACGATCTCGCGGTCGGAAAACGAGGTGTAGTTGTAGGGAATCTCGCGCAGGCGCTGCGCGGGGTTGGCGGCGTCGTGGCCGGCTTGCGCTGGAAGAGGCAGTGCAGGTACAGCGACAGGCTCGAGCAGAAGTGGTGCGTTCATGTCTTGGCAGGCCTTGCGAATCGGGTCGTCATCC
>JANNGZ010000057.1:0-2894 GCA_031404155.1 Burkholderiales bacterium
CCGGCCTGGGAGGCCGACTACCGCCAGCTCGCCGAACGCCATGGCCGCCACAAGCTGCGCCTGTGGCTCGAAACGGCCTGGGACAAGCGCATCGAGATTCAACTCGCCGACGGCGCCGGCGTGCTTTCGGGAACGGTCGACCCGGCGGCGCTCCATTGGCCAGGCTTCGGCGCGGAACCCTTGGCACATTTGCGGCTGCCCGCCTTCACCGAGCGTTGCACGGTGCTGGCGAAGGCGCTCGGCACATCAGGCAAGAGCAGGGCGGTTGCTGTGGCGCAGGGCCTCCTCCACGCGCTCGCAGTCACGGACACGAAATCACGTTTCGATGCGCTGTGGCACGCCCTGTTCACCCAGAAAGACGAGCCGCGCAAACAGCTCGGCAACGCTCCGGCGCTGGCTGAACTGAGCGACGAACTGGTGGCGCTGAAGGCGGCGATCCACCAGCAGCAAGCGCACGAAGACCACCAGGCCATGGTGCGCCTGGCGCGCGTGCTGCTCGCCGAGTACAGCGCGCTGAAGCGCATTCGCGGCCTGGTTGACATGGCCGACCTGGAGAGCGCTGCGCAGGTGATGCTCGGTGACTCGGCAATCTCCGGCTGGGTGCAGGAGCGCCTGGACGCACGGCTCGCGCATGTGCTGATCGACGAGTTCCAGGACACCAGCCCGCTGCAATGGCACGCGCTGCACGGCTGGCTCTCGGGCTACGGCGGCGCGGGGGGCGGTGCGCGAACCCCGTCGCTGTTCATCGTCGGCGACCCCAAACAGAGCATCTACCGCTTCCGCCGCGCCGAGCCGCTGGTGTTCAGCGCCGCGCGCGAGTTTGTGGTGCAGGCGCTGAGAGGCCAGGTGCTCGAATGCGACCACACGCGGCGCAATGCCAGCGCGGTGCTCGGCGCGGTCAATGAGGTGTTCGGCGACGCCCACCAGGAAGGCGCCTTCGCCGGCTTCCGGCCGCACAGCACCGAGGTCGATGCGTCCCCGGCCGGCGCGGTGCTGGCGCTGGAGGCGGTGCAGCGCCCGCCGAACAAGCGCGCGGCGTCCACCGACGACAGCCCTGCCGCGGGTGCGGTATGGGCGCTGGCCTGGCGCAACTCCATCACCACGCCCCGGCGCGCGCCCGACGCGGTGCTGCGCGAGCATGAAGCACGCGCGGTGGCCGCCGCGGTGAACGCGCTGGTGCGCGGCGAAGGCTTCGACCCCGGGGACGTGCTGGTGCTGTGCCGCAAGCGCGCGTCGCTGCGCCTGGCGGCCGAAGCCCTGCGCGCCTTGCACCTGCCGTTCACCGCGCCCGAGGACAACCGGCTCGCGCAACAGCCGGAGGTGCGCGACCTGGTCGCCTTGCTCGATGTGCTCGCCTCGCCCGGGCACGACCTGTCGCTGGCCCACGCCCTGCGCTCGCCGCTGTTCGGGGCCGACGATCAGGACCTGATCTGGCTGGCGCGACGAGCGCGGGGGAGTCGGCGGCCGATCGGGCACAAGGGCGAACGCGAGGACGAGCGCGAAAGTGAGCCCGAAGACGAGCCTGAATACGAGCCTGAAGACGAGCCTGAAGACAAGCGCGGGATCAGGCGCGAGGGCAAGAGCGGACGTGCCGCCTGGTGGGACCACCTGCTCGGCACGCCCACCCACCAGCTCAGCGCGGCACTGGCCCGTGCCCAAGGCCTGCTCGTCGGCTGGGCCAAGGCGTCGCGCGAATTGCCACCGCACGACCTGCTCGACCGCATCGTCCACGAAAGCGACCTGATGGCGCGGCTGGCCGCGGTGGTACCGGCCGACCGCCGCGCCGATGCCTTCGACGCGGTCAACGCCTTGCTCGCGCAGGCCATGCAGCTCGACGGCGGGCGCTATGCCACGCCGTACAACTTCGTGCGCGCGCTACGCCAGCGGGCCCTGAAGATCAGCGTGCCGCAGCGCAAGGGCGTGGTGCAGCTGCTCACGGTGCATGGTGCCAAGGGCCTGGAGGCGCGCGCCGTGTTCGTGATGGACAGCGAGCCCGAGCGCCGCAACCCGCCGGGCAGCACGTTGCTGGTCGACTGGCCGGTGCAACTGGCGTGGCCGGCGCGGGTGGCGTTTGTCGAGAGCGAAGCGCGGGTGCCGCGGCCGCTCGGCGGGCTGATGGCCCGCGAAACCGCGGCACGCGGGCGCGAGGAGCTCAACGGCCTGTATGTGGCCATGACCCGCGCTCGTGAGCGCCTGGTGTTCAGCCGCACGCCGCCGCGTGCGGGCGCCGGCGGCCGCTCCTGGTGGCAACGGGTGGAGCCGCTGGTGGGGACGTGGCAGCCCGCGAGCTGCCTGCCCGAAGCCGATGTGTCGTCCGCTTTCGAGTTGCCGCAATTGCCGGAACTGACAACGACTGCCGCGTTGTCGGTGATCGCGGCAATCCTGCCGCAACCAGCGGCAGAAGCGGCCGTCGAGGTTGCCGAGGCAGCGCTTGCCCCAGGCGCAGTCAACGATGCCAATTCGCGTCTCGGCCAAGCGGTGCACCGTGGCCTCGAATGGGCCACCGCCGGCCACACTGCGGCCTCGCGCGCGGACCTGGCCGCCGCCGCGGCCGCGGCCTTCGATGTCGACGCGCGGGCGGTGTTGGCGCTGATGGCACAGGTGCTCGACGGTGCCGACGCCAGCCGCTTCTTCGACGGCGAGCAGTTGAGATGGCAAGGCAACGAAGTCGCGATGGCCGGCAACGGCGGCACCGTGCTTCGCATCGACCGCCTGGTGCAGTTGGCCAGCGGCGAATGGTGGGTGCTGGACTACAAGATCGGGCAGCACCCCGACGCGGTGGCGGCCTACCGCGAGCAGTTGCAGCAGTACCGCCGCTGCGTGCAGGCGCTTCAGCCGCACGCCGAGGTGCGGGCCGCCTTCATCGCGGGCGACGGCGCGGTGCTTGAACTCGC
>JANNGZ010000058.1:0-1520 GCA_031404155.1 Burkholderiales bacterium
CATGTCACCCGGTCGGGCTGCGCCCGCCCTCCTTCTTTACTTCACTGCGCCGGTCACCCGCCCTCCTCGGCTGTCCACCGTTGCGGCGCGTTTCGGAGATGCGAGGCGCCACCGCGGCGGCCTGAGCGAAGCCGGCTGTGGCGCTGTGCGCAGCGAGGTAAAGGAGGAGATGCCGGCCGCAGGGCGGCATCGGGGGACAGGAGCGGAGCACAGCGCCGCAGGCGGCTTCGCGCACGCAATACCGTCATGCGCAGAACCGAATTTGAGTCTTTGAATTCGAGAAGGAACAAGGCCCGCGCTCGGGCCAGAGCCAGGCCGAGCCCGCCAAAAATCAAGGCCGGCGCCGTATCGAATCCGGCAACTTCTTCCACGGCAAATCCGCCGGGTCGGCCGCCATCGGGCCGGCGGCTTTGGCCACGATCACATGGCTGGCGTGCGGCTGGAAATCGGCGCGGAAGTGGTTCGAGCTTTTCACCACCACGATGCGCATCTGCTCAGTGTGGATGCCGACCATGCGCAGCAGCTCGCGGTCGAGCAACTGCTTCTTGCCGCCCACCACCGCAATGCGAATGCCGTCGATTTCCAGGCAGGCGCTCGGCCCGAGGCGCACCGTCAGGCCGGTCATCATCGGGCCGGTGAGCGTGCAGACGCCGTCGCTCACGCCGAGCACCTTGAAGCGCCCGCGCAACGGCGGGTCGCTGTGTTGGCCGGTGAAGGTGGGCACCGCGGTGCCGAGGCTGATCTCGATCTCTGCACCGACGCCGGCCTCGATCGCGGCGCGGCCCGCCGCCGCGTCGTACAGCAGGCCGAGCGCCACCTGGCCGGGGAACTTGCGGCCCGCGCCCTGCGCGAGCAATGCATGCAGCATGCCGGTGGTGTTGCTGTCGCCACCGGCGCCGGGGTTGTCCTGCGTATCGGCGATGACCACGGGCTTCGATGCGACTTCTGCCAGTGCCATCGCCTGCGTCACCGCCTCGCGCGCGCCGACGATGTCCAGCCGCCACTGCGTCGGCTCGCTAGCGCTTTTGTAGAAGCGCTCGACCGCGGCCTGCGCCCGCTCGCCATGGCCCCAGACCATCGGCGCACATTCGTCGAAGTCGGCCGCCGGGAAGCCCATGCAGAAGCTCAGCGTGGTGCCGAGCTCGCGGTCGATCTGCACCAGTTCCTCGTACAGCGTCTTCGCCGGCTCCAGCCAGGTGCTTTGGCCGTTGAGCGGGATGAGGAAAGGCAGACGCCGCGCATGCATCGGCGCTTTGGCGCCGGCGTGCAAGCGCCGCGCCAGCAGCTCGGCGGCCAGCTCGCCGGTGGCTGCCATGTCCACATGCGGGTAGGTGCGGTACGAGACCAGCGCGTCGGCTTCGCGCAGCATGCGGTGGGTAACGTTGGCATGCAGGTCCAGGCTGGCGACGATCGGGATGGTCGGCCCGACCAGCGCACGCAGCCGCGCCAACAACTCACCCTCGCTGTCGTCGGCATGTTCGGCCGCCGCCGCGCCATGCAGGTCGAGGTAGATCGCGTCG
>JANNGZ010000059.1:0-3184 GCA_031404155.1 Burkholderiales bacterium
CCCTGCCCGTTGAACGGGCAGGAGCGCCCAAGCCAACGAATCGCAAATCGTATTGGGGCCTTTCTTTTGCTTCCTTTTCTTTGGCCCGACAAAGAAAAGGAAGTCGCCGCGCCCGGGCGAAATCCGGGCGCCGCACTAACACGGTCTTCGCACATCACCACGCGACAGCGGCAACACACCACGCGACAGCGGCACAACACCACGCGACAGCGGCACCTCGATCACTCGGTCGACTCCCAGGCCGCGCGCAACGCATGACCCACCACCTCGTCATCATGGCCGCAGGCACAGGAGGCCATGTCATCCCCGGCCTCGCCGTCGCCAGCGAAATGCGCTCCCGAGGCTGGACGGTGAGCTGGCTCGGCACCCGCACCGGCATGGAAAACAAGCTCGTGCCGCCGGCCGGCATCCACCTCGACGCGCTGAGCTTCAGCGGCCTGCGCGGCAAGGGCTTGCTGCACGCCGCCACCGGCGGGCTGCGCATGCTCAAGGCGATGTGGGACTGCATCGGCATCTTCAGGCAACGTCAGGCCGACGCGGTGCTCGGCATGGGCGGGTATGTGTGTTTCCCCGGCGGCCTGATGGCCTCGCTGCTGAACAAGCCGCTGATGCTGGTCAACGCCGACGCGTCGCTGCTGCTGTCCAACAAGGCCTTGCTGCCGGTGGCCGACCGGGTCGCGTTTGGCTTCGACGGCGCCGCGGCGGCGTCGGTGAAACATGCCATCGTCACCGGCAACCCGGTGCGCGCCGAGATCGAAGCGCTGCCCGAGCCCGCCGAGCGCATGGCCGGTCGCGACGGGCCGCTGCGGCTGCTCGTGGTCGGTGGCAGCCTGGGTGCCAACGCGCTCAACGAGGCGCTGCCACAGGCGCTGGCCTTGATGCCGCCGGCGCAGCGGCCGCATGTCACCCACCAGACCGGCGCGCTCAACCGCGACGCGGTGAAGGCGCTTTATCGTGCCGCCGGCCTCGACCCCGAGGGTGAGAAAGGCGATGCCGAAGTGCTGCCCTTCATCGACGACATGGCGGCGCAACTGAACGCCTGCGACCTGATCGTCTGCCGCGCCGGTGCGGTGACCGTGAGCGAGCTCTGCGCCGCCGGTGTGCCGAGCATCCTGGTGCCGCTGATCGTGAGCACCACATCGCATCAGCGCGACAACGCGGCCTTCATGGCGCAGCACGGCGCGGCGCTGCACCTGCCGCAAGCCGAACTGAACCCGGCGCGCCTGGCCGAGCTGCTCGGCAGCCTCGACCGCGAGAAGCTGACCGCGATCGCGCAGAAGGCCCGCGCCCTGTCGCGCCCGCGCGCCGCAGCGCGCGTGGCCGACGAGATCGAAAGGCTGGTGAGCCGGCCATGAAACATCCGATCAGCCATATCCATTTCGTCGAGCACGAACAAGTGCCGACGAAGGCTTGGTGCTGCGTGGAGGTGGCCCGATGAAACACGCGATCAGCCGCCTCCACTTCGTCGAGCACGAACAAGTGCCGACGAAGGCTTGGTGCTGCGTGGAGGTCGCCCGATGAAGCACGCGATCAGCCATATCCACTTCGTCGGCGTCGGCGGCGCCGGCATGAGCGGCATCGCCGAGATCCTGCACAACCTGGGCTACACCGTGTCGGGTTCGGACGCGCACCCGAGCGCGGTGACGCGGCGCCTGCAAACCCTCGGGGTCACGGTCTTCATCGGCCATGACGCGACGCAGATCGAGGGTGCGGGCGCGGTGGTCACCTCCACCGCGGTGAAGGGCGACAACCCCGAGGTGATCGCAGCGCGTGCGGCGCGGGTGCCGGTGGTGCCGCGTGCGGAGATGCTGGCCGAGCTGATGCGCCTGAAACGTGGCATCGCGATCGCCGGCACGCATGGCAAGACCACCACCACTTCGCTGGTCACCAGCGTGCTGGCCGAAGCCGGCCTGGACCCGACCTTCGTCATCGGCGGCAAGCTGCAAAGCGCGGGCGCCAATTCCGCGCTCGGCGCGGGTGAGTACATCGTGGTCGAGGCCGACGAGAGCGACGCGTCGTTCCTCAACCTGCTGCCGATGTTGTCCGTGGTGACCAACATCGACATGGACCACATGGACACCTACGGCCACGACTTCGCGCGCCTGAAGGCCGCGTTCGTCGACTTCCTGCACAGGATGCCGTTCTACGGTGCCGCGGTGGTCTGCGGCGACGACGCGGGTGTGCGCTCGATCATGCCGATGGTCTCGCGTCCGATCGTCACCTACGGCCTCGGCGAGGAGATGCAGGTGCGTGCGGTGAACCTCCAGGCCCTGGTCGGCGGGCAGATGCGCTTCACGGTGCAGCGCCGCAACGGCGAGCGCATGCCCGACCTGGAGGTGACCCTGAACCTGCCCGGCGAGCACAACGTGCGCAATGCGCTCGCCGCGATCGCGGTGGCCACCGAGCTGCAACTGCCGGACGCCCCGATCGTCGCGGCGCTGGCCAAGTTCGGCGGTGTCGGGCGGCGCTTCGAGCGTTATGGCGACGTGGCGGCGCGCGCGGGCGACGCCGGCGGTGCCACGTTTGCATTGATCGACGACTACGGCCACCACCCGGTGGAAATGGCCGCGGTGGTCGCGGCCGCGCGCGGGGCTTTCCCCGGGCGGCGCCTGGTGCTCGCGTTCCAGCCGCACCGCTACACCCGCACCCGCGATTGTTTCGAGGATTTTGTGGCCGTGATGGGCACCGCGGACCTGGTGTTGTTGGCCGAGGTCTATGCCGCGGGCGAAGCGCCGATCGTGGCGGCGGATGGTCGGTCCTTGGTTCGTGCGCTGCGGGTGGCGGGGAAGGTCGATCCGGTGTTTGTCGACGATGTGGCCGAGCTGCCGGAGGCGATTCTTGCGCACGCGGTGGGGGGGGATGTGGTGATTGTGATGGGGGCGGGGTCGATCGGGTCGGTATGTTCTGCGGTGGTCGCGGCGGCCAGGAGCTCGGCATGAGCTTGCTTGTTCTTGCCTGCCTTGTGGTTGGCGGACCCTGCGGGTGCGGTGGCGGGAGTTCGCGTGCCGCTTCGCGTGGTGATGTGCGTAGACCGTGTTTGTGTGGCGCCCGGAATTCGGCCGGGCGGGCCGAGTTCCTTTTCTTTGTCGGGCCAAAGAAAAGGAACCAAAAGAAAGGCCCTAATACGATTTGTTCGTCACGCAACGCTGAGCCTAGAGGGCGTTCAACGGCTTTTGCCTTGGCC
>JANNGZ010000060.1:0-4272 GCA_031404155.1 Burkholderiales bacterium
CGACGAGTGGTATGTGTTCGACGAGAGCAGCGGGCTGATCCAGGAGATCCGCGCCTACTATGCCGCGCCGGCGGTGCGCGACACCCAGGAGCTGCCGCTCGTGCGCGGCCAGCACATCGGCGAGCTGGTCGGTTTCGACTATGCGGGCCGCGGTTACCACCTGCGTTGGGAATGAAACGATGAGCGCCGACACGACAACCAGAAAATCAGCGGGTCAACTGCGCAGCGCGCGCTGGTTCGCCCCCGACGACTTCCGCTCCTTCGGCCACCGCTCGCGGGTGATGCAGATGGGCTACGCGCCCGAGGACTGGAAGGGCAAGCCGGTGATCGCGATCGTGAACACCTGGAGCGACGCCAACCAGTGCCATTCGCACTTCAAGCAGCGGGTGGACGATGTCAAGCGCGGTGTCTTGCAGGCCGGCGGTTTCCCGCTCGAGCTGCCGGCGATCTCCTTGAGCGAGTCGATGGTCAAGCCGACCACGATGCTCTACCGCAACTTCCTGGCGATGGAAACCGAAGAGCTGCTGCGCTCGCACCCGGTCGACGGCGCGGTGCTGATGGGCGGCTGCGACAAGACCACGCCGGGCCTGACCATGGGTGCCCTGAGCATGGGCCTGCCCTTCATCTACCTGCCCGCCGGGCCGATGCTGCGCGGCAACTGGAAGGGCCAGGTGCTCGGCTCGGGTTCCGACGCTTTCAAGTACTGGGACGAGCGCCGCGCCGGACGGTTAAGCGACGAGGCCTGGCAGGAGATGGAAGCCGGCATCGCGCGCAGCCATGGCACCTGCATGACGATGGGCACCGCGGCGACGATGATGGGCATTGCCGAGGCGGTGGGCTTGGCGCTGCCCGGCGCGAGCTCGATCCCCGCCGCCGACGCCAACCACATCCGCATGAGCGCCGAATGTGGGCGCCGCATCGTCGAGATGGTCTGGGCCGACCTCACCCCCGCAAAGATGCTCACCCGCGCGAACTTCGACAACGGCATCGCCTGTGCGATGGCGATGGGCTGCTCGACCAATGCGATCGTTCACCTGATCGCGATGTCGCGCCGCGCTGGCCACCCGGTGACGCTCGACGACTTCGATGCGGCGAGCCGCAAGGTGCCGGTGATCGCCAACATCCGGCCCAGCGGCGACACCTACCTGATGGAGGATTTTTATTACGCCGGTGGCTTGCCCGCGATGCTCAAGCGCATCGAAGCCCACCTGCAATTGAACGCGCTCACGGTCAACGGCCACACGATCGGCGAGAACATCGCCAATGCCGAGGTTTACAGCGACGACGTGATCCGGCCGCTGAACAACCCGATCTATGCCGAAGGCGCGCTGGCGGTGCTGCGCGGCAACCTCGCGCCCGACGGTGTCGTCATCAAACCCAGCGCCTGCGCCCCGCACCTGCTGCAACACGCCGGCCCGGCGCTGGTGTTCGACGACTACCCGGCGCTCAAAGCCGCGATCGACGACCCCGCGCTGGACGTGACCGGCGACCACATCCTGGTGCTGCGTTACGCCGGCCCCAAGGGTGCCGGCATGCCCGAGTGGGGGATGCTGCCGATACCGACCAAGCTGCTCAAGGCGGGCGTCAGCGACATGCTGCGCCTCTCCGACGCGCGCATGAGCGGCACCAGCTATGGCGGCTGCCTGCTGCACTGCTCGCCCGAGGCTTTTGTCGGCGGCCCGCTGGCGCTGGTGAAAACCGGCGACACGATCAGCGTGGACGTGCCGGCGCGGCGCATCCACTTGAACGTGAGCGATGAAGAACTCGCCCGCCGCAAGGCCGCGTGGGCGCCGCCGCCACCACGCTACGAGCGCGGCTACGGCTGGCTCTTCGGCCGCCACATCCTGCAAGCCAACGAAGGCTGCGACTTTGATTTCCTCGAAACGAGTTTCGGCGCCCCGGTGCCCGAGCCGGTGATTTTCTAGTTCAGCCCTGGAGACATCAGATGACCCAACGCCGCCATTTCCTGCAATCGAGCGCCGCGCTGGCCGCCGCCAGCCTGGGCCTGCCGGCCTGGGCCGCGTGGCCCGACAAGCCGCTGAAGATCATCGTGCCCTTCCCGCCCGGCGGCACCTCGGATGTGATCGCGCGTTTGATCGGCAAGCCGCTCGGCGATCTGCTGAACACCAATGTGATCGTGGAACACAAGACCGGCGCCAACGGTGCGATCGGCGCCGCCGCGGTGGCCACCGCGACCGACGAGCACACGATGCTGCTGTCGGACATGAGCTCGCTGGCGATCAACGCGGTGATGGACAAGGCGCTGCCCTACAAACAGGAGCAATTGCGCGGCGCCACGATGCTGGCCTATTCGCCGCACATCCTCGCGGCCACGCCCAGCCTGCCCTTCAGTACCGTGGCCGAGATGGTGGCGTACTCGAAAACCAAGCCGATCAATGCCGCCTCGTCGGGTATCGGCTCGGCCAACCACCTGGGCATCGTCGAGATTGCGCTGGCCACCGGCATGAAGTGGCAGCATGTGCCCTTCCGCGGCGGCGCGCAGTCGATTGCCGACGTGGCCGCCGGCAACACCCAGATCGTGCTCAACGGCATGCTGGCCACGCTGCCGCTGGTGCAGGCCGGGCGCTTGAAGCTGATCGGCATTTCAAAGCGCACCCGCATGGCCTTGCTGTCCGATGCGCCGACGATTGCCGAGCAAGGCGTGAAGGATTTCGAATCGGGCACTTACCAGGGCATCGCGATCCCCTCGACGATGCCCAAGGCCGTGGCCGAGCGCCTCGCCGCTGCGCTGATCCAGGTGATCCGCACCCCCGACCTGCGCGCGCGGCTGGCCGCATCCGGTGCCGAGGTGATGACCTCGTCGCCGCAGGAGACCACCGACTTTCTGGTTCGTGAGGGCAAACGCTGGTCGAGCGTGATCCAGCGGGCGGGGGCGCAGTTGGAGGGCAACCTCTAGGGTGCTTCACGCGCCGCCTGGGTGTGCCGCTGCGCCCGCGCCGGCACCCGCCAACGACTGATCGATCACGCGCCAAAGCGCCTGCCAGAAGGACCGTCCACGATGAACCCGAGCACCCGACAACAACTGATGGGCGTGAGCACGGCCACGCTGTGCACCGCACTCTTCAAACGTGGCCTGCACCACCAGTACATCCAGGACGTGCGGCCGCTCAACCCGAACCTGCCGAACATGGTCGGCGAGGCTTTCACGCTGCGCTACATGCCCGCGCGTGAAGACCTGAACACGATCGAGGTGTTCAAGAACCGCGAGCACCCGCAGCGGAAGGCGGTTGAAGAATGCCCGCCCGGCGCGGTGTTCGTGATCGACAGCCGCAAGGACGCCCGCGCCGCGTCGGCCGGCGGCATTTTGGTCTCGCGGCTGATGAAACGCGGCGTGGCCGGCGTGGTCAGCGACGGCGGCTTTCGCGACAGCCCCGAGATCGCCAAGCTGCCGTTCCCCGCGTACCACCAGCGCCCCGCGGCACCCACCAACCTCACGGTGCACCAGGCGATCGATATCAACGTGCCGATCGGCTGCGGCGACGCGCCGGTGTTCCCCGGCGACGTGATCGTCGGCGACGCCGAGGGTGTGGTGGTGATCCCAGCGCACCTGGCCGACGAGGTCGCCGCCGAGGCGGTGGAGATGACCGCGTTCGAGGACTTCGTGCAGGAAAAGGTGATGGAGGGCCGCTCGATCCTCGGCCTCTACCCGCCGACCGAAGAACACAGCCGCGTCGACTTCGCGGCCTGGCGGCAGGAGCGTCGCCGTTAAGGCAGTGGGCCGGCTTAAGGGCTGCTTGATCGCCGCGCTGCGGACATCCGCCTCTCGAGCCCTGGTCTGGAGCGCCAGGTGCTCGGCCTCCTTGTACTGGCGCCACCAGGCCAGCATCGCGTTGAAGTCGCGGTTGCATGCGACGGGCGGCGCCCGTCGTGGGTGACGGCTTAACGCCGTGCAGGAGACCTCGATGCGGCGCCGCGGCTCAAGTTGGCGGCGATGAGCGCAGCAGCCAGCGTCACCAGCCATGAGAAGTACACCCACAGCAAGAACACCGGGAACACGGCGAAGGCGCCGTACACGGCCTTGTAGGTCGGGATCTTGATCAGGTAGGTGGCGAAGCCGCGCTTGCCCAACTCGAGCGCGACGCTGGCGATCAAGCCACCCGCGATCGCATCGCGCCGCCGCACCTTGGTGTTCGGAACGAAGTAGAACAGGCACGCCAGGCCCACCCAGCTCAGCGCCATCGGGCCCAGATTCAAGACGAACTTCGCCGAAGGCGGCAGGGGCCCGATCCAACCCATCGACGCGACCAGCAC